>CAMUZJ010000001.1 GCA_947165195.1 uncultured Bacillota bacterium
TATGAATTTCCAAAATTTGTCCAAAGTTCATACGAGAAGGAACACCTTGTGGATTAAGCATAATGTCTACTGGAGTACCATCTGGTAAATATGGCATATCTTCTTGAGGTAAGATTAGAGAAATAACACCCTTATTACCATGACGTCCAGACATTTTATCTCCAATTTGAATCTTACGTTTTTGAATAATATAAACACGAATTACTTTTGAAACACCAGCTGGTAATTCATCGTTATCTTTTCTAGAATAAATTTTAATATCATGAACAATACCATCTCCTCCATGTGGAACACGAAGAGATGTATCTCTTACTTCACGAGTCTTTTCTCCAAAAATAGCATGTAATAATTTTTCTTCTGAAGTAAGTTCAGCCATACCTTTTGGAGTAACTTTTCCAACTAAGATATCTCCTTCTTTTACCTCTGTACCTATTGTTACAATACCATTTTCATCTAAGTTTTTACGAGCTTCTTCACTTACATTTGGAATATCTCTTGTAATTTCTTCAGGTCCTAATTTTGTTTCACGACATTGCATTTCATAATCTTCAAGATGTAATGAAGTATATTTATCATCTTTTACTAAATTTTCATTTAATATGACAGCATCTTCATAGTTATATCCGTTAAAAGTCATGAAAGCAACAGTCATATTTTTACCTAATGCTAATTCACCTTTATCTGTAGAGTTACCATCAGCTAAAATTGTTTTATCCGCTACTACTTTATCGCCAACATGAACAATAGGTCTTTGATGCATACACATACTAGAGTTACCAAGTTCAAAATTAGCTAATTTATAAGTATCTTTTCCTTCCTTGGTTTTTACTACAATTTTTTTAGAATCTGCATATTCAACAATACCATCATTTCTTGCAACTACTTCTACTCCAGAATCTTTTGCAGCAATATATTCAACACCTGTTCCAACAAATGGAGCTTCTGTTTTAATTAATGGCATAGCCTGACGTTGCATATTAGCTCCCATCAAAGCACGAGTAGCATCATCATGTTCAAGGAACGGAATACAACTCGTTGTAATAGAAACAACTTGCTGTGGACTAACATCTATAAAATCTACTTGCTCAGGTTTTGCTAAAATATTTTCTCCTCTAAAGCGGGCATTAACTTGCTCTTCAATAATTATATTATCTTCACTAGTAGCAACTGTCGATTCAGAAATAATATAATCTAATTCTTCATCAGCTGTTAAATAACAAATTTCATCTGTAATTTTACAATCAACAACTTTACGATATGGAGTCATAATAAATCCATATTCATCAATTTTTGCATAACTAGCTAAAGAAGTAATCAATCCAATGTTAGGTCCTTCTGGAGATTCAATAGGACAAATTCTTCCATAGTGAGAAGAGTTTACGTCACGAACTTCTACACCAGCTCTATCTCTTGATAAACCACCAGGTCCTAAAGCAGATAGACGACGTTTATTAGTTAATTCAGCAATAGGGTTAGTTTGATCCATAAATTGTGATAATTGTGAACTACCAAAGAATTCCTTCATTGCTGCTGTAACAGGTCTAATATTAATTAATGTTTTTGGAGTTACTTCTTCCATCTCTTGGGTAGTCATTCTTTCACGAATAACTCTCTCCATTCTAGAAACACCAATTCTAAATTGATTTTGAAGTAATTCACCAACTTGTCTAATACGACGATTTCCTAAATGATCTATTTCATCAAAGTTACCAACACCATGTAATAAGTTTAAATAATAAGATACAGAAGCATAAACATCAGAAATTGTTAAACGCTTAACATCAATGCTTTGATCATTACCAATAACCTTAATAACTCTCTTTTTATCAGATGGATCAATAATTTTAATAATTTGTACTTTATTATACTCATCTAATTCATCATTAATTAATACTTCTTCAATTCCATAACCGTTAGATAAAATTTCTTTAAGATTTTCAATATTTGCTTTCGTAATTTCTACATCTTTAGCAAAAACTACTTCTCCATCAACAATAATATCTTCAGCTAATTTTTGACCTAATAAACGATCAACTACATTAAGTTTACGATTAAATTTATAACGTCCAACTTTTGCTAAATCATATCTAAATTCATCAAAAAATCTAGTAATAATTTGATTCTTAGAAGAATCTAAAGTTGCTGGTTCACCAGGTCTCAATTTTTCATAAATCTCAATTAATGCTTCATCTGTATTCTTAGTAGAATCTTTAGCTATGGTATTTTTTAAATAATCATCTTCACCAAACATTTGATAAATATCTTCATCACTTGATAAACCAAATGCTCTAAGTAATGTAGTAAGAGCTACTTTTCTTGTCCTATCAATTCTTACATACAATACATCACGTGCATCTGTTTCAAACTCAAGCCATGTTCCTCTAGTTGGTATTACTTGGGAAGTTATTAATTCACGTCCATTTTTATCAATTTCATGATTAAAATAAACACTTGGAGAACGTACTAATTGTGATACAATAACACGTTCAGCACCATTTATGACAAAAGTACCACTATCAGTCATAATTGGCATATCACCCATAAATATTTCTTGTTCTTTTACTTCACCAGATTCGCGATTAAATAAACGAACTTCTACTCTTAAAGGTGCAGCATAGGTAGTTTCTCTATCTTTGCTCTCTTTAATAGAATATTTTGGTTCATCAAAATGATAATCTCCAAACTCCAAAGATAAAGTACCTGAGAAGTTTTCTACTGGAAATAAATCTTCAAAAACTTCTTTAATTCCTGTTTCAATAAACCATTTATATGATTTTTTTTGAATTTCTAATAAATCTTTTAATTCATATGAATTTCTAATTCTAGAGAAATTTCTTCTTTCTCTATAATCACCACTCTTAACTATTTTAAAAGCCACTCTTTCACCCCACAATAATTAATTTCAATATTATAATGAACATTTTATAATATAAAAACCTTTTTTCTTTTCAAGTATATTAACTTCACTATAGCATTTTTTTAAGTCGATTATTAACGATTTAGCCCCTTGCTCTTTTCGAATAACTAAAAAAAGCTTCCCGTCTTTTTCTAGATAATCTTTAGCATTCATCACTATATCATAGACAATTTTTTTACCAGCCCTTATCGGAGGATTGGTAACAATAGAAGTATATTTGGAATCTATATTACTATAAGTAAAACTTTCAAACACTCTAGTATTTGAACAATGATTACCCATAATATTTCTTTGTGTTAAGTGAATTGCACGATGATTTACATCAACCATATCCACATTAGCTCCTGTAACTTTATTTAAAACAATTCCAAAAACACCATAACCGCAACCCATATCAAGAATTTTGCCTCCAACCTCTTCAAGCGGGATTGTTTCAAGAAGAAGTCTACTGCCAAAATCCAAACCATCTTTTGAGAATACTCCATTATCTGTTAGAAACAGAAACTTAGTACCAAGGAGAAAGAAAGTATGCTCTTTTACATTACTTGGTAAATTCTCATTACTAAAATATTGTCCCATTTAATCGCCTCGAACCTAAAAAAAGAAAAAGATAACCATATCAAAAATTATATAGTTATCTCCTTTCGCAAGATATATTAACTCAAAAATACTTTAAAGTCAATATTTTTTTCAAAAAAAGTTGATACAAATTCATTATATAATATTTATATAAATTACGCAAGAAAAAATTAAAATAAAAAAAGTCACTAAAGTGACCGAGTTTTTTAAGTATTCATAACATCATTATCAGTAATATTACAAACACACTTACCGTTAAGAGTTTTCTTTCTCTCTATAATATTCATATTCTAGTCTCAACAAAATTTAAACCTTTAAGAGCTGATATTTCATTATTATTGCAACCACCAAAAGACAAGTGATTACAATAACCTGAAATATCATCTAGAATACAATCTAATTTTAATATATATTTTTTGTTTTGTCAACAGCAAAAAAAAAAAAAATATACAGCAAATGATCACACTGTATACCCAAAAAAATAACAAACAAGTTTTAACTTTCTTATTCTTCCGTCATATTTAATACCTTTATAATTTTTTTATTTTATAAATATATTAAATACTAGAGAAAATATTTTTTTGAGAGAAAAAATTCTGATAAAATTTTTTCCCTATGGTTTAGGTTGCTATAAACAAGATCATTTTTCTTTATAGCCTTTTGTTGCTTGAAGTTTCCTTCTTCAAATATTATAACTAATAGGAACGGTAAGATTCATTCAAACATAAAAAACGATTATAAATATTCAAATAATCTACATACTATTAGTAATTAAATTATAATATTATATAAATTAAAAGTCAAGAAGTTTCAAAAAAAAGAAGTTAAATTATTTAACTTCTACAGTAGCTCCAGCTTCTTCAAGCTTAGCTTTAATTTCATCAGCTTCACTAGTTGAAATATTTTCTTTAACAACACCGTTATTATCAACGATATCTTTAGATTCTTTTAATCCTAAACCAGTAATTTCTTTAACAACTTTAATTACAGCAACTTTTGCAACTCCTGCAGCAGCAATTGATACTGTTACAGTACTTGGAGCAGCATCTTCACTAGCTCCAGCAGCAGGTGCAGCAACTGCTACAGCAGATGGATCAACACCAAATTCTTCTTTCATTGCATCTACTAATTCTTTAATTTCTAATAAAGTCATTTCTTTTAAACTACTGATAAAATCTTCTCTTGTTAATTTAGCCATTTTCTTTTCCTCCTTATTTTATTAAACTAATTAATTTTCTTCTTTTTGTTGACTATACAAGTCTAAGCAGATTGATAAATCTCTTGCAATACCAATCATACCACCAGCAAGCATAGTAAGTAGTCCTTCACGTGAAGGGATAGTAGCATATTCAGCTAATTTAGCTTGATCAGCTTTTTCTCCATCAACAATTCCTACTTTTAAAACTAATGCTGGATGGTTTTTAGCAAATTCTGATAAAGTCTTAATTGGAGCAATTTGATCATCTCCATATGCAAAAGCACTAGGACCATTTAAACTTTCATTAAGATCAATACCTAAATCATTAAATGCACGAGCCATTAAAGTATTTTTATATACTTTATAATCTGAATTTGATTCTCTTAATTTAATACGTAATTCTTTTGCTTCACTATCGGTAATTCCTCTATAATCGAACAATACAATAGTCTTAGCATTAGAAGCACGCTCTTTAATTTCATCAATTACAGCTTGTTTTTGCTCTAAAATTTTTGCACTTGCCATAAAGCACCTCCTTAATTTATTTTTA
The DNA here is from genome assembly GCA_947165195.1 of uncultured Bacillota bacterium. GTDB lineage: Bacteria > Bacillota_I > Bacilli_A > RF39 > UBA660 > RUG14891. The sequence goes on from CAMUZJ010000001.1 coordinate 5,245, forward strand.
AGGATGCCATATAAAAAGCCTTTGATAATATACCAAGGGCTTTTCGAATATCTATTAAAGTCCTCGGTAGGATTTACTTTTTGCACCTACTGTCTATGGCACCAACAAATTGCTTATATCATACACTAAAATTTATTATTTGTCAAAACTATTTTCAACTTTTATTCCAGGACCCATTGCAGCTGAAATAGAAATATTTTTAACATATTCACCTTTAACTGTAGCAGGTTTAATTCTTAAAATATGTGCAACAAAAGCTTCTAAGTTAACTAATAAATCTTCTTCTGTAAAAGATACTTTACCAATTACTCCGTGAATATTACCAAAACTGTCAGTTCTATATTCTACACGACCAGCTTTTACTTCTTCTACAGCTTTAGCAACATCCATAGTAACAGTACCAGTCTTAGGATTTGGCATTAAACCTTTTGGTCCTAAAACTTTACCCAATTTACCAAGAAGTGGCATCATATCAGGAGTAGCTATCATTGTATCAAAATCGAACCAATTTTCTTTTTCGATTTTTTCAAGCATATCAACATCACCAACATAATCAGCTCCTGCTTCTTTTGCTTGATTAGCCTTTTCTCCTCTTGCTATTACTAATACTTTATTAGTTTTTCCTGTTCCTTTTGGTAAAACAATAGCTCCTCTTAATTGTTGATCAGCTTTTTTAGTATCTAAGTTTAATCTCATAGATATTTCTACTGAACCATCAAACTTACTAATAGAAGTTTCTTTTACCAATTTTACAGCTTCTTCTTTTGAATATGCTTTGTTTTTTTCTATTTTAGAAACAGCTTCAACATATTTTTTACTTCTCTTTTTCATAGTATTTCCTCCTTATGTGGTTTAAGCGGATTTTTCGATTCCTCCCACTGGATAAGAATCCATAGGATTATTTATAAATAATTTTCTTCAATCAGAAATTACTCTTGACCTTCAATAGCAATTCCCATATTTTTTGCAGTACCAGCTACAGTTTTCTTAGCTTCCTCTAATGTATATGCATTTAAATCAGGAAGTTTAATCTCTGCTATTTCAGTTAATTGAGCATCTGTTAATTTTGCAACAACTTCCTTAGATCCTTTAGTAGAACCTTTTGCAGCTTTTGCATATTTTTTAAGTAAGAAACTTGTAGGTGGAGTTTTAATTACGAAATCAAAACTTCTATCATCGTATATTGATATTTCTACTGGTAAAACATCTCCCATTTTATCTCTAGTAGCATCATTATACTTTGTACAAAAATCTTGAAGATTAATTCCTGCTGGACCTAATACTGTTCCAACTGGTGGAGCTGGTGTAGCTTTTCCTGCAGGGATTTGTAATTTTATTTTTTTAATTGCCTCTTTTGCCACGAAAAACACCTCCTATATTTTTAGTTTTCGCGAGTGGTACAAATAGCTTGATTACCGCTTTTAAATCATAACCATGCTTCCCACTAAATCTATATTAAACAAATATAGCACCAAAATAATATCATATAAATTTATAAAAATCAACAACTTTTAAGCATTTTCTATTTGATTTAGTTCTACTTCCACTGAAGTTTCTTGACCAAATAAATCTACTAATAGCAACACTTTTTGATTAGGTAAGTCAACAGAATCAACTTTACCAAACATTCCATTGAACGGTCCAGCTATTATTTTAACCTTAGTACCTGGAGTTAATTCTGTATCAACATCAATTCTACTAATTCCCATACCACCTAAAATTTTATCTACTTCAGCTGGTTGCAAAGGTGTAGGTTTAGCTCCTTTACCACTTGAGCCAATGAATCCTGTTACTCCAGGTGTATTTCTAACAACATACCAAGCTTCATCTGCCATTACCATCTCTACTAAAATGTAGCCAGGAAACATTTTCTTAACTTTTTCTTTTGTAACCCCATCTTTAACTTCCACTACTTTTTCTTCTGGAATAACCACTCTGAAAATATAGTCTTTCATATCCATAGATTCAGCTCTCATTTCTAGCTTTTCTTTAACTTTATTCTCATGTCCAGAATAAGTATTAACTACATACCATTGTTTCTCCATTTCAACCTCTCCCCTCTAAAATAATGATTGTATTAATGCAAATATAATGTCTAATACATAAAAGAATATTGCAAAAAATATAATTAATGTTATAGTCGCAATAGAATAACGAACTAAGTCTTTTCCAGAAGTCCAATGTACTTTAGAAAATTCACTACGAACTCCATGTAAAAATATTCTGAATCTAACCCACATACTCTTTTTAGGTTGATCCTTTTTAGCCTTTGATTTACTTATTTGTTTACTTTCTTTTTCTTTTGACATCTTATCACCTATTTTCACTATTATTTCAAAAAAAAACACTTCCGAGTGCTTACAACATAAAAATACCATAATTACTCAAAAATGTCAATTAAATTTATATAGAAAATAAATCAAAGACAATTGCTAGAACTGCTAAAATGCCGATCAATATAACAAATATCATAGGATAAACAAAAATACTTACAAACGCTGAATTTTTAAGTTTTTGATATTCGTTATTTTTAATTATTTGCTTATATATAACATTATTTATTTTATCATTAGAAAAATCATTATATTTTTTTTCTAAATTTTTTTTCAAAACTATTTCATTTTTATTATCTAAAACTTCAATTTCTTTTTGCAAGTTGTTATCTTCTCTTTTTATTCTCTCTAATTCAAATTCAGTGAAGTAAACATTTGCATTACGTTCTATTATTCCTCGAAGATAAGGTATATCTGTCTCTGGCAAAACGGGTACAAATTTATCAAAGTTCTCTTTTACAAAATTAGAATTCATATTATAAAAATTATTTGCAGAGAAACAATATAAACCTACTTGTAATAATGCTAAATTATAAATATCTTCTTTCATTAATTTTGTTTTTGTTGCAGCTTCTTCTGGCATTTCTATTAAATAATTAAATTTTATTTGATCAATACTATTATTTAATATTTCAATTTCTTTAGGATCAAATGTTTTAACACAATATCCCTTAGAATGAACAAATCTCATAGCAAAATCTATATATAAAAACATTTGTCTTTTTTGAGAACTAGGATGTTCACTCTTATACCACCAGTCTTTTAATGTCATATTATTTACATGATTATTATTATTCATATAATTCACCTATCTTAATTTTATTTTAAATCAAAAAGCAAAAAAAAACAATTTAATTAACATATTTTAAATTGTTTTTTAACTTTTTTCTAATCGTTTGTATTCGACCGTCAACAGTAGTTAATTTTATATCTAATAATATAGCAATTTCTTTATATGTAAAATTATTATACCGTAACTCAAAAATAATACTTTGATTAAATTTTAATAAATTTTTACATTCTAAAAACCACTCATTTTCTATTAATAATAATTCTAAACTATTAGATTGTATGGTATCCGTAGAAAGCTTCAAAAAGTTATCTTCTCCCAATGAATAATTTAAAGGATAATTTTTTAAACTATTATAGTTTTTACAATAGGTTATTAATTGTCTTTCTACGCAAATATTGAGATATGTGTAAAATAAAGATTCTTCATCATTATATCCTCTTAAAGCTTTTAAAATGCCTATTTTAGCTTCCTGCATTAAATCTTCAAATTCTATACCTATATATTGATATTTTATATAAAATTTTTTACAAATTTTATAAATAAGATTATTATATTTTCTATACAGTAAATTTAATGAATCATCATCATTTTCCCTAACCATATAACATAGTTCATAATCATTAATATCTTTATATTCCAATATATCCTACTTTCTATCACGGATAATTTCATAAATCATAATACCAGCAGCAACCGATGCATTTAAACTATTCGTTGTTCCATACATAGGTATTTTTACTATATAATCACAATTTTGTTCTACTAATTTAGACATACCAGATCCTTCATTTCCAATCACTAAAGCAATTTTTCCTGAATAATCAACACTTCTATAATCAACACTATTATTTAGTGAAGTTCCCACTATCCAAAAACCATTATCTTTCAGTTCTTTGATAGTATTTGAAATATTAGTAACAGAAACAATATTAACTTGATCTAAAGTTCCGACACTAGTTTTCATAACAGTAGAATTAATTTGTACTTGTCTATCTTTAGGTAATATAATAGCATCCACTCCCGCAGCTTCACAAGTACGAATAATCGCTCCCAAATTATGAGGATCTTCTAAATGATCTAGTATAACTATAAAGTTAATTTCTTCCTTGATAATTTCTGCCAATTGTTTATATTTATAATCCGGGATGTCTAAAATTATACCTTGATGATTTCCATTAGACAAATTATCAAGTTTCTGTTTTTTTAAAATTTCTACTTCCAAATTACTTTTTTCTATAAGCGAATTTATTTCTTTGTCAGAAAAATTTTCTTGCAAATAAATTTTTCTAATTTTTTTCTTCTTTTTTAATATTTCTTTTGCAACATTTTTTCCATAAATTAACATATTAATCTCCAACTATATAATTCATTATTTCTAAAATACGTCTATTATTAGATTCTAAATCAAGATACCCAATTAATCCTTCTAATCCTGTAGCATATTTATAAGTAATAATATCACAACTTTTAGGATGAGAATGATTTTTATTATTTCTTACTCTATTAAAAATAATTATTTCTTCTTCTGTTAAAAAATTATTTTCCAACATTTTTTTTATAGCCTTTGCCTGAGCAACAGCGCTAACATACTTTACTGCTTCTTTCTGTAGTTCATTAACATTTCCTATACCTTTATACACTAAAAAATGTCTTATATAATTTTCATATACTGTATCACCAATATAAGCTAATACTAAACTATTAATTTCTTTTGTCTGCATATAACTCCTAACTAGTCTATTACTTCATAAGTAGTTCCATCTCGAGTATCATTTAATTTAATATTTTTTTCTAATAATTCATTTCGAATGAAATCTGCTTTTACAAAATCCTTACTATTTTTTGCTTCTTGTCGTTCTAATATTTTCTTTTCTATATATTCTTTCAATTCTTGATCTATCTTTTCTTGATTTTCTATTAATGTAAGATTTAAAGATAGAACTGTATCAAACTTATCAATTAATTCAAATTTAGTTTTATCATTAATCTCGGCGTCTTTTAAAACATCATAAACAATAGTTATCATTTGTGCAGTATTTAAATCATTTGATATAGCTTCTGCAAAAGAACTAACATATTTATCATATTTTAGACTATCTACTAACCCATCTTTAGATAATGACTGAATTTTTTTTCTTAATTTATTTAAAGAATTTTTAGCTATATCTAAAGAATCATAACTAAAAACCAATGTATTTCTATAATGACTATTCAAACAGAAAAATCTATAATCGAGAGGAGAATATCCTTTTTCTTCTAATACAGATAATTTTAAAAATTCTCCATTAGATTTACTCATCTTACCAGTTTGATCATTTAAATGTGCTCCATGAAACCAGAAATTACACCAAGAGTGTCCTAAATATGCTTCACTTTGAGCTATCTCATTTGTATGATGCGGAAAAATATTATCTACACCACCGCAGTGGATATCTACATAATCTCCTAAAAATTCACAAGCTATTCCAGAACATTCTATATGCCATCCTGGATATCCCACTCCCCATGGAGAATCCCATTTCATAGCTTGATTTTCAAATTTCGAAGTAGTAAACCACAAACCAAAGTCAAAAGGATTTCTTTTTAAGTTATCCTCTTCAACAGTATCTCTAACAGCTACTAATAAGTCATCAGGATTTTTTCCAGAAAGTTTATAATAATCTTTAGCTTTACTAACATCAAAATAAACATTACCTCCAGAAATATAAGCAAAATTATCTTCTAACATTTTTTCAATCATCTTAATATAAGTATTAATATGAGAACTAGCTTTTTCAATAATTTTTGGCTTTTTTATATTTAATTTCTCCATATCACTTAAAAATGCATCTGTATAAAATTCAGCTATTTCATATACTGTTTTGCCTTCTCTTCTAGCGCCTTTAAGCATCTTATCTTCTCCAGCATCTGCATCACTAGTCATATGACCTACATCAGTTATGTTCATAACTCTTATAACTTCATAATTTAAAAACTCTAAACCTTTTTGTAATATATCTTCTGAAATATAAGTACGAAGATTACCCACATGTGCATAATTATAAACAGTAGGACCACAAGTATATAGTTTTACAACACCTTCTACCCTCGGATTAAATTCCTCAACGTTTTTTGTTAAAGTATTATATAGTCTCATAAAATCACCCGCCTAAATTATATCATCATTATGATAAAAAGTAAAACAAAGAAAAAAGAGTGCACATATGCACTCGATATTATTTACTAAATTAAAGTTAAGATTGTAAATAATATTAATAATAAAACTAAAAATTCTACTAACAATTTCCAAATTGCTTTTAACCATTCTTTATAAGATACTCCTAGATAAGCCAATGTTGCCATTAAAACTAAACTTGTAGGGGAGAATAACATTGAGAATCCATATACAGATTGGAATAATATTTCTATAATTGGATAAACTTCTTTATCAGATACTAAGCTTGATAAATATGGTATTGTTGATTGGAATACATAAGCAGGATCTGAATTAAATATAGTTGATAATACAACTACAAAAGTAGAAGTAAATACATTAAATCCATCTGTTAAAGATAAAATTGCCTTATAAATAGTTAATTGGAATGGATGATATGTAGTAATTACTAAAACTGTGTAAGCTAATAATGCTATGAAGGCAGGAGCAAGAGCTTTTTTAGCACCAGCAACAAATCCATCAAATACATCATTTATCTTCATGTTATATATAATATATAACAATAAAGTAACAATTACCATAACAACTATCATATCAGTAATCATCCAATCACCAAATGTGTGGAAAGTACCTAATATTTTAGAGAATATTGGGAATTTAAATATTTGGAAATTAACTACAGCACTTGTAGCATCTTGCATAGCTGTTATTTGGAAAGCATTTGTCCAAGGAACGAAAGCTAATACCAAAATCACAAACATACCAAGTAAACTACAAATAATAGGTAAAATAGAATGTTTGTCATTATCACCATGTGGAACCAAATAATCATCATCATCTTTTACATTTTTAACTACAATAACTTCTTCTCCAGTAATAGCTGCTTTATTATTTTTACTAGATTTAGAAGATTTTTTCTTACTAGTTGATTTTTTACCAGTAGATTTTTTAGTAGTTTTACTTTTTGAAGTTTTAGAATTATTTGTAGATTTTTTCTGAGATGTTTTCTTTTCTTCTTTCTCTTCTGGTTCTTCTTCAACATCTTCTTCTAATTCCATATCATCTTGTTCGATTTCTACTTCATCAACTTTAACTTCTATCTTTTCAACAATTTTTTCTTCTCTTTTAACAATTCCAGATTTTTTCATGTACATTAAAGTATTAATGATTAATAGTGCTAATCCTAGAACTAATACTAGTACTTTAACTCCCATATTATCATTCAATTCTGTTTGTAATAAAGAGTTTAAGATACTTACATTGCTATAAGCATAAGTAGTACCTGCTAATCCTACTGCAGTAGAACCAGCAAGAGTTAATGCTACAACAATTTTATCATATCCCATTAATAGAATTATTGAAGCAATGAATGGGAAGAATAATAATAAGCCTAGTTGTAATCCACAAACAGAAACAAGTACTGCTATTAAGAGAATCATAATAGGTATTACAACTTTACTTTTCTTGGCAAATGATGATGAAATCTTATCTAATAAAGTACGGTATGCAGGTATTTTATATAAGATTCCATAAAATCCACCAATCATGATTATATATAGAGATATATAACCAAAATAAGATAATGCTGTTATAGGATAGTTGAACAAATCAAATAATCCCATTTGAATGCGCCCTTGTTCAGTATATTCACTTGAAAAACTTGCAGCTGGTAATAGCCAAGTGAGAAATACTAAAATTAAAATTGTTACAAGAACGACTTTAATTATATTATATTTCTTCATAATTAACCTCCTAATATCATTATAACTACATAAAATTTAATTTACAAGTACTACAAAATAGATTTCTCTGAAATTTTAGTGAAAAAAAGAATCTTAATTAATCAAGATTCTCATCATCATGAAGCGGTCTCATCAATGGAAATAATATAACATCTTTAATATTTGTTGAATTTGTTAATAATTGAACTACACGATCAATTCCCATTCCCCAACCACTAATTGGAGGCATTCCACATTCCATTGCAGAAATATAATCGTTATCCATAGGCATAGCTTCTTCATCACCATTTGCCTTTAATCTAGCTTGCTCTACTAATCTCTTTTCTTGCTCAACTGGATCTACTAACTCAGAATAAGCATTAATAATTTCAGCTCCATTAATAACCAATTGAAAACGATCAGTAATTTCAGGATTATCATCATTAGCACGTGCTAGTGGGCTAAGACTAACAGGATGTTCTGTTAAAAATATTGGATTAACTATATGAACACGAGCAACTTTCTTATAAAGTTGATCCACTAAATTTCCATATCCTAATTCTTCTAACGGAGTTTCACTATCAATTTCTAGCTTTTCTTCACGAATTTTTTCTAACAACTTCTCTTTCGTATCATAAATTTTTAAATCTATATCACTATATCTTAGTAATAAATCTCTAAAACTAACAACTTCCCATTCCCCACTTAAATCTACTTCTTTATCTTCGATTGTTATTTTTAAAGTTCCAAATAAATTCATAATGATAGTTTGTAACATTTCCCTTAAGAATTTCATATTATCTTTATAATTATAATAAGCAACATATCCTTCTATCATTGTAAAGTCTTGTAAGTGAGTAGCATCAATTCCTTCATTTCTAAAACATCTAGCAATCTCAAATACCTTAGTAAATCCACCAACAATTGCTCTTTTTAAATAAGTTTCTGGAGCAATTCTTAAGTATAAGTCGATATCTAAAGCGTTATGATGAGTAATAAAAGGTTTTGCTAAAGCTCCACTTGCTTTATTATTTAATATTGGAGTTTCTATTTCTATATATCCTTTATTTTCTAAATAATTTCTTAATTCTCTAATAAACTTACTTCTAAATAAAAATTTCTTTTTACTATCATCATTCATAATTAAATCTAAATATCTTTCACGATAAATAGTTTCTATATCTTCGATTCCATGAAATTTTTCTGGTAATGGTTTTAAAGCTTTTCCTAAAAAAGTTATTTCACTGGCCCTTATTGTTTTTTCTCCTGTATGCGTTGTAAAAACTTCTCCTTCCACACCAATAAAATCCCCTAAATCATAATTAGATTTAAATTCTTGATATTTTTCTTCACCAATCATATCAACTTTAACAGATACTTGAATTTTTCCTTTTATATCACCTATTGTTAAAAAACTCATTTTACCCATTTTACGCATTAATACAATTCTTCCAGCAACTCTAACTCCAGTTACCCCATCATCTAACTGACTAGCATCACATATTTCATAATTTGTCTCATATCTTTCTGGATAAGGATTTGATATTTCCTTTAATTTTTCTCTTCTCACTACTTCTTGTTCACTTAATTCTCTCATAAAATTACCTCCTCTTAAATTTTAACAACATCTGTTTTTACAATACAATCATGCAATCCTCTTGTATTTTTAGAAAACATTATCATAAATACGCTAATTAAAACAAATATAATTTGAATAAATTCTAATGTACCTACTACATAAAAGTAAGTAAAACTTCCAACATTAAAGGACATTAAAGTCACTTCAATCATAGCAATTAATATATTATATATTAATAATTCTCTTAAAATAAGTTGATTCATTGTTAAGTCACCATTATTAGAAACAACTTTAATTTTAAGAAGTTTTTTGCCAATTGTTTGACCTTTATTATAAAATTGAAAAACAATATAATACATTATATAAATAAATATTGTGATTAAAGTTGTAGCTCCTTGAACCTTAGACAATTCGTATGATAAGGAAGGGGCTTCCAACATATAAGTTTTCGCATCTATTTCGTTGGAATAAAATTGTTCAGTTAGCGAATCCATTTCACTACTTATTTTTTGAACATTTTCAACACTATTTGCTGTAAATGGGTACGATAAAATAGTAGATAAAATAACTACAACAACAAAATCTATAAAATATGCTAATAATCTTTCTATAAATCTAGCTTTTTTCCCTTTATTCTCCATTTTTATTCTCCTTAAAATTTAATAATATTGTTCTTATTTCTTTAGCTGTTTTACATTCAAATATTTTATTTTTTACCATATTTGCTCCTGGAATTCCTTTAAAATACCAAGGGATATGACTTCTCATTTCCAAACAGGCTACCTTTTCGTCTTTTAAAGATAATAAATAATCAAAATGCTTCAAACATATATCTATTTTCTCTGATAAAGTAACAGCTGGATAAGAAAATCCATCTAAATAAGAAATTGTATTTTTGATAAGCCAAGGGTTACCTAAAACACCTCTACCTATCATAATAGCATCACAACCTGTAAAATCCAACATTTTCTTAGCATCTTCAGGTGTCTTAATATCACCATTTCCTATTACCGGTATATGAACTGCTTCTTTTACTTGTTTTATAATATTCCAATCTGCATTTCCACTATACCCTTGACTTCTTGTTCTAGGATGAACACAAATAGCACTAGCACCTGCTCTTTCTATTACTTTAGCAACTTCTACAGCATTAATATGTGCACTATCCCATCCACTTCTTATTTTAACAGTAACAGGAATAGGAACAGACTCAACAACAGCCTTAACAATATCATATATTTTATCAGGTGATTTTAACAAATAAGAACCCGCTTGAGCTCTAACAGCTACTTTAGGAACAGGACATCCCATATTAATATCTATAATATCTGGATGCATATTTTCATATATATACTTAGCAGCAGCTACAAAAGAAGACTTATCACTACCAAATATCTGTTGGCTAATGGGTCTCTCATCTTCTGTCATATATAACATATCTATGGTCTTTTTATTGTTATAGAAAATAGCTTTATCACTTACCATTTCCGCATAGACTAAGCCACAGCCCATTTCCTTACAGATTCTTCTATAAGCAGAATTACATATTCCTGCCATTGGTGCTAAAACAACTTGATTTTTTATCTTAATATTTCCTATATTCCATTCCATTTTATAAAATCACCAATTATTTAGAACTATTTTTTTCTTTTAATAAATCTCTTATTTCCTCTAATAATAAAATATCATCACTCTTTTTAGTTGGAGCTTCTTCTTTTTTCTTTTTACCTAATTCCACAATCCCATTAACCACTTTCAATAAAACAAATAATACAAAAGCCATAATGATAAAATTAATTACAGAAGTAATAAAATCACCATATAAAAGCTTTTGTCCACCATATATTTTGATAGAGCCACCAATTTCTGCTCCACCTATACCATTAATAAGCGGATTAATAAAATCTTGTGTTAAAGCTGTAACTATACTAGAAAAAGCACTACCAATAATAACTCCGACAGCCATATCCATTACATTGCCGCGAAGTACAAAAGATTTAAATTCATCAATAAAACCAGTACCTTTATTTTTTAAATTTTTTAAATTTTCTTTATCTACTATTTTTTTAGCCATATTAAAACTCCTCCACTGCTTATATTATAATATTTTTTTATACTTTTGCAAGAAAAAAGAACTAAACTATCCGTTTAATTCTTTCAACAATTCACTCTTTGACATTTTAGAATAATTCTTAATGTCTTTTTCCTTTGCTATTTCACGTAATTTCGTAATAGACATAGCTTCATAATTTTCATTATCTTCTTCTGGCATTTTACCATTACTTACAAGATAATCAATTTGTTCTTTGGTTAATGTTTCATATTCCAATAAAGCTTCAGCTATTAATTTTAATAAATCTTTATTCTTTTTAATAATTTCTTCTGCTCTTTTATGACAGTCATTAATAATCTTTCTCATTTCCATATCTATTTCATTAGCTACTTCATTTGAGAAATGTTGAGACTTATTATAATCTCTACCTAAGAACACGCTACCTTCTTGTTGTTCAAATTGTAAAGGTCCCAAATCACTCATACCATATTCTGTAACCATTGATCTAGCTATCTTAGTTGCTTTTTCAAAATCGTTATGTGCTCCAGTAGTAATTTCTCCGAAGACAATTTCTTCAGCTGTTCTACCACCTAATAAACCAGTAATTTCTTCTAATAAATCTGTCTTAGTAGAGCACATTTTTTCTTCACTTGGAACCATCATATTATAACCACCAGCAGTTCCTCTTGGAATGATAGTAACTTTTTGAACATCATTAGCATGAGCTAATTTCAATCCTATAACAGCATGACCTGCCTCATGATAAGCAACTAATTTTCTATCACTCTCACTGTACTTATGAGAAGCTTTAGCAGGACCCATTAAAACTCTATCTGTTGCTTCATCAATTTCACTCATTGTAATAACTTCTTTATTTCTTCTTACTGCAAGTAATGCAGCTTCATTAAGAAGATTTTCCAAATCAGCACCACTAAATCCTGGTGTTCTCTTTGCTAAATTACTAAGAGTAATACCTTCTGCTAATTTTTTATTTTTAGCATGAACAGCAAGAATTTCTTCTCTACCTTTTACATCTGGTAGATTAACTGTTACTTGTCTATCAAATCTTCCAGGTCTTAATAAAGCTGGATCTAATACATCTGGTCTATTAGTAGCAGCAATAATAATAATTCCCTCATTTGCACCAAAACCATCCATCTCTGTAAGTAATTGGTTTAATGTCTGTTCACGTTCATCATGACCTCCACCTAAACCAGTACCTCTTTGACGACCAACTGCATCTATTTCATCAATAAATATCAAACATGGAGCATTTCTTTTTGCTTGTTGAAACATATCTCTAACACGACTTGCTCCAACACCTACAAATAATTCTACAAAATCAGAACCACTTATATAATAGAATGGAACATCAGCTTCTCCAGCAACAGCTTTAGCAAGTAATGTTTTACCAGTTCCTGGAGGACCAACTAATAACACTCCTTTAGGTATACGAGCTCCTAAAGATTGAAATTTCTTTGGATTTTTTAAGAAGTCAATCAACTCTTTTAATTCTTCTTTTTCCTCTTTAACACCTGCTACATCTTCAAAAGTAACTTTGTTGGTATCTGGATTAAGTTTAGCTCTACTTTTTCCAAAGTCTAGTGAGCTCTTATTACCAGATACTTGACGACTAAATAACCAAAAAGCAATTCCTATAAAAATAACAAATGGTAATACATTTACTAAAATAAGTAAGAATGATGAAGACTCTGGATCTGCTTTTACATTCATTTTAAAACTTTGGTCAGCACTAGCTTCTACTATTCTTTTCATAACTTGTTCACTTAATGGTAAACGAGCAAAAAAAGTCTCATCTGTTTTATACCCCTCTAATGTACCTCTAACTTCATAGGTATATCCACTACCTCTTGTTACAATTTCTAATTCCGTAATCTTTTCCTCTTCTAAGGAATTCATAAATTCATTATAAGTTAATACATTTACCTTTTTATTCATTACATTAACAAAAAAGAATATACCAACAAATATTAATGCAATAAATAAATATGGTAACAAACCTCTTTTTACAGCCTTTTTATCGATATTATTTTTCACTAAAAAATTTCCCTCCTTAACTGTATTTAAGTATTATATCATAATTATCATTCTTTGTTTTGTCAAATATTGATTTTTTTATTCCGGGTATCCAAACAATTTTCCCCTTAGAATCTGTTACAATTGGCCATAAATCTCTATCTCTCTTAGGAATTTTACTATCTATAAATATATCTTTTACTTTTTTAGTTCCTTCCATACCTTTTATATGAAATTTATCTCCAAATCTCCTATTTCTTATAATCAATGGTAAAGTAACTTCACTACTATCTAATCTACAAATAAAATTATTGTTACAATCTATTTCTGGAATTTTTTGTATAAAATGCTTATTAGGTAAAAAAGCAATATTATCAAATTCTATTTCAAAATTTGTCAATATCTCTGTTACTCTAGCAATTTCTAATGTATTATAACATTTTCTAGCAACTACATCATTAGGTAAATTTACATAACAATTTGCTTTTTTACTATTAATAACACTTAATATCAAATCAATATGTTTATCATTTAAAAGAATCAATTCATCATTATAAAATTCATTCATTAAATAATATAAAACTTCTTTTTGCATAAATTTTTCTTCTTTTAAAAATAAATCTATTTGTACTTTATTATTAATAACAACTCTTCCAATTACTTTCTTACGTTCTTTTTCTATATATTTATTAACTTCATCTAAGGTCTCACTATATTTTAAAAATTTAGTATGAACACCTCTATCTTCTTCTTTTAAAAAAGGTAATACATATTTTCTATAACGATTTCTAGTATATTTGTCTTTATCATTTGAACTATCAACATAATATTTAATACCATGTACCATATCATAATTTTTTAACTCTTCTTTAGTAAATCGTATTAATGGCCTAACTATTTTATAAGTTCCTTTATCAACTATCTCTTTAAAACCACTATATCCCTTTAAATTAGAGCCTCTTACTATTCTCATAAGAACAGTTTCTATTAAATCATCTCCATGATGAGCAGTCATTAAGTAATTAGCATTGTATTTATTTACTAATGATTCAAAAAAATTATATCTTATGTTATGTGCTTCATTATGAAAATTATCATCTCCGTATGATTCTATAACCATTGTTTCAAATAGTAAATGATTATCTTCACAATATTTTTTCATATACTCAGCTTCTTCATAACTTTCTTTACGAATATTATGATTAATATGAGCAACAATAAGCGATAAATTATATTTATTTCTTACTCTTAATAACATATCTATTAAAGCCATAGAATCAGGACCTGTTGAACAACCTACAACTATAATGTCTCCATTATTAAACTTAAAAAATTTATCAATTTTAATCATAGTACCTCCCTATGCCAAATCTAGTATAACATAATCCAAAGAAAAAAAGATGAAAAATTACTCATCTTCAGGAATTTTTATAATAAATTCTCCATCTTTAGAATACAAATACTTCTCTCTAGCATACCTCGCTATATATTCGGTATCTTGAAGCTTTTTAGCATCTAGTTGCAATTCTTTTTCTTTAGCTTGTAAAGATACAAGTTCTTCTTCTAATTCTTTCTTTTCCTGATACTTATTATATATACTTATCCAATATTTTCCTATTGTTAAACTCATAACTATAATAATAGTAATAGAGGTAAGACCTAATAATAGCATGCGTCGTTTCTTTTTTTGCTTGTTTTGCCTACACTTAGCCATCTTATCCACCTACCTTATCAAAATATATTATAAGTTAGAAAATTTCTATAGACAAGAATTTATACTACTTTTTTTTCTTGTTGACACAAAAAATACATAATAAAAATCCCAGTAAAAAAAATATAATAATATAGACATGTAAATATAGCCTATTTAATAGATATAAACAAATAGAAAACAAAGTAAAGAAAAATATATTAAAAATAAAATCAAATATTATTTTAAATTTTTTTCTAATCGTTATTTTATTATAACATTTAAACAATAATGAATATATGATTCCAAATATAAATGATATTAACATTAAACTGAATTGTATTTTTAATTCCATTATTTAAATAACCTGCTAAATATACTATCATCTCTAGAACTTTTATTAGATTCTTCCACATAAGTTATACTATTTACCAATCCTTTAATGGAAACATTTCCTTGTATAGTATCTAATTTCAATAATTCCAATCCCTCTCCTTTTACTATCATATATCCCATTATTGTTTCTATAATAAATTGCTTTTTATCAAAATTATCAATTTTTTTTACTCCTGAAATAATTAAATTTTTTCTTTCTAGTAAATTAATACTATGATTATAACTACTTATAGAATTATCTTGCTTTTCCATATTTTCCTCCTAATCCATTATATGCAAGTAAATAAAATATATGTAAAATGTACAAAAAAAAGAACGCCTAAGCGTCTTCGTTAGTTTCTTCTATTTCAGGAGCATTCTTATAAGCTTCTAATATAGCATCTTCAAACATTGAACGAACCTCTGGATTGATTGGATGAGCAATATCACGATATCCACCTGCAGCAGTCTTACGACTTGGCATTGCGATAAACAAACCGTTGTCTCCTTCAATTATACGAATATCATGTACAGCAAAACTGTCATCAATAAGAACAGAAGCAATTCCTTTCATACGAGAACCTTCTTTTTCAATTTTACGTACATTAACAGATGTTATTTTCATGTAAATATCCTCCCTCTAAAGTATAATATACTTTATAAATTAATTTTAATATATTAAATTTGAAAATGCAACAGATTTTACGGTTGTAGACACTTCTACTCTACTATTTCTAAATTATTTGTTAATATATCACTATAAGAAAAAGAACGAACCCCATAATTATCAACCATAATAGTAAAAACGGCTGAATAAGTCGCATTTACAACTCCTTTAAATTCTTCAATTTGATTTCTTGACCCATTAAATCTAAAAATAAGCTCTTTACCTATTTTTTCTTCTACTTGCCGCTTTATTTTATTTAACATCATCTTGGATACCCCACATACATTGTTCCGTTTGTTATAATTCCACCAATCCCTTCACTACCAAATTTTGTTTTATTAATCATATTGATTAGATCAATACTTTTATTTTTATCAGAAAAGGCTAATGAAACAGCAATTATTGCTGGATCTAGAGCATGAATATTAATTCTTTTAGGACTAGAAGCAAAATTTGCTCCTGCTTTTATTAAATCTTCATAATCAGATTGACATGCTCCTGCAATAATAATTAGTTTATCTTGATTCTTTTCATATTTTCTTGATTCCTTAACAGCATCAATATAATTATTTGAATTTTGATAAGATAATTTATCCTTATATTTATTTTTAGAATATAAAGCATCATGACCAGTTAAGACTAAAATATCAGGATGAAATTTTTCTAATAAAGAATAAATTTTTGTTGACATTTCTGGCTCTGGTACATAAATACCATTTGCCTTGACTTTCATTTTATTATAAAAATTCATACATCTACTTAAATATTCCTCATCCCCATCTACATGTAAAATAGTTCCTGGAAGATAAAAGTATTCATCTCTATTTAATTCTAAAGAATGATAACTATCATCAATAATATCCTCATCATTTATATTTACATTATTAGCAATTACTAAATCATTTAGAAAAGAGTCAGCCATCAAGCGTAGATTTAATCCTTTTAAATATGCTACGTTATTTTCAATATTTATTATTTTAAAGATAACATCATTTTGATGGGATATTCTAGTTACATAATCACCAATTTTAAAATTCATGGTTCTCATCTCCATAAAATTATATGCAAAAAAAAAAAGAAGTATTCTAAGAAAGAGCATTGGCAATCTCAACAAACACTTCTACACTTAACTGTTCTGCTCTAACACTTAAATCAAATCCATTTTCTTTTAAAATACATAAAATTAAATCCAAATCATATCCTTTTAAATTATTCCTTAAGTTTTTTCTTTTGAATTGGAAACTATCTCGTATTAACTTCTGAAATATATCAAAATTTTTTAAAGATAACTTATCTTCTTTTTCAGTAAAAGACACAATAACACTATCCACATTTGGTTGTGGAATAAATTGTTTTCTTGAAACATAAAATTCTTTTTTTACATCATAAAAATAGTTTAATAATACCGTAATAGAGCCATAATCCTTTGTTCCTGGAAAGGTAGAAAATCTATCTCCTACTTCTTTTTGAACCATCATAACAATTCTTTTAAATTTAATATTAGAATTCATTATCTTCATAAGAATTGGAGTTGTAATATAATAAGGAACATTGCTAACAAAATATATATTATCAAAATTATATTTTTGAATATCCTGCTCAATATTAGAATTCAAAAAATCTTGAAAAATAATTTCCACATTGTGATAGCCATCTAATCTAGAAAATAATTCATCTTTTAAATCACTATCTATTTCATAAGCTAATACATTAGTAGCAACCTCTGCTAATTCTCGTGTCATAATAGCTCCCCCTGGACCTACTTCTATTACAAGAGAATTTTCTTTAATATCAGCTGTTTTTACTATCTTTTTAACAATATTTACATCTTTTAAAAAATTTTGTCCAAATTTCTTTTTAAAAGTTACAGAATATTTTTCCACAAATATCACCACCAAAAATATATCATAAAATATCATAAAAAAAAAGAACAGTAAAGTCTTTTAATTTTTCAGCTTCAATTTGTCCTTTATATTTTGATAATTCAATAAAATTATTAAAATAATTGGCATTATAATAAATAATAAGAAACCTATAGGTGTTTTTAAAAATTGTTGAATATACCCAAATTTAGGTAATTTTAATATTACTTTCCCATAAATACTATTTTCCATAACTAAAGATGCATCTTCTAATCGATTATTATCTCCTTTTGTTCTATAAACGGTATCGCCATTAGAAAGTAGTTGAGTACCAACAATTCTATGCGTAATAGTTAATCCTTCATATCTTTGATCTAATGACTTAAAGGTAATTACATCTCCAACATTTAACTCTTCTTTACTACTTCTTTTCACTAATACCGCATCATTTACCATAATTGTTGGCACCATACTTTGCGTGATAATAACATACCCACCAAATAAAGGTACAACATTTTCTCCTTTATGCCAATGATATGCACAATCTCCAACAATTGCAAAAATAAATAATATAATAACGGATGCTAGCACAGAAAAAGCAATAAATAAAGCTCTTCCAAAAAAGTATAAAAAATATAAAATAGTATCTTTTAATGAATAATTATACTTTAACACTTGCACCTGCATATTATCACCTATATTAATTATAATAAAAAAAACAAAAAAAATATAGTTATTTACTTATAAAATAAATTTACTTGATATTTACTAGACTTTTATATGAAAAAAAAAGCATCTAAGATGCTTTTCCATTTAAAACAATTTTATAAGATATAACATCTTGTTCTGTAAGTGAAACTAAATTTTCATCTGAAACCCACAATCTTAAACGATAATTATCTGTAGATGATTTAGTCTTTTCTTCAGAATATAAAACCATTGAACCTTTTGGGGTACCTAACTCAGACTTTTTTGTAGATAAAGTAACAAATGTAGGATTTAATACAGATGTAAATGTACCACTACTTTGTTTCTCTAAGTAAGCTTTTACATATTTATCATCAACGGTAGAATTTTTATCTGGCACAATTGATATTTCGTATGAAATCTTTTGAGCTTCCTCTAATTCTGTAGCAATTGTAAAATCAAAATAGAAATCAGCAATATTATTACTCATTCCATTAGCATCAGAAAGCAATCCTAAATTAGAAACGGTTAAACCACAAAAATCATCATTATAAGTTAAATAAATACTACCACCATCTACTTTTTCAGTAACTATAGTTTTTGGTGCAGTCGTATAAACATACATGGTAACAAAAACACCAACAACTACTAATAAAATAACCATAATAGAACTTATTAATACACCTTTTGAACATTTACTTTTTTTATTTTTCATACTCTACTTTGCCTCCACATATACAAGCATTCCACATTTTTTCTCAATTGTACTTATAGAATAAGCATCACTTACCCAGACTCTTAAAATAAATTTTTTCTTCTCATTTGGGTTTAACGTTCCACTATAAATCTTCTTACCAATAGAATGAAAAGAATTTTTTAAATCATAAAAAGTTGGAACAGATAAAGTATCATATCCCTCAATAGGAACATTATCTCCATCTGTCAAGTAAACTTTTATATAATTTGGATGAATCGCTTGACTATAATATTGTTCCATAGCATAAATTTCATATTTTGTTTTATAAGAAACTGTGGATTCTACTTCAAATTCATAATATCCTTGAACACTTACGTTATCTTCATCATACACCATATTTTTGCCAATACTATCACTCATTGGAAAAGAATCGACTAAATTTATTTCATTTTTATAACTAGAAGAAACGCGAATTGCTTTAGACTTATCTTTATTAACCATATTCTCATGCCATAGCATCAAAAAAAATATAATGATAATTACTATAATAAAGACGATTACATATTTCCTTTTATGCATAAAAGCACCACCCTATAATACCCCTATTATAAATAAAGATTATCATAAAAACTAATTCAAGTCAAATATATTAGAAGCATTATTAGAAGTAATTCTAGCTACCTCTTCTACCGGAATATTTAATAGGTTAGATATTTTTTCCCCAATAATTGGAATATACTTTGAACTATTTTGTTTACCTCGGAAAGGCTCAGGTGTTAAATATGGACTATCTGTTTCTAAAACGATATGTTCTAGTCCAACATTTTCCACAACCTTATACAGGTTACTATTCTTAAAAGTAATAACTCCTCCAATTCCTAGTAAAAAGCCCATGGAAATATAAATTTTAGCAGTTTCTATACTTCCACTAAAACAATGAATAATCCCCTTTACTTTATATTTTTTTAAAATATTAATTGTATCCATAGTAGCATCCCTTGAATGGATAACAACAGGTAATTGGTACTTTTCAGCAAGTTTTAACTGATGTTCAAATAAATTTTTCTGAAGTTTCTCATCCTCTTTCCCATAATGATAATCTAATCCTATTTCTCCTATTCCTACAACTTTTTTATTTTTTAACTTACTTTCCAAAAATAACAATCTATTATTATCTGTCGTCTTTGCCTCTGATGGATGATATCCTATTGTTATAAAAAGATCTTCATATTTTTCAGACAAT
Source organism: uncultured Bacillota bacterium (assembly GCA_947165195.1). Classification (GTDB taxonomy): domain Bacteria; phylum Bacillota_I; class Bacilli_A; order RF39; family UBA660; genus RUG14891. The sequence goes on from CAMUZJ010000001.1 coordinate 26,136, forward strand.
TCCAAAGATTCTATAATTGACTCGTAACTACAACCAGAAACAATAATTTTAGAAATACCATTTTCTCTATTTTCTTTAATAACCAAATCTATATCTTTATAATCTTCTATTAACAAATGACAATGTGTATCTATAAACATAATTACCTCCATATACATATAAAGTCTACAAGATAACCTTATAGACTTAGTATTTTATTAAATATTATCTTTAAATAATCTTGAATTATTTAAAGTAAACAAATATCTTTCTGTTTGTTCTTTAACAATATTAATTAATGTAGTATCCTTGATTAATATCTTAATATCAATATTTTCAAATATCTGCTTTTGATAAGTTCCTAAAATAAATTTTGTAATATCAGATATAATTTTATTTTTTACTTCTGATGGAGTACTCTCCAGAAAAACAGTATTTATTTTTTTTATAAACTGTTCATTTGAGTTAGTAAATTGCTCTTTCAACAGCTTTCTTATATTTTTATTAATGGAATTAAAGTCTTTTTTTAATAATTTAATTACTACATCACCATTTTTATTATCAAAATTTTGAACAATTATTATTAAATTATCTGTACGTAATTTTTTTATTTTATTAATACATTTTTGCAAATTTTTTCTATATTCATCTAATATTTTACTAAGAGACTCTGTATTTAAGATTATCTTATTTTTCTTAGCTAATGTTAAAAATCTAGACTTAATCACATCCATAGAATCTAGAGGAGGCTTTTTTAATAATGATGTAATATCTTCATCTGTCAAAACATTTGTATTATTTCTAATACTTTCTAATATAGCGCTTTTATAAGTTTCAAAATGCTGCATTTTTATTTTTTCCAACGTATCTTCCATAATTTACTCTCCTAGCATATTAAATTTATCCATTAATTTATAATTAGTCAATAGAATTATTTAAATTTTCTAAGATTTTATTTAAAAATTGTACTAAATAATAAATTGGATGCTTTTCTAATTTTATTATATCTAATACAATTACTAAGTTTGTTCCTTTACTTAAAAAGCGAAACATATTACTGATTTCAAAAGAATCTACAAATAATTTTTCCATATCTATACTTTTTATAAAATTACTATCAAAAATTAATTCTATGGAATTCTTTGTTTGATTAACTTCTCTTACGTTAACTTTAATAGCTAATTTTTCAAACCATTCTTCATACATATAAATAATTAATTCTTCATTTAATTTTCCAAATCGATCTTCTAATTCACTTTTTACCTCATTAAACTTCTCTTCAGAATTAATTTCATTTATCTTTTTGTGAATTTCTATTTTTAATTCATCTTCTCCAACATAAGAATCATCAATATGTGTAGAAACATTAATTAACGGTTTAGAGAAATCATTTTCTTCTTCATTATTAAGTATATTTTTACGTCTATTAACTTCATCGTTTAACATTTTTAAATATAAGTCTATACCTATAGAATCAATAAATCCTGCTTGTTCACTACCTAATAAATCACCAGCTCCTCTAATAGACAAATCTCTAGTGGCAATTGAAAATCCACTTCCTAATTCTGTAAATTCTTTTATTACATTTAAACGTTTAATAGCTGTATCTGTTAAACTTTTATAAGGTTTATACATTAGATAAGCATAAGCAAACTTATCGCTTCTACCAACTCGACCTCTAATTTGATATAACTGGCTTAGTCCAAACCTATCAGCATCTATTACTATTAAGGTATTAACATTCGGTATATCAATACCTGTTTCTATAATTGTTGTACAAATCAAAATATCATATTTATGATTAATAAAGTCGTATAATTTACTTTCTAATTCGTTTTTATTCATTTGACCATGTACTATTGTAATTCTAGCTTCTGGTACTAAATTCTGTATTCTAAACAACTCTTCTTCTATTGATTGAACTCTATTATATAACAAAAATACTTGTCCATCACGTGCCAATTCCTTATAAATAGCGTCTTTTATAATTTGTGCATTCTCTTCAACTACATAAGTTTGTACTGGAAATCTATTAACAGGAGGAGTTTCAATTAAAGACAAACTTCTAATACCGGTCAAAGACATTTGCAATGTTCTAGGAATTGGTGTAGCCGTTAATGTTAATACATCAACATTTACTTTGTATTGTTTTATTTTTTCTTTATGTTTAACACCAAATCGTTGTTCTTCATCAATTACTAATAATCCTAAATCTTTAGGCTTAATATCATCACTCAATAATCTATGCGTACCAAATACCATGTCAATTGTTCCATCTTTTAATCCAGAGACAATTCTTTCCACTTCTTTTGGCGATGTAAAACGATTTAATAAAGCTATCGATACTGGAAAATCTTTAAATCTTTTTAAAGCATTTTCATAGTGCTGACTAGAAAGAATCGTTGTTGGACACAAAAACAACACTTGTTTTGAATCTAATATTGCCTTAAAGGAAGCAACAAAAGCTACTTCTGTTTTGCCAAATCCAACATCTCCACATAATAATCTATCCATTGGAGAAGAAGCTTCCATATCATCTTTTATCTGCTTAATAGCCCTTTCTTGATCTTTTGTTAAATCAAATTCAAACGCCTTTTCAAAGCTAATAGATAAATCTGAATCTTTAGAAAAAGCAAATCCACGACGAGCCTCACGTTCAGAATATATTTTAAGAAGTTCATCTGCCATATCATTGATTTTTTTCTTAACTCTAGTTTTTGTCTTTTCCCATTGTGTACTATCTAATCTATTAATAGCAGGTTTTACTCCCTCTTGACCAGAATATTTAAATAACGAATCAATTCTTTCAACAGGAATATAAATTTTATCTGTTCCTTGATAAAGAACTTCTAAATAATCCTTTGAAATATTAGAGGAAGTTAAAGTTTTAATACCATTATATATTCCAATTCCATGTATACTGTGAACAACATAATCACCAATAGACAATTTTGTTATATCTTTTATTCCTATTCCGTATTTAAAATTTGTACGGAATTTCTTTTTTTGTTCGACATTATTAAATAATTCATTTCCAGTCAAAATGACAATTTTATTATAAATAAATCCTTGTGAAATTTCAGAATCTACCAAATTAACCTGATTTAATATAATATTATCTAAAGAAGATTCCACAATTTTCATATTTAAAATATTTAATATTTTGCGTAATTGATATTTCTTTAAACAAATTAATACTGTATAGTCATTACTAATTTTGTCTCTAATAAACTCATTAATTTTCTCGGATGACTCATTAAATTTTTGAATAGTATGAACATTATAATTTATAACATCTGACAACTTCGCAGTAGTTATATTATTAATACTCATATAATACATTAGAAAGGCAGTATTTTTCCTCATCAATTCTAAGGAAAACATATAATCCTTATAAAAGTTTGTATCACTACTTTTCCTATAATCTAGAATTTCTTTTTCTATGTTTTTATAATCTACTTCTAATTGCAAGTAATCTTTATAAATTGTTATACAATTATCCAAATAACTAGTAATATTGCAAACATCTTCATATAATGGTAAATATTTTTGTTTACCATAATGCTCTGGATCAGCCTGTTTATTTGTTATAAATTCAAAATACGGAAATATTTCTACTTCGTTTACTTTGTCTATAGATTTTTGAGTATCAATATCAAAATGTCTAATAGATTCTATATTATCTCCAAAAAATTCAATTCGTATAGGATATTCTTCTCCAATTGGAAATACATCTACTATGTAACCTCTAATAGCAAATTCACCTGTTTTATTTACAATAGTTGTCTTTGCATAACCACTGGAAACTAAATTTTCCACAATATTAGATGGTGATATTTCCTCTTCAATACTCAAATGATAACAATGTTTCATATAAGTATCTTTTTTGGGTAAATATCGCAAATATCCCATTAAATTAGTTAGTACTATTTTCTTATCTTTATAAATAATAGAATTTAAAGTTTCTAAACGCGAAATTTTCAAATCTGGACTAATAGCTAAAGCTTCACTTGTTAAAAAGTCATCCATAGGAAATAAGCAAACACTATCTGTATAATTTGTAAGAGACTGATATAACTTATTAGCTTCATAAATAGAATTAACAACTACTAAAATAGATTTATTATATTTTTTTAGTATATTGCATAAATAAACACAAAAAAACTCATCGGTAATACCTGAAATACCCATGTTATTTTTTAGTTGAACATTAAATAGATCAAAAAATTTCATATATTTCACCTATTTTTTCTATTATACTTATTCATTAGATTTGAAAAAGTTTCCACATAATAATCATTTAACACAGTAACTAATGTATGATAACACTCAGAAATAATATTTAATTCTTCTTGTGAAAGTTTTCCCAATACATAATCTTTAGTATCACCAAATTTATTTTTAGATATACCTACTTTTAATCTCTTATAATTTTGAGTATTTAAATGTTTTTCTATATCTCTTAATCCATTATGTCCTCCAGAAGAACCTTTATCTTTTAATTTAAAATTCCCAATAGTTAGGTCCATATCATCAGATATAATTAAAATATCTTCAATTTGAATTTTAAAATAATCCACAAATTTCCTAACAACACCACCTGATAAGTTCATATAAGACTGTGGCTTTAAAAATATAACCTTTTCTCCTAATACAGTTGTCTGAAAATATAATCCATTAAATTTTTCAGACCATTGTGGATTAGATAAATTTAAATTTTTTATATAATAATCTAAAAATTCAAAACCTATATTATGTCTTGTATGTTCATATTCTTTTCCAGGATTTCCCAATCCAACTATTAATTTCATTTAATCACTCCCCACATGATATTCTTTATAAATAACAGATTTTGCTACATTTCTCTCCATAGCCACTTTTTTAATAGCCTCATTCGTACTTAATCCATCATTTCGATATAAGTCTACATGTTCTTTGATAGTTAAGTCATCAAAGCTAACTTCCTCATGATTTCCTTCTACTACAAGAACAAATTCTCCCTTCAATTCAGAAGAATTGGCAATGGATATTATATCACTAATTTTTTCTCTGTAAACTTCTTCATGTATTTTTGAGATTTCTCTTTCAAGACAAATATTACGGTTTCCGAATATCTCCAACATATTTTTTAACGTTTCCTTTATTCTATGGGGTGCCTCATAAAAAATCATAGTATAAGGTACTTTCTTCAATTTTTCCAATTCTTTTTTCTGTTTAGAAGACTTAGCATTTAAAAATCCATAAAACAAAAATGGTGATGGCTCTATCCCTGAATTTATTAAAGCAGGCACAAAAGCAGTTGCTCCTGGAAGACTTATCACGTTAAAAGAGTTATTAATAACTTCTTTTACTATAACAAATCCGGGATCACTTATAATAGGTGTACCTTGATCTGTAACTAAACCAATATTTAAACCATTTTTTAATTCCTTAACTACATATGATTTAACTTTTTCTTGATTAAATTCATGACACGCTATTAATTTTTTCTTTATATCATAAGCATTTAGCAATTTACCAGTTTCACGAGTATCTTCACACAAAATAATATCCACAGCTTTTAATATATTTAAAGAACGAATAGTTATATCCTCAAGATTTCCAATAGGTGTAGGAATTAAATATAAGCTAGCTGTATCATTGTAACTTTTTTGACTCATTTTCTCACCTCGTTCACTAAAGAAAAGTACTCTTCTGTCATAGTACCATTATTATTATATAAAATTAAAGGACTCTCTACTTTTAATCCTTCTTTTCCCATTTTTTGTCCCTCAATTAAAACTAACTTTGAATCTTTATTCACTTTATCAAAAATAAATTTAATTCTTTTAGGTTGTATATTATAATCTTTCATTAAATTTAAAATTTCTAATATTCTATCAGGTCTATGTACAATTGCTAAATTACCATTATTTTTTAATATCCTTTTTGAAACTGAAAAAAGCTTATTTAAATCCATATAAACCTCATGTCTAGCAATTCTTTTTTCTTCTGTATCATTCAAGTAGCTTCCTTCATTTAACTTAAAATATGGAGGATTACATAAAACCAAATCAAAATACTCATTATAATTAAATTTTTCTGTATCAGAAATATCTGATTTTATAATTTCTATTTGACTTTCTAATTTATTTAATTTTACTGACTCTATTGCCATATTTGCTAACTTTTCTTGTATCTCAACACCAATTATTGGACTTTTAGTTCTTTTAGATAAGATTAAGGGTATGACTCCATTACCAGTTCCAAGATCACATATATGTTTATCTTTTAATCTAAGAGTAGCATAATTTCCTAAAATAACACTATCTAAAGAAAAACAAAAAAAATCCAAATCTTGATATATTTGCAAATTTTTATATCCTAAAATATCATTTAATACTTTCATCTTTATTTTCCTTCTTAAATTCTACAAGGCCTTTTTCTTTCAAATCTACTTTATATGTCCCTTTAATTACATCTATAGAACAAACCTTTCCCATCCCTAATGGTGTATCTGTTACCATGCCAACTTTTGGTAAGTCACTTTTAAGCTCAGTATAAACGTCGTTTTCATAACCTAAACAACATAGTAATCTTCCACAAACTCCGTTTATTTTATTAGGGGATAGAGCTAATGACTGATTTTTTGCCATATTAATAGATACACTATTAAAATCTGATAAAAAGGAATTACAACAAAGAAATAATCCACAAGGCCCAAGTCCACCAATCCGTTTAGATTTATCTCTAACACCTACTTGTCTAAACTCTATTCTAGCCCTAAACTTTTTAGCTACTTTTTTAGCCAATTCTCTAAAGTCAACTCTATTATCAGATAAATATGTTATTATCAAAACTGATTTATCTAAATTGTATTTGGCATCTATAAAATTCATATCTAACTCTAAAGAAAGACTAGTTTTCTTTGTTAGTTCTAAAGCCTTTAAAGAGTCCTCATCATTTTCATAAGAAATACGTATATCATCATCAGTAGCCACTCTTATTACATTTTTTAATGGAAGTATTAAATTTTCCTGCTTTTCCATATAATTTGCCTTTATGACTCTAGCGATAAAATTCCCATAATCTGTCTCAATAATAACTTTATCGTCAACATCAACCTTTAATCCATTTGCTGACAAATAATATGTAGTCTTGCTTGAATCAATACTCACTACTATTACTTCTATCATAAACCTCACCTATTATTCTTGAAAAGAATGAATCTAACCAGATTTTATAATTAACGTTAAATTCTAATTTTTGCTTTTCACTTTCAATTATTTTAACATATGTAATCATTTCATTTATTGTTATCTTATCTATATTATATAGTTTTCTATTATCTACATCACATTCAGAAGAATTTTTTACTAAATATTGCATAAAACATTTCTCTACTTCTGACAATATTTTTTTAGCAATATTTTTATCTGGAAGTATATTATCATATATATCTTTATAAAATATAAATAAATTTTTCTTTCTAGTTATATAATCAATAAAATTTTCAACTTTATCCACTACATCAGAAGATATATTAAAATCACTATATTTCATACTAAATATTTGACATCTAGAAAGAATAGTATCTAACAACAAATACCTATTTTTTGTTACCAATATCGCAATTATATCATCTCCAGGCTCTTCTAAAAATTTCAACAAAGAATTAGAAGATGATGCATTTAGTTTTTCTGCTTCTTTTATAACATAAATTCTTTTATTATCCAATAAAGATTTATTATTAAATTCTTCTTGTAATTCTATTAATTGCTGTTTTTTTATCCAATTTCCATCGGTTTCAATAATCATAAAATCAGGATAATTATTGCTATCAATTAATTCGCAAATATTACATTTATTACAGTTTAAATTATCAAAACTTTTGTTTTTTTGTTTACAAAGTATTATTTTGGCTACATTTTTAATAAATGACATAGAAGTATCATAATCATCCACTTCAAATAATAAGGCATGAGATACTTTGTTATTTTTTACTATATTATTTATAATATTCAAACTATTATTAACCCTATTGTCTGTCATTTAATCACCTCACAACATCATTACTTTAAAAAAAATCAGTACAAGAAAACCAGGAAGACCCAACAAATAAATGATTCCTATACTAAAAAAATTTAACGGTATCATTAAATTAACACTTACCGCTAAAAGATTATAGGTATATAGAACTAAGCAACTTAAAATAATTTTTTTTATCATTGTTATTATAATTATCACCTAATAGAGAATATGATAAAATTGAAAATTTATTCTACTGTTTTTCTATCTGCTAACGCTCTCTCTAAAGTCAAGCTATCAATAAACTCAATATCTGCTCCGATAGGAATTCCACTTGCTAGTCTACTTGTCTTTATTTGCATTCCTTCAACAATTCTTTTTATATAAAGAGAGGTTGTTTCTCCTTCAATGCTAGGTCTAAATGCAAAAATAATTTCTTCAAATTGCCCATTTTCTAACCTTTCAAGCAACTTTTCAATACCAATATCTTCTGGATTTATACCTTCTAATGGAGAAATCAACCCTTCTAGAACATGATACTTTCCTCTAAATATCCCAAGTCTTTCAAAAAGAAAAACTGTTTTACTATCCTCAACAACACATAAAATACGATTATCTCTATTTTGATCAATACAGATAGAACATACTTCTTCATCTGTTAAACTATTACATTCAGGACATTTATGTATTTTATTTTTTATTTCTAAAATACTATTAGAAAAAAAGCTCACTTGTTCATCTTCTAAATTTAAAACAGAAAAAGCTAATCTTTCTGCTGTCTTAGTTCCTATCCCTGGCAAATATTTAAATGCTTCAACTAAATTTTTTATACTATCAGGATACATAGATAATTAATTCCTAAAATAAACCTGGAATATTACCAAATTTTCCCATTTTACTTTCAGTAGTAGCATCAATTTTCTTATTAGCTTCATTTACAGCACTAGCAATCATTTCCTGTAACATTTCTATATCATCTTTATCTAAAGACTCTTTTACTTTTAACTCTACACTTTGTATTTCTTTATTACCTTTCATAGTAACTTTAATCATTGAATTTTCTCCAACAAAATCAGTATTGTCAATTTCATTTTTAATTTTTAGCATATCCTTTTGAAATGCTTGTGCTTGTTTCATCATTGATTGTAAATTCATATTTTTTTCCTCCTAATTTATTTCAACAATATCACCAAATAGTTCTATTGCTTTATTATTTATTATATCATCTTTTTTTTGTTCAATAAAGACCTCTTCTGGTTCAACTTTAACATTCCAAATATTTCCGTTTTTCAAATCGTAAATATACTTATTTTTTATTTCTTCCCATTGACTATCAGATATAATTGCAATCTTTTTATTAGAATTTGTAATATTATTATAAACTTCTATTATTTTCTTTATATTATTTAAGTTTTGTTTAACTATTGAATCAAATTCATAGCTCATTACAATATTTTCATCGCTAACTGCTCTAATTTTTGCATCCAAGATAGAACAACAAATATATCCAATTTCTTGATCAAAGGTATAATCATTAAACATATCTAATTTAGATATTTCATTTACCAATAACTGCTTATTTGCTTTTGCTAAAGTATTATTTACACGAACATCCATGATTTCACTAATGTTAGAAACTTCAGAAAAATTATCTACTAAGTTTTCAGCTTTTTTTGTTTTATAGTCATCATTTTTACCATTATTTTTTTCAACGATCTTTTCTATATAATTTTCTTTAATATCAACAGTTTTCGCAGGATTTTCATTGGATTTTATTGGAACAATATCATCCATTTTAAGAGATTTAGATGATGAGTTGTCAATCTTTTCCATTTTCGTTTTCTTAGAATCAACTCCAATATTATTCATAAACTCAAGTAAAATCATCTCTACATAAACTATAGGATTAGAACTTTTTTTAATATCGAACATTTTTTCGTTTATTAATAAAACTAAACTATGTATATCATATAAATCAAAATCTAATTTTTCGTTATCAATATAATGTTTTATAATTAAACTTCTAAGATAACGCATTAGTCTATCTAAAATTGTTATAATATTTTTACCTAAATCATTATATGTTTTTATTTTTGTTAAAACATTGGCATAATTGCGTTCAAAAATATCGTAATAAAAACTCTTAATCTCTTCTGTCGTTAAAGAGCCATTTACCTCCGCATAATGTTCTAATGTAATTTGATTTTCGCAATAAGAATTAAGCTGATCAAGAGAACTTAATGCATCACGCATTCCTCCATCACAAGAAAAAGCAATTTCCTCTAAAACATCTTCATTAATATTTATTTTTTCTTTAACGCAAATTTTTTTTAAATTTATCATTATTTTTTCTGAAGAAATGCGTTTAAAGGAAAAGCATTGACAACGAGAAATAATAGTCTCAGGAACTTTTTGCGGATCCGTTGTTGCCAATATAAAAATAACATGTTCTGGTGGTTCTTCCAATGTTTTTAATAATGCATTAAAGGCACCAATTGAAAGCATATGAACCTCATCAATTATATATACCTTATATTTTAAATCTGCTGGAACTAAAGAAATTTTATTTTTTAATTCCCTAATCTCATCTACACCATTATTAGAAGCAGCATCAATTTCAATTATATCGACACATTCCTTTTGGTAAGAATTAAGGCAGTTTTTACACTTACCGCAAGCATTCCCATCAATTGGATCTAAACAATTCAAAGAACGTGCAAATATTTTTGAAACACTTGTTTTACCTGTCCCTCTAGGGCCGAAAAACATATACGCATGTCCATATGATGATTTTTTTATAGAATTTCGAAGTGTTTTTACTATTACATCTTGTCCAAAAACATCATCAAAATTTACTGGCCTATATTGCCTATATAAAGCTTTATACATATATATACTCCTCCAAACCAATGATATTATAACATAAAAAAAAAGATTTTACTTATTCCTAGTAGAAATAAAAAAATCTTTTAAAATCTCTCTTCCTTGCTCTATGTATAAATCATTATACAAATTAACTTGTGAATTAGATTTATCTACTTTTAATATATTTAAAATATTATTGTGGATTTTTTTATCATCATTAGATAATGCAGAAAAAATATTACCTATTCGTGCTTGTTTTATTGCTGCTGCACACATTTCACATGGTTCAAGCGTTACGTACATATCACAGTCAATTAATCTCCAATTTCCTAATTTTTTAGATGCTTTCATTATTGCTATCAATTCTGCGTGATATAAGGAACATTTATTTTTTTCCTTTAAATTATGAGCCTTAGCAATTATTTTTCCATCTTTTACAATAACTGCACCGACAGGTATCTCACCTTTTTTTTTTGCTTTTGTTGCCTCTTCAAACGCCTTATCAAAGAATTTTTTTCTTTCATCCATATTACCAACATCCCCAAAAATAAAAAAGTGCACATGGGAGGAGGACTTTAAGGCTGCTATCTTCCGATCCTGACCTGATTCAATCACTCCCATTGCACAAGTACATTCTATAATATAAATAAACTTTTGTAAATATTTTTTTGATATTTATATATCTTTATTTTGCAATAAATAATTATATATATTTTTTAAGCTATGTTTCACGTGGAACATTAAATAAATTAAATTAAATTAATAATGTTTCACGTGGAACATATTAAAGTAATTGCAAAATATTTCCCGGGAAATAATTAGTGTTGATAAAAATATATAATTAATAAAACTATTAAATTTTTTGCTTATTGTGGAAATTTACATTAAAATTAAATAAATTATTTCCCGGGAAATAATTTATTTAATAAAAAAGCAACTCTAAATAAATAAATAAATAAATAAATAACGCGATTGCTAAATATTTTTTAATTGTGTATGGTGCAAAAGTGGAAAAAATAAATACTCTTTTGCGTTTTAATATATTCCTTATTTAAAATGCATATTTCTATAAAATAGTAAATTTTAATTTATGATTGCGTAACGCAAAAAGTATACAAAAATACTGATTTTTTTAGTTATATCTATTGCGTTAATGATGAAATTTGATATATTAATGGTTAATAACGCAATACATTTTTTAGACTTCATATTTACGTTGATATATCTACATTTTGAAACGCAATTATATTTTTTTAAAAAAATAAAAACTACCAGTTTAGCTAGTAGTTTTATTGTAGCTTATAAGCCTTATAGCTGACAATAATATATTGTACTCCGAAAATCTATCACATGCATTACTTACAAAATAGCTATATTGTTAATTATTTGACTTATAAATGGAGCCACGTACTTTTTACTACTCAATTCATCTTATGATTTATGTTCTTTTAGTTGATTTGCAATATAATCTTAATTTGTTTTTATATTTTTTCCTACTGAAGCAACATAATATTCTCTGCTCTACAACAAAATTAACGTTGTCCATATTGATAGTTCATTTGTGCTTGTCAATGAAATATCAATAAAATTAATTTTTATCTAAATATCCTATTATTCCTGCCACACTATCCTTAGGTGGTATTCTTATTAACATATAGGCATAAGTGTAAAGCTAAAGCTATTTTGCCCCTCAGTATAACTGGAGGTTTTCGTTATACAAAAAAATAGGACCTACATCCTATTCTTCTTCAGAAGTATCATTCTCTGAACTTTCATTAACTAAGGCTATTGATGATACAATTTGATCATCCTTTAAATTTATTAATCTTAATCCCTGAGTTGCTCTTTTTAACACAGATACTTGAGCAAGTGGCATTTTCATTACAATACCAGTATTAGTAATAATCATAAGATTAAATTTATCTATAGATTCTACTCTTTTTAAAGATGCCATTAATCCATTTTTATCAGTAACATTATATGCCTTTACACCTTTACTACCTCTATGAGTTAATCTGTACTCATCTATAGATGAAATCTTACCATATCCCTTTTCAGTAACAATTAATATTAAGTCATTTTCTAGTGTAACATCAGCACCAACAACTTTGCTTCCCTCTAAATCCATTCCTTTTACACCAGCAGCAGATCTTCCCATAACTCTAACTTCATTTTCGTCAAATCTTACCATTTTTCCGTTATTAGCACCTATAACAACTACACTATTTCCATTTGTTTTTCTAACACTAATCAATTCATCATTTTCTTTCAAGGATATAGCAATTTTTCCAGTTTTACGAATATTATCAAATTCTTCAATTGAAGTTCTTTTAACTAGCCCATCTTTTGTAATAAAAACTAAATATTTTACTTCCTCTTCAGAATTAATTTTTAAAACCGAACTAATGTTCTCTTCTTTCTCTATTGGTAATAAATTAATAATTGGTAATCCTTTTGATTGTCTAGAAAATTCTGGAATTTCATATCCTTTTATTCTATAAACTTTACCAGTATTAGAGAAGAACATTACGTAATCATGAGTTTTTAAAGATAACATATGTTCTACAACATCTTCTTCATTCGTAGTCATACCTTTTATACCTACTCCACCTCTATTTTGAGTTTTATAAGTATCCATTCTTAACCTCTTGATATAACCATTTTTTGTTAATGTAACAATAACATCTTCATTTGGTATTAAAGATTCATCTTCAATATAATCAATTGCTGTCATATCAATAGAAGTTCTTCTTTCGTCACCATATTTATTCTTTATTTCTAATAATTCAGTCTTAATAATTTCTAATACACGATTTTCATCTGCTAAAATAGCTTTTAAATCCTCTATTAAATTCAATAAATCTTTTAATTCATTTTCTATTTTTTCTCGCTCTAATCCAGTTAAACGACGTAATTTTAATTCTAGGATACTATCAGCTTGTATTTCAGTAAAATTAAATTTTGATATTAATTTTTCTTTAGCTTCAACATCTGTTTCAGCATTTCTAATAATTGATATTACTTCATCAAGATTATCTAAAGCTTTTTTATATCCTTCTAAAATGTGAACTCTTTCTTCTGCTTTATTTAAATCAAAGCGAGTCCTTCTAATAATAATTTCTTTTTGATGATCAATATATTTAGCAATTATATCTTTCAAGCCCAAGGTTTTAGGAGTTCCCATATCAATAACTAAAAAAATTATTCCATAACTAATTTGAAAATTAGTATGTTTATACAAATTATTTAAAACAACTTGCGGATTGGCTTCTTTCTTTAATGTTATCGTTATTTTTACTCCATCTTTTAAATCAGTGTGATAGTCTGAGATACCATCAATTACTTTATTATGTACAAGTTCAGCAACCTTATTTTTTAAGTCCATAGTATTGACACCATAAGGAACCTCTGTAATTATTATTTGAGAATGATTACCAGATTCCTCAATTTGAGCTCTACTCCTAATAGTAATGCTTCCTCTACCGGTTTCATAAGCTTGTCTAATACCAGAATTTCCAAGTATGATGCCGCCAGTAGGAAAATCAGGACCTTTAATATAATTCATTAGTCCAGCAACATCAATATCTGGATTATCAATATAAGCTACACATCCATCAATGACTTCTCCCAAATTATGTGGAGGTATATTAGTAGCCATACCTACTGCAATTCCCATAGATCCATTTATCAAAACATTAGGAATTCTTGATGGCAAAACCGTAGGCTCAGGACTTGTTTCATCAAAGTTTGGCATCATATCAACTGTATTTTTTCTTATATCCCTAAGCATTTCTAATGAGATTTTGGATAATCTTGCTTCAGTATAACGATAAGCAGCTGCTCCATCTCCTTCAATATTACCAAAATTTCCATGCCCATCAACCATCATATATCTTTGATTAAAATCCTGTGCTAGTCTAACCATTGCTTCATATATTGAGCTATCACCATGTGGATGATAATGCCCCATAACATAACCAACTGTAGTTGCACTTTTCTTATGTGGCTTATCAGGTGTATTTCCCTCTTCAAACATAGACCACAAAATTCGTCTGTGAACAGGTTTCAACCCATCTCTTAAATCCGGAATTGCACGTGAAGTAATAACACTCATAGAATAAGCAAGAAACGAATCACTAATTTCAGTTACAATATCATTAACATCATGTGTATCTCGTTCATGAAATTGTTGACCAAAATCATTTTTTTTATTTAAATTTACATCTTCCAAATTTTCATTAACATTTTTTACATCTTCATTGTTCATTAATTTCACCCCCTAAATATCTAAATTTTTAACAAATCTAGCATTTTCCTCAATAAACCTTCTCCGTGGTTCAACTTCTTCACCCATCAATTTACTAAACATAGCATCAGCTTGCATACAATCATTCACAGTTATTTTTCTAAGTACTCTTTTTTCAATATCCATAGTAGTTTCATTTAGTTCTTCTGCATCCATTTCCCCAAGACCTTTCATTCTTGCTATTTCCGCTCTTTGACGAACATTCTCAGGTAATGATAGTAAATAAGCCTCTTTTTCTTCCTCATCAAGAACATATTTTCTTGTTTTTCCATGCATTATTCTAAATAATGGTGGTTGAGCAGCATATACATGTCCTGCTTCAACAATTGGTTTAAAGAAACGATAAAACAATGTTAAAAGAAGTACTCTAATATGGGAACCATCTACATCAGCATCAGTCATTATAATGATTTTATCATATCTTAATTTATCCAAATTAAATTCATCACCAATACCAGTACCAAAAGCGGTAATAATAGTCCTTATTTCCTCATTTCCAAGTGCTCTATCTAATCTATTCTTCTCAACATTTAAAATCTTACCTCTTAATGGTAAAATCGCTTGAGTCATAGAATCTCTACCTTTTTTAGCAGAACCACCAGCTGAATCTCCCTCGACTATAAATATTTCAGATACTTTTGGATCTTTGCTCTTACAATCTGATAACTTTCCAAAAAAGTTAGTCATAGCTAAATCACTTTTTCTAGTAATTTCTCTTGCCTTTTTAGCAGCATTTCTAGCTCTACAAGCAAGAAGTGCTTTTTCAATAATTATTCTTGCCTCATCTGGATTTTCCAACAAAAATTTCTCGAATCCTTGAGAAAAAACATTATCAGCTAACTTTCTAACTTCTGAATTTCCTAATCTTCCTTTTGTTTGACCTTCAAATTGAGGATTAGGATGTTTACAAGATACAATCATTGTTAATCCTTCTTTAACATCATCACCAGTTAAAGATTCATCTTTTTCTTTTAATATATTATTCTTTCTAGCATAATTATTAATTACTCTAGTTAAAGCACGTCTTACTCCTTCTTCATGTGTACCACCATCATGTGTATTTATATTATTAACAAATGAATAAATATTATCATTAAATCCAGTATTATATTGTAGAGCTACCTCAAACATTACATCATTTTCTGTTCCTTCTAAATGAATTACATCTTCATGAATAGGAGTTTTTCCTTGATTTATAAATTTAACATATTCACTAATACCACCTTCATATAAAAAAGTTTCTCCAGTAGTATCTTCTAAATCTCTATCATCCCTTAAAGTAAGTCTTAATCCCCTATTTAAGAAAGCTAATTCTCTCACTCTAACCATCAAAGTATTATAATCAAATATATCCGTATCAAATATATCAGGATCTGGTTTAAAAGTGACATAAGTACCTGTTCTATTATCTTCACAAGTATCTATAACATGAAGCGGTTCTACAGTATGTCCACCATTTTCAAATCTTATAAAATTGACTTTTCCATTTTTATATACTTTTACTTCTACCCATTTAGATAATGCATTAACGACACTTGCTCCTACTCCGTGAAGTCCTCCAGATACTTTATATCCTCCTCCTCCAAATTTTCCTCCTGCATGAAGTACTGTATAAACAGTTTCTACAGTGCTTTTTCCAGTTTTTGGATGGATATCAACAGGAATTCCTCTACCATCATCTTTCACAGTAATACTATTATCCTTATTAATAATAATTTCAATATTCTTACAAAATCCGGCAAGTGCTTCATCAATAGAGTTATCAACAATTTCCCAAACTAAATGATGGAGTCCTTTCACATCTGTTGTACCAATATACATTCCTGGTCTTTTTCTTACAGCTTCTAATCCTTCTAATACTTGTATTGCAGAAGAATCATAATTGTTTTGAACCTTTTCTTCATTCATATGACATACCTACTTTCTCTTTATTTTTGCATTTTTAACTTCATAAATGAATGCATCTTCTAAATTCTTTCTACTGATATTTTTCAAATCCGTAGTTGTTATAATACTTTGTATACTGAATTCATTAACCAATTTTAAAATTTTATTTCTTTTTTTTATATCTAATTCACTAAAGATATCATCTAATAGTAAAACAGGATAGAATCCGGAATACTCTTTAAATATAGGAATTTCTGATAATTTAAAACATAGGATAGCTATCTTTTGTTGACCTTGTGAACCATATATTTTTAAGTCGCTACCTTTATAATGAAATAATAAATCATCTCTATGTGGACCGTACATTGTCATTCCATATTGCAATTCTCTACTATAATTTTTATTAAGTTTTTCTCTAAGTTTTTTTCTAATCTCTTCTTCTTCATAAGATTCAATATCAATATTATTTAAATATTTTACATTTAATCCACTATCATTAAAAATATATTGGAAATTTTTATCAATACTATTATTAATTTTATCCACATATTCTTTTCTTTTTTTATAAATTATAATAGCTTTTTCTATTAACTTATCGGTAAGAATGTCCAAATAATTTTTATCAGCAATACTATTATTAAATAAAACTTTTAAGTATTCATTTCTAGTTTTCAAGATTTTATTATATTCATTATATGTATTTAAATAAGATTTAGATATTTGAGATAATTGCATATTCAGTAAATTTCTTCTAATGTTTGGTGATCCTTTTACTATTTCTAAATCATCTGGAGTAAATACAATAACATTTAAATTAGAGATATAATCAGCAACTTTATTAACATTATTGGAATTAACAAATAATTTCTTCTCTAAATTAGAAAGATGAACTTCTAATTTAGAAACAACTTTATTTTTTTTAACTACTCCTTGAATTTTACATTTATTTTTATTAAACATAATAATATTAGGACTATTCAATACTCTATGAGATTTTGTTAAAGATAAGATGATAATAGATTCTAAGAGATTTGTTTTTCCCTGAGCATTATCCCCTAAAAATATATTCATTCTATCATTTAATAAAATGGAAGCACTTGAATAATTTCTAAAGTTAGTAAGATTTAAACGTGTAAGCTTCATTTAAAATCGTTAAAAAGTAACATATAATCACCTATCCCCTAAACCAGTATTCCTATACATACAAGACTTATTATATCATAAAAAGCCTTTTAAAGCACTAAAAAAATAGCTCTTACAGCTATTTTTTACAATTATAAACCTTTTTTTCTAGAACGCATTACAAAATCAAGTCTAGAAGCTCTAGATATTTGATTTTCAATACTGCGATAAGAACTAGGAACTATTATTTCTTTACCATTGTTAAAAATTACTTTAGTGTTATTAGCATCAACCTTTTCATATGATTTTAAATGTTTTAATGAAATCCAAACACAATCAGCAGATAATGGCGAAGTTGTAGGAAAAACAATTAAATTATCTGTATCATCAACTATAATTGGTACTTTATATTCTGCACCTAAAACATTTTTAGCACCTTCTTTTCTTCCTTTATAACTGCTACCAAAATATAAGCAACTTGCTTCCATTATTTCAAATGGAGTTTGGTCAACTACATATCTTTCAGTATCTTCATATACTAAACTTGTGTTTTTCTCATTTGGTAAAACCGCTAATGTTCCTTTACTTATTTCATACTTCATATTAAATCCCCCTCTGAAAACAATTAAATTGCTTTCGACAACAGGATAACAAGCTAAATTGTCGAAAAAAGTTGAAGATTGTCGAATAATGGTAAAAAAACAAAAAAACTCTTATAAAAGAGCCTTTTTATTGTATTAATATGTTCTAATAGGTAATACTAATTGAGTTAGAGATTCATCTTCAGAAGATTTTATCAAAATTGGTTTTACTTCTCCTACAAAATGAATATCCACAGTTTCTGTGGAAAAACTTTTTAATGCTTCCATCATATATTTTGCACTAAATGAAATCTTAATATTTTCTGAATTATTTTTAGTAATGTACATTTTTTCCTCTACTCGACCTATTTCTGCAGAAGAACTTCTTAAAATTAACATATTATCTGAAGTTTCTAAAGTAACTATATTTTTTTCTTTATCACTTGTTAAAATACTAACACGATCAATTACATCATAAAATGCATTTAAAGAAGTAGTAATTACTAAGTAAGAATCATCTGGTAATAAATTAGAAGTGTTAGGATAAGTTCCATTAATTAATCTTGATTCAAATTTAAGATTTCCATTTTTAAATAATATCTTGTTGCTAAAAATATGTAATTCTATTTCTTCATCATCATCATTTAAAATCTTTGAAAATTCTATAATATTGTGACTAGGAATAACAATATTGTAATTTTCTTCACTAGGTTTATCTAACTTTACTATTTTTCTTGCCAATCTATAAGAATCAGTAGAATTGCATTCTAAAATATCCCCAACTATATTAAAGTTTATACCTGTTAAAACAGGTTTACTTTCTTCATTAGAAGTAGCAAAAGCTGTTTGGTTAACTATATTTTTTAAAGCTCCTACTTTTATATTAACTTTTTTCTTACTTTCTTCAAGTCCAATATTAGGATACTCACTTTCACTAATTCCATTCAAATTAAATTCACTATTTTCTGTGTAAATTAAAATTTTAAGTTCATCTATAACTTCAATATTAATATATTTATCAGGTAATTTTCTAACAATATCTAAAATATATTTTCCTTGAATTATAATACTACCTTCACTTTCCACAGAAAAATCATCCTCATTAACTGATTCAATTATTGTTTGAATAGTAATATCATTATCGCTAGCTGTTAATGTTAACTTTTTCTTTTTTAATTCAAATTTTATTCCTGCTAAAACGGGTATTAGATTTTTTGTAGATATAGCTTTTGATACTTTGTTTAAAGCATCAAGTAATAATTCCTTTTTTATTTTTAATTTCATATTTATATTCCTTCTTTCTATTTATTATTATTATTTTTACTGTGGAAACTGTGGAAAACTTTTTAAAATTCAATAATATCAATAAAAAAATATCAACAAGCGTTGTGGAAAACCTGTGGATAAATTGTGGAAAACTTAAAGTTTTACACAGCCCCTATATCTTTTTTGAGTTTTTCAATAATATTTGCTAAATCTTTATTTACTTTAATTTCGTTTTCTATCTTTTCTACAGAGTGCATTACTGTAGAATGATCTTTGCCACCAAATTCAATTCCAATTCTTGGAAATGATTCGTTTGTCATTACCCTACAGAGGTACATAGCAATTTGCCTCGGAAATGATATATTAGAACTTCTTTTTTTACTTCGTATATCTTCAACTGAAATTTGAAAATATTCAGATACAATTTTCTGGATTCTTAAAACATCATTCTTTTCCCCTATTCCCTTACTTATTGTATCTTTTAAAGCTTCAACGGCTAATTCTAAATTAATTTCTGCACTTCCCATCATTGAAGAATAAGCTATTAATCTTGTTATCGAGCCTTCTAATTCTCTAACATTTGTACCTGTATTTGATGCTATATATTCTATGACATCTTCTGGAATTTCTTTTTCTAGATTTTCTGCTAATATCTTCTTTCTAATGATTTGTGAGCGCAAATCAAAATCTGGTGGAAATATATTTACTTCTAATCCCCAAGTAAATCTTGTACGCAAACGGTCTTCTAAAACTTTTAAGTCTTTAGGTGATCTATCTGATGAAATGATAATTTGTTTGCTATCATTATACAAATTGTTAAAAGTATGAAAAAATTCTCTTTGAGTTTTTGTAGCTCCACCCAAAAATTGGATATCATCTATTATTAAAACATCAATATTTCTATATTTATCTTTAAAAAAATCAATATAGTTAAAATTGGTTTCAAAATCATCCTTCCTATTTGTTTTTATAAAATCTTGTATAAATTGCTCACTTGTTACATATAGAACCCTTTTTTCAGAATTATTTGTAATATAGTTTCCTATCGCATGCATAAGATGTGTTTTTCCCAAACCACTTTCTCCATATAAAAATAGAGGGTTATACATCTTTCCTGGATTTTCAGCGACTGATAAAGCAGCAGCATGAGCAAATTTATTACTATTTCCAACAACAAAGTTATCAAAAGTATAATGTTCTTTTAAGTTTGTTTGTACAATTGGAATAATGTTTTCTTCCACTTTGTTTGTTGAGGAAGGCCCTTCGATTTCTACTTCTTCATTTAATAAAAAGATAAGTTCACAATTTAAACCAGTTATATTATAAAGTTTATCTATGATAAGATCTTTATAGTTATCTACCAAATGTTTTTTATGTATAGGCATTGGTACAATTATATAGGCTTTTGACTCTTCTATCTTTAACAATTGTGTCTCTGAAAACCAGGTTTGATAGGCTAAAGATGATAATTCATCTTTTATATCTGATAAAAAGTTTGACCATATGGAATCAAAGTTCATGATATCATCTCCCCTGACTTATAAAGTACGATTACTAGTTTACATGAAATGATTTAAAAAATAAATAAGTTTTTGAAAAAAATCATATTTTGTGGAAAACTTGTGGAAAAAAGTCGAAATATTTATAATTAAAATAATTATCCACAAGTTTTCCACAGAATTATCCACAAGTTAAAACATTGAAAAATAAAAGAAAAAGTTAGTTTTCCACATTTTCCACAGAATTATTTTGCACAGGGTATTGTTGATAAATCCACAGGCTTGTGGAAAATGTGGAAAACATTTATGATATAGCGATATATTTATATAAATAGAACTATTTACGATTCTTTCTTCACAAAATAGAAAAATTTAATTGACAAAAAACATAACTTCTTATTATAATAGGGTAGATTTATGTCTGGAGGTGGAGTAGATGAAAAGAACATATCAACCAAATAATCGTAAAAAAGTAAAAAGATTAGGCTTTTTTGCACGTAAAAAAACTAATATCTTAAATCGTCGTCGTCGCAAAGGACGTAAGAATCTATGTAAATAATACCGCTGTTAACCAGTGGTTTTTTACTCTTTATTTAAAACAATTTTTAAAAGTAGGGTGAGTTTGCCATGAGAAAATTATACATTGTTAAAAGAAAACAGGACTTTGATAATATTATAAATAAAGGAAAAATAAAAAAAAATAAAAGTTTCATCATATATTATCAAAAAAATGACTTTGTATATGATAGGTATGGAATATCTGTCGGAAAAAAACTAGGAAATGCTGTTTTTAGAAATAGTTATAAAAGAAAAATTAGAGCAATCATAGATAATTATAAAAAAAACTATGTTAATGGAACAGATTATATTATAATATTAAGGAGAGGCTCTTTAGAAACTGATTATTCTGGTTTAAATAAAGACTTCATAAATTTAATGTTAAATATAAGGAAGGATAGTAATAATGAGTAAAAAGAAAGTAAATATTTTAGGCAAAATAACGATAATCGCACTAATGTTAACTTTAACTACAGGATGTACTAAAACTTTAACTGATAGCAATAAAAAAGCAGTAATTAATGAAGTGACGGGACAAAGTTTAACAGAAAATATTTTATGTCAGCCAACTAATCCAATTACAATTAAATCATATGAAGATAATGGAGTAGACTTATCAAAACTTCCAAAATGTGAAAAGTTTAAATTAACTTCTGGTGGTTATGAAGGTTTATGGACAAGCTTTTTTGTAAAACCATTGGCTTTTTTACTAATATTTTTAGGAAAGCTCGTAGGAAATTATGCAATTTCTCTTATAATTATCAGTTTATTGATAAGATTAATAGCATATCCTGTTACCAAGAAAACAGCTCTACAATCTGAAATGTTGAAAGAAGCTCAACCGCAAATTGCGATGATACAACAAAAATATAAAGATAAACAAGATCAAGAGTCAATGATGAAACAACAGCAAGAGTTGATGATGGTATATAAAAAATATAATATAAATCCAATGGCAGGTTGCCTATTTGCAATGCTACAATTACCAATATTTATTGCATTTTTTGAAGCTGTACAAAGAACACCAGCAATTTTTGAAGGAACTTTCTTTGGATTACAATTGGGAACAACACCTACAGTCGGAATTTCTACAGCAACATTTTATGCATACATCATTTTATTAGGATTAATAGCTTTCACAACTTGGTATTCATTTAAGATGAATTCAACAGGAAATATGTCAGATCCAGCAATGAAATCTATGCCTAAAATGATGACCATTATGATAGTAGTAACTGCACTATTTATGCCTTCAGCTCTTGGAATTTACTGGGTAACATCTAATGCATTTACAATATTACAAAATATTTTAGTAAAAAGGAGCAAGGAAGCACATGGAAAAGCATAATTATACTGGAAAAACTAAAGAAGAAGCAATTTCAAATGCCATAGCAGATTTGCAAGAATTAGAAAGTAATTTATTTATTAAAGAAGTTGGTACACAAAAAGGTGGATTATTTAAATCTACTAAAGTTGAAATTGAAGTTATAGAAAAAAGAGAAGTTATAAAGTACGTAAAGGAATATTTAATTGATATACTAAAAAAACTAGGTTTTAATGCACAAGTAGAATTAAAAAACAAAGATGAAGTTCCAAAGTACATTATATACTCAGAAAATGATGCATTGCTAATTGGAAAAAACGGAAAAAATTTAAAAGCCTTATCTCATTACGTTGGATTACATATTAATAAAGTTATTGGAAAAAACTTAAAATTTATTATTGATGTAAATGATTATAATCAAAAAAGAGAAAAAAGAATTGAGAATTTAGCAAAAAAAATTGCTAAAGAAGTAGAAAATACAAAGATAGCAGCTAAACTTGATTCTATGAATTCATATGAAAGAAGAATTGTTCATAACATTTTATCAAGTAATAATAAAGTATATACAGAAAGTGAAGGTCAAGAACCAAACCGTTACGTAGTTATAAAACCTAAAGAAGATTAATTCTTCTTTTTTTTCTGTTATAATTGTGCTATAATATGTTCGATATTGGAGGGGAATAACTTATGGAAGATACAATAGTAGCAATTTCAACAGCTGTGGGAGTAGGAGCTATATCAATTGTTAGACTTAGTGGTCCAGAGGCAATTAAAATAGTTAATGATTGCTTTAAAGGGAATGATTTAACAAAAGTAGCATCACACACTATAAACTATGGCCATATATATGATAAGTCAAAAACAAACTTGCTTGATGAAGTTTTAGTATCTGTTATGAAGGCACCAAAGACATATACATCTGAGGATATAGTAGAAATAAATTGTCATGGAGGAATTATTACTACTAATAAAGTTTTAGAAGCAATGATATCAAATGGGGCTAGACTTGCAGAACCTGGAGAATTTACAAAAAGAGCTTTTTTAAATGGAAAAATAGACTTGATAAAAAGTGAAGCTATTATGGATTTAATAGAAAGTAAAAGTGATGAAGCGAGAAAAATAGCACTAAATCAATTAAATGGTACAACTTCAAATTTAATAAAAGATATTCGAGAAAAATTAAAAAATCTATTATCTTCTATAGAAGTAAATATTGATTATCCAGAATACTATGATATTGAAAATGTAACAGAAAATAAAATAAGAAAAGAAATAGAATCTATGAAAAGTACCCTACAAGAATTAATACAAACCTCTGAAAATACTTCAATATTAAAGACAGGAATTAATACTGTAATTATTGGAAAACCAAATGTTGGTAAAAGTAGTATTTTAAATAAATTATTATTAAAAGACAAAGCTATAGTAACAGATATAGCAGGTACTACAAGAGATATAGTAGAAGGCGAAGTATTGATAGAAGGTGTTTTATTAAATATAATAGATACTGCTGGTATTAGAGAAACGGAAGATATTGTGGAAAAAATTGGTGTAGAAAAAAGTATATCTATGATTCCAGAAGCGGATTTAGTAATAGTAGTATTAAATTCAAATGAAGAATTATCTCCAGAAGATAAAATGATTTTGGAAAAAACAAAAAATAAACAGCGTATTATAGTACTAAATAAAAATGATTTAGAGAAAAAAATTAAATTGCCGGTTGGTATAGATAAAGAAAGTATTATTGAAACTAACACAATGGAAAAAGATGGAATTAAAAACTTAAAAAATAAAATAGTATATATGTTTCATTTAGAAAAGATAAAAACAAAAGATTACACTTCTTTAACGAATACAAGACAAATTACTTTAGCAAAAAAAGCTTACGAAAGTATATTGGACGCAGAAGAAAGTGTAGAGAATAATCAGCCTATAGATATTATAGAGATTGATTTAAAAGAATGTTTTGATATATTAGGTGAAATTATAGGTGAAAATTATTCAGAAGAAATAATAGACAACTTGTTTAAAAATTTCTGTGTAGGAAAATAGGAAGTGAAGAAAATGAATTATGAAATAATAGTTGTAGGTGGTGGACATGCTGGATGTGAAGCTAGTTTAGCAGCAGCTCGTATTGGACATAAAACACTACTTGTAACAGGAAATATAAAAAACATAGCAGATATGCCATGTAATCCATCTATTGGTGGACCAGCTAAAGGAATTGTTGTAAGAGAAATAGACGCTTTAGGTGGAGAGATGGGAAGAAATGCCGATAAAGGTGCACTACAAATTAAAATGCTAAATACAAAAAAAGGACCAGCAGTCCAAGCACTTAGAGCACAGGCAGACAAAATTACTTATCCAAAGGAAATGAAAAAAACTCTAGATTCTGAAAAAAATCTGAGTATAAAAGAAGGATTTGTAGAAGATTTACTTGTCGAAAATAATACTATAAAGGGTGTAATCTTAGCAGATGGAACAAAAATAAATGCTGAAGCTGTTATTTTAACTACAGGTACTTATTTAAGAAGTATGATTTTGACAGGATCAGAAAAACATTCAGGTGGTCCTCATGGAGAAGAAAATTCAAAGTTTTTGAGTAATAAGCTAAAGGAAATGGGATTTAATATCTTAAGATTAAAAACAGGTACTCCACCAAGAATAGAAAAATCATCTATTGATTATAATAAAACTTCCCTAGAACCTGGGGATAAAGTGAAAAGAACATTTTCATATGATAATATTGCATACTATGATGTAGATAATCAAGTACCATGTCACTTGATTTACACAACAGAAAATACTCATAAAATTATTAAAGACCATTTAAAAGAATCAAGTATGTATGGAGGATATGTAGAAGGAGTGGGTCCTAGATATTGTCCATCTATAGAAGATAAAGTGGTAAGATTTGCGGATAAAGAAAGACACCAATTATTCTTAGAGCCAGAAAGTATTTATTATGATGACATTTATATTCAAGGATTTTCTACTAGTATGCCACATGACATTCAAGAATTAATGGTACATAGCCTCCCTGGTCTAGAACATGCTAAAATATTAAAATATGCTTATGCAATAGAATATGATGCAATTGACTCCAAACAATTAAAACCTTCTCTTGAAACTAAACTAATTGAAGGATTATTTACTGCAGGACAAATAAATGGAACTAGTGGATATGAAGAAGCTGCTGGACAAGGATTAATAGCAGGAATCAACGCAGCTTTAAAAATAGAAAATAAAGACCCATTGATTTTAAAAAGAAACGAATCTTATATTGGGGTATTAATTGATGACTTAGTTACAAAAGGAATAAAAGATCCATATAGATTGTTAACATCACGAGCTGAATATCGCTTATTATTAAGACATGATAATGCTGATATAAGATTAAGAGAGTATGGATATCAAGTAGGATTAATATCTGAGGAAAAATATACTCATTTTAAAAATAAAAAGAAAGATATCAAAGAACTAGAAACTATACTATCAGAATATAGAATTACTCCTAAAAAGAATGTTAATGAATATTTAGAAAGTATTGAGACAAATACTTTAAAAGATGGAATATCATTATTAGAATTATTAAAAAGACCAGAAGTGAACATGAAACATCTAGAACACTTTATAGAAATACCTTATAGTAATGAGGTAAAAGAACAAGTTGAAATTAATACAAAGTATGAAGGATATATTAAAAAAGCTAATAAAGAGGCTGAAAAAATGTTATTGCTAGAAGAAAAAGAAATACCAGAAGATATAGATTACAATGATGTTTCAAATTTAGCTAGTGAAGCTAGACAAAAATTAAATGAAATAAGACCGATTACAGTAGGACAAGCATCAAGAATTAGTGGAGTTAATCCTGCGGATATTTCTATATTAATGGTGTACTTAAAAAGGAAAAAGTAAAGATGAATAGAGAACAATTTATAGACGAGATAACTAAATTAAATATTCAAATATCAGATTATCAAATAGAATTATTGGATAAATTTTATAATTTATTAATAGAATGGAATCAGAAAATAAACTTAACAAGAATAACAGAAAAAAAAGATGTATACTTAAAACATTTTTACGATAGTTTAACGATTACAAAAGTAATAGACTTAAAAAGCGTAAAGACATTATGTGACGTAGGAACAGGTGCCGGTTTTCCAGGAATTATATTAAAAATAGTATATCCTAATTTAAATGTTACTTTAGTAGATGCATTACAAAAAAGAGTAAACTACTTAAATGAAATAATTAAAGAACTTGATTTAGAAAATATAAAAGCAGTCCATGTACGAGGAGAAGATTTAAAAGAAAAGTATGATGTAGTAACTTCTAGAGCAGTTGCTAATATAGAAAAATTAGTTGTTTATACAATGCATTTAGTTAAAAATAATGGAGTAATGATTGCGATGAAAGGAAATATAGATCAAGAAATTACTGAAGAAGTAAAAAGAAAAATAGAAAAAAAATACAAAATTGAGGAAATAAATCGCTTTCAATTACCAATTGAACAAAGTAATAGAAGTTTGATAGTAATAAAAAATAAATAGTAACTTTACATTTACAATACATTATTTTTATTGAAAGAGACAAAAAAATATTTTATAATGATAATATAGGGATATTGAAGAATGGAACGAGGGGATAAAAATGAATAATGAGCAAAGTAATGAGGTTGTATATTTATACTTAGATGATATTATACCTAATAGATTTCAACCGCGGGAAGTCTTTGATGAAAAAGCTTTAAAAGAGTTAGCTGTTTCTATAAGAGAACATGGTGTTATTCAGCCTATTATTGTCAGAAATGTAGGTGGAAAATACGAGATTATAGCTGGTGAGAGAAGATATAAAGCTACTGCTTTAGCTGGTTTAACAAAAATACCTGCTATTATTAGGAATTTAGATGATAAAGAAAGTTCTAAAGTAGCTTTATTAGAAAATTTACAAAGAAAAAATTTAAGCCCAATTGAAGAAGCTAGAACTTATCAAAAAATATTAGAAATTGATCAAATGACGCAAGAAGAATTAGCTAAAACAATGGGAAAAAGTCAATCATCAGTTGCAAATAAATTAAGATTATTATCATTGCCAGATGAAATACAGGATGCACTTTTAAAAGAACAAATTTCTGAAAGACACGCAAGAACTTTGTTAAATATACCTGATGTAAAAAAACAAAAAGAAATGTTAAGAAAAATTATTAACAATAAAATGACAGTAAGAAGTGTAGAAGATGAAATTAAGCAGATGTATCCTAGAGAAAATGATTTACCTAATGATAATGATTATTTAAATAATAATTTTGTAAATAATAATTCTTTGATGCCAACCGTTGATTTATCAGCACCTACTAATAATTATGGAAAAGTTACAGTTGCTCCACCAAATGAAGAAAATAACAATAAATCTAACATTTTAAATTATGGTGAAATTAATGATAGCAGCGATGAAGATAATGGAAATCAATATAATCTAAATCAAGAATTTGGTAATACAAATATTGATATTCAGCAAATGAGACAAAGAGCAAATGATATAAATAAAAGTAATAATCAAAACGGGGGATTAGACTCATTACTAAATTTAGGTGATAATTCTCAAGGACCATCTATAAGTGGTGGAGAATTTAAATATATAACTCCTGCTGAAGGGATTATAAATGATTCAACACAACAAAATGGAAAACAAGAAGAAGATTATTTTAAAGCAACAGAAGACGAAAATTTTAGTGATATATTTCCAGAAAGTTCTTTAAATGGAACTAATAATAATATAAGTGGTAGTGAAAAATATTCTATAGATGAAGCAACAAATAAGATCAGAGATTTAATAGAAGATTTGAAAAAACATGGAATAGAAGCATCTGCAGATGAAATGAATTTTGAGAAGACATATCAAATTATTATAAAAATAGAAAAATAAAATATATAATACTTAACAGAAAACTTAGACAATTTTGTGTAAGTTTTTTTCTCTTTCGACAAATTTTTATAAAAACATTTAAAAAAATAGTATTCTTTGATACAATAATAAGTGAATATGGAAAATGGGTGATTAGATGGGAAAGGTTATATCATTAGTAAATCAAAAAGGTGGTGTAGGAAAAACTACAACAAGTATTAATCTTTCTGCATCATTAGCAGTATTAGGGAAAAAAACCTTATTAATAGATTTGGATCCCCAAGGAAATACAACTACTGGTGTAGGAATAAATAAAGGTGAAATAGAAAAGAGTGCTTATGATGTTTTAGTTGGCGAATGTGAAATAACAGAAGCTATTATTAAAACAAAGTATAAAAATTTATCAGTTTTACCTGCTACTATTAATTTGGCGGGAATTGATATTGAATTAATAGATAAAAGCAGAGAAAATGATGGATTCTTAAAAGGTGAACAATTAAAAAAACATATAGAAACTATTAGAGAAAAATATGATTATATTATTATTGATTGTCCACCTTCATTAGGAATTATTACAACAAATGCATTAACTGCTTCAAATTCAGTTATTATTCCAGTACAATGTGAGTTCTTTGCACTAGAAGGAATCACACAATTATTAAAAACAATTATGTTAGCTCAAAAGAACTTGAATCCAGCTCTAGATATAGAAGGAGTATTGTTGACAATGCTAGACTCTAGAACCAATTTAGGATTTGAAGTAGTAGATGATATTAGAAATTTCTTTAAAGAAAAAGTATACAACACAATAATTCCTAGATTAGTTAGATTAACAGAAGCACCATCACATGGAGAGCCAATTATTGCTTATGATCCAAAAAGTAGAGGGTCAGAAGCTTATCTAAATTTAGCAAAGGAAGTGATTTCAAGAAATGGAAACCAATAATGAAAATCAATCTACAACTAAAAGAAGAGCATTAGGTAGAGGATTGGAAGAATTGTTTTACAATGAACCAATTAATTATGAAAAAGTAGAAGAAAAAATTATTAATCAAACTCCAAAAGAAGAAATAACAATGCTTAAATTAGAGGAATTAAGAAGTAATCCGTACCAACCAAGGAAAATATTTGATGAAGAAGCATTACAAGAGTTAGCTACATCTATAAAAGAGCATGGAGTATTTCAACCAATTATCGTAAAAAAGAGCATAAAAGGCTATGAAATTATAGCTGGTGAGCGAAGAGTTAAAGCATCATTATTAGCTGGAAAAAAAGAAATACCAGCTATTATTAGAGATTTTGATGACACAGAAATGATGGAAATAGCTTTATTAGAAAATTTGCAAAGAGAAAATTTAAGTGCCATAGAAGAGTCATTGGCTTATAAAAAACTGCAAGATACTTTAGGCCTTACTCAGGAACAATTAGCTCAAAGATTAGGAAAAAGTAGAAGTCATATTACAAATATGTTAGGACTTTTAAATTTACCAGAGTCCATTCAAAAAGAGGTAGGCGAAAAGAAAATAACAATGGGCCATGCTAGGGTTTTGAGTAAATTAGAAAGTAAAGAACAACAAGAAGAATTAGCAAATAAAGTTATTAATAATGGATTAAGCGTTAGAGAGTTAGAAGATTTAACTAAAGAAAAAGACCAATACGCTAGAACTCATAAAATTAATAAATCTTATAAAGCGAACAGTGAATATAAATATGTACAAGAAGATTTATGTGAGAAGTTAGGAACTAAAGTAAAAATAAAAAATAATAAAATAGAAATTAGTTTTGTAAATGGCAACGACTTAAATAGAATCTTAGAAATTATGCAAATAGAAACTAGAGGATAAAACTATGGAAAATTTATTGGATTTTATTGTTAGCCTAAAGTTACTGATTCTTCCTATTATATATATAATAATAGGAATTATTGCATATGAAATAATTAAAAGAATTATTAAAAAAGTAACCCTTAATGGACAAAAAAAATTTCAAAGAAAGCAGCAGAAACAAAGAATAGAAACTTTGATTAGTCTTGTTCTAAATATTATAAAATATATAATAGTTGTAATTGTGATAGTTGGGATATTAGGAACTTTTGGAGTAAATATTACCTCAATCGTAGCAGGATTAGGTGTTACAACAGCTATTATAGGTCTTGCTTTTCAAGATTTAGCAAAAGACATCATAGCAGGATTTTCTATAATTACTGAGGCACAATATGAAGTGGGAGATACAATAGAAGTAGATGGTTTTATGGGAGAAGTTGTATTTTTAGGACTTAAGACAACAAGAATTAGGGACTATAAAGGTGCTACTAAAATTATTGCTAATCACAATATGGACAAAATAATAAATTATAGCATAAATAACTCATTAGCTGTTGTAGATATACCAATTGACTATGATAATGATATTGAAAAAGTTGAAAAAGTTTTAAATAAACTTGCAGAAGAATTAGATGGCAAAATTAAAGAAGCAAGAGGAAGAATGCAAGTATGGGGAATTGATGGTATAGAAAATAGTGATGTTATTTTTAGGATTGTTCTAGAAGTAGAGCCTATGAAACATTTAGCAATTCAGCGTTATTTAAGAAAAGAAATAAAAAGGGCATTTGATGAAGCTGGAATAAAAGAACCATTTACTAGATACGAGGTGCATAATGGAAAATAGTTTAAAATATGATATAGGAACGAAAGTAGTTATGAAAAAACAACATCCTTGTGGAAGCAATGAATGGGAAATAACTAGAGTCGGAGCAGATATTAAAATCAAATGTCTTAATTGTGGAAGGACAATTCTTTTACCTAGGGTTGAATTTAATAAAAAACTTAAGAAAATAATTTCACAGGAAGGGCAATAATATGAATGATAAGAAAAAATTAAGATTAAAGAAATTTTACTTTCATCCAATAACTGTCTACTTAATATTAATAGGACTAACTATTATATTAAGTGGAATCTTATCTAGCTTAGAAATGCAAGCAACCTATGATGTGGTTAATAAAAATACATTAGAATTAGAATCAACACTGGTTGCTGTTGAGAATATGTTTAGTTTTGATGGACTAAAATTTATAATAAGTAATGCAGCTAAAAATTTCTTGAGTTTTGGTCCATTGTCTAGTTTAATTATTTCCTTAATAGGAATAACAATTGCAGAAGCTACTGGATTAATTGAAGTATTTTCAAGAAAATATTTAAAAAAAATACCAAAAGGAACGTTAACATTTTTAATAATTTTAGTAGCAACAATTTCATCATTAATCAATGATGTTGGATACACAATTTTAATTCCTTTGATTGCATTGGTCTACTTTATTATTGGTAGAAACCCAATTTTAGGAATTGTAACAACATTTTGTGGAGTAGCATTTGGATATGGAGTTTCAATATTTGTTGGTTCTACAGAAGTTGCATTGATAAATTATACAAAGTTATCAAGTATGTTGATTGATGAAACGTCTCATATATCTTTGACAAGTAACTTGATATTTATTATATTAACATCTATTATTTTATCTATAGTAGGAACCTTAATAATAGAAAAAATAATAGCTCCTAAGATAGGCAAATATAAAAAAGAAGAAGACACTATGGCAACAGAGCAATATAAATCCATAAGCTTAGAAGAGGAAGAGCAAAAATTAATAGAGCAAGAAAAGAATGAAAAAAAAGGATTAAGATGCTCTATGATAGTAGGAATTATAGTAGTTCTAATATTTATATATTCCTTACTCCCTAATTTACCAAGTTCTGGTATGTTATTAGATATGAATGAAAATACCTATTTGAATCAATTATTTGGAGATAATTCATATTTTCAAGATGGATTTACTTATATGGTTGCTCTATTCTTCATATTAACAGGTTTAGCATATGGAATAGGTTCAAAATCTATAAAAAGTGACAAAGAATTGATAGAAAGAGCTAATAATAGATTTTCACAAGTAGGTTCCGTATTAATGTTAATGTTTGTTGTAGCTCAATTTATAGCAATATTTAAAAAGACTAATATTGGAATAATTATAACCTCATGGTTAGCTAACTTATTAGAATTTTTAAATCCTACAGGAATTCCTTTACTTATCTTGACTGTAGTATTTATTGCCTTATCAAATTTTGTATTAACAGGTGCTGGAACTAAATGGATGATATTTTCACCTGTAGTAGTTCCAATGTTTATGCAATCAAATATATCTCCACAATTTGCTCAGGTTGTTATGAGAGCTGGAGATTCTATGACAAATGGATATACACCTTTCTTAGCATCCTTTGTTATTTTCTTAGGATACCTAAATATATATAACTTAAATAAAGAAAAACCATACTCTATTAAAAGAGCACTTAATTTAATAACTCCATATTTCTTAATTATATCTATAACATGGATTTTAATAATAGTAGGATGGTATATACTGGGATTACCAATAGGGCCTAATGTTTATCCAACAATTTAAAATTTTAAGACTTTTATGTAAATCATAAAAGTTTTTTTCTTCTATTATCCATAAAATAAAAATAATGTGCTATAATACTTAGGAAAATATTTTTGGAGGTAATATTATGAGTTTAACAGCAGGAATAGTAGGATTACCAAATGTAGGAAAGTCTACTTTATTTAATGCAATAACAAATCAAAAAATATTAGCAGAAAATTATCCATTTGCTACTATTGAACCTAATGTTGGGATTGTAACAGTTCCAGATGATAGAATGGACAAATTGAAAGATATGTATAATCCTGAAAGATTTATACCAACTGCTTACGAATTTACAGATATAGCTGGATTAGTAAAAGGTGCTTCACAAGGAGAAGGTTTAGGAAATAAATTTTTATCTCATATAAGAGAAGTAGATGCTATTGTTGAAGTGGTTAGATGCTTTGATGATGGGAAGATTATTCATGTTGATGGTAATGTTGACCCAGTAAGAGATATTGAAACAATTAATTTAGAACTTTCAATATCAGATTTAGATGTTATTAATAGTAGATTAGAAAGAGTTGCAAAGAAGGCAAGAACTACTAAAAATAAGGATGATATGCTAGAAGTAGAAGCTCTACAAAAATCAAAAGAAGCATTAGAAAAAAATATACCATTAAGACAAGTAGAATATACAGAAGAAGAAAGAAGATTATTAAAATCCTATAGTTTTTTAACAATAAAACCTATTATTTATTTAGCTAATATTAAAGAAGAAGATTTATCAAAAGAAGATAATATGTATGTAAAAAAAGTAAAAGAATATGCCGATAAAGAGAACGCAAAAGTAGTAAGTTTATGTGCTAAAGTAGAAGAAGAATTAAGTGAACTAACAAAAGAAGATAAAGAGGAAATGTTAGAAGGATTAGGATTAGATTCTTCAGGATTAGACAAATTAATTCAAGCAACTTACGATATACTAGGTTTAGCAACATACTTTACAGTAGGAAAAGATGAAGTTAGAGCTTGGACCTTTAAAAAGGGTATGAATGCTAAACAATGTGCGGGAATTATCCATACAGATTTTGAGAAAGGCTTTATAAGAGCCGAAGTAATTTCATATACTGATCTTATAGAGCAAGGGAGCGAATTAAAAGTAAAAGAAGCAGGAAAAGCTAGATTGGAAGGAAAAGATTATATAATGCAAGATGGAGATATTTGCCACTTTAGATTTAATGTATAGGGATTGAAATATGTTAGAAACTAAAATAAAAATATTTGAAACAAAAATAGAAGATGGAATATTTAGTAGAAATAAAAAATTTTATCCATCTAATGTTACAGAAAGTGATATATTAAAACGTTTTTTAAGTGTAAAAGAGTATGTTGGAAAAAAATATGGATTTAATGGTAAAAGAGTTT
This sequence comes from uncultured Bacillota bacterium, assembly GCA_947165195.1. Lineage (GTDB taxonomy): Bacteria > Bacillota_I > Bacilli_A > RF39 > UBA660 > RUG14891. Next base: position 61,280 of record CAMUZJ010000001.1, read on the forward strand.
TTCAGCCTCTTCAAAAAAATGGTACTAACAATGTGGAATATCCAGATGGAAAATATATTATATTAGATGAATCCTACATGACAAAAGAAGATTATTGGTTTGAAAGAATACCAACAGATATTTTGATATTAGAAGAAAAGTATAAAGGTATTGTGATTGGACATCAAATGGCAGATTGTCCTATCTTAATAGCAGAAGATAGACAAAAAGGAGTAACTGCTTTAGCACACTGTGGTGCATCATATATTGATAGGTTGTTGCCTAAACAAACGATTGAGGCATTAATAAATGCCTATAATAGCAATTTAGAGGATATATATGTCTATGTTGGAAGTTGCGCTAAAAAAGAAAATTATGTATATGATAGATTTCCAATTTGGGCTAAGAATAATGCAATATGGGATAAAAATATTAGCTTAGAAGATGATGGGTATCATATTAATTTAAATGGAGCAATTAAGCAACAATTACAAGATATAGGAATTATCCATATAGAAGAAAGTCCAATAGATACTATTTTAGATAATAGCTACTACTCTCATGTTGCAGCAATAAAGGGAGATATCAAAAAAATTGGTCAAAATTTTGTAGGGTTTTATTATATATAAATAAAAAATAATTGAATTTATGTAAGTTTATGAAATATAAAATAAGAAAAAATTGCTAGACAAGTAAAGGTATTTTTGTTATAATACCTACGAGTATTTTAAATACTCCTTGCTGCATATGCGGCCTTATGTCCAAAAGGAGGTGTCAAGAATGAATAAATATGAAATTATGTTCGTTGTAAGACCAGATATGGAAGAAGCAGAAATTAAAAAAACTGCTGAAGAAATGAAAAAGGTTTTAGAAAATGGACATGCTACTTTTGTAGAAGAAAAAAGTATGGGTCAAAGAGAATTAGCATACGAAATCAAAAAATTTAAGACTGGATACTATTTCTTATACATAGTTGAAACAAATTCAGATGTTGTAAATGAATTTGATCGTGTTGTTAGAATTAACGAAAAAGTTATTCGTCATTTAATTGTTAAAGTAGAAGACTAATAAAAAAGAAGAGGGTAATTTATGAATAAAGTTTTTTTAATAGGAAGATTAACCAGAGATCCTGAATTAAGATATACTGGTAGCAATTTACCGGTAGCAACTTTTTCTTTAGCTGTAAATAGAAATTATACTACTCAAAGTGGAGAAAGAGAAGCTGATTTTATCAATATAGTTGTATGGAGAAAGCAAGCTGAAAATGTAAAAAATTATCTTTCACAAGGTAGTCAAGTAGCAATAGAAGGTAGAATTCAAACAAGAAGCTATGATGATAATAATGGACAAAAAAGATATGTAACAGAAGTAATAGCTGATAACGTTGAATTTATAGGATCTAGAAGTTCTTCAAATAATTCTAATAATACTAATACTACTGATATGAATCAAAGCAATAATGTAAATAGTGGTCCAAGTCCATATGACTTCGGTAGTAGTACAGAACCAAAAGGAACAAATGTAGATAGTAATCCATTTGCGGATTTTGGTTCAAGTATTCAAATTAGCGATGATGAATTACCTTTCTAGAAAAAAGGAGGAAATGAAATGGCAGAAGGATATAGAAGAAAAAAGAAAATCTGTTTAATGTGTGCTAATAAAATAGATGTAGACTATAAAAATCCAGAAAGTTTAAGAAGATTTATAAATGAAAAAGGTAAAATGGTACCTAGAAGAGTTACTGGAACATGTGCATTACATCAAAGAGTTGTATCTAAGCAAGTAAAAAGAGCTAGATCTATTGCTTTTTTACCATATTCTAAATAAAAATTACATACCAAGTTGGTATGTTTTTTTTGACTCTTATAGTTAGACAAATTATATAAATTATTATATAATAAGAATGAGTTGACGGAGGAAAAAATGGGAATACTTAAGGAAAGAAAAAAATTAAATAATATACTTAAAAAGACCAAAACAATTTTCCTTATGGCACATAAAGATTTGGACTTAGATGCATTAGGAAGTTGTATCGGAATGTATTTAATACTTAAACAAAAAAAGAAAGATGTATATATAATAGTTGATGACAAAACTCATGAATTAGGGGTTGAAAAAGCTCTTATTGAATTAGAAGGGTGTATTAGTATTATAAAAAGTTCTGATATTGATAAAAATTTGAATTATCATTTATCTAAAAATTTATTAATAGTATTAGATACAAATAAGACAAATCTAGTTCAAAATCAAGAAGTGCTAGAAAAAATAGATAATAAAATAGTTATTGATCACCATGATATAGGAGGAAAAACAATAGAAAATTGTCTTATGATAAACGATACTGAAGTATCTAGTACTTGTGAGATGATAACAGACCTAATAGAATTTTATGAGGTACCTATAGATCCTTATTATGCAACTTTGCTTTTAGCGGGTATTGTTTTAGATACAAATAACTTTACTTTAAAAACAAATCCCGAAACATTTTATAAGGCCTATTACTTAACATGTTTAGGGGCTAGTGCTAAAAAAGTGCAATATTTATTAAAACAAGATATCAATGAATATACAGAAAGACAAAAATTATTATCTACAATAGAAACAATAAATGATAAAATAGCATTTACAAAAGCAACTCCGTATGCACATTACCGAAGAGAAGAATTGGCAAAAGTAGCAGATACCCTATTATTCTTTAATAATATAGAAGCATCTTTTGTAATAGGAAAAATTAATAAAGAAACAATAGGTATTAGTGCAAGAAGCTTAGGTAACTATGATATTAATAGAATATTATCTAAATTAGGTGGAGGTGGAAGTACCTATAATGGAGCTGCAACATTTCAAAATACAACCATTAGTAAAGTGGAACAGAGATTAAAAAAAGTCATTAAGGAGGAGTCGGAATAATGGAAGTAATATTTATAAAGGATTTAAGAGGTCAAGGAAAAAAAGGACAAGTTAAAAATGTAAAGGACGGGTATGCAGAAAATTTTTTAATAAAAAACGGATATGCTGTATTGAAAAATTCAGAAAATTTGAAAAAGTTAGAATATGAAAAAACAAAGAAAGCTCAAGAAGAAGCAGAAAATAAAAAGTTAGCAGAAGCTTTAAAAATAAAATTGGATAAAGAAGTTTTAGAATTTAAAGTAAAGACTGGCCAAGGTGATAAAGTTTTTGGAAGTATTAGTTTGAAACAAGTAAAAGATGAATTGACAAAAAAGGGTTATAAGATAGATAAAAGCCAAATAGAAATAAATCAAGGAATAGCTTCTTTAGGTTTTCATAATATTGCTATCAATTTATATCCAGGGATAGTAGCAACTATTAAAGTACATGTGATAAAATAGAGGTGAGAATATGCCAATAAGAAATTTACCTAACAATATAGAAGCAGAAGAATCAGTATTAGGGGCATGTTTTCTATCTAAGTATGCATTACAAAAAGCAAGTGAAACATTACAACCAGAGTCATTTTTTTACGAAAAGAATAGTAAAATATTTTCTTGTATGATGGATTTAAATGATCAAAAAACTCCACTTGATTTAACGACAGTAACTAGTTATTTAAATAATCGAAATGAATTAAATGATATTGGAGGAGTAGAATATTTAACAGAAGTTTTAAATTTTGTTCCAACTGCAAGTAATGTAGACTACTATATAAAAATAGTGGAAGAAACAGCATTACTTAGAAGATTAATTCAAACAGCAACGGAAATTGCTGAAGAGGGATATAGAACAGATGAGACGGTAAATGATATTTTAGATAATTCTGAGAAAAAGATATTAAATATAGTTAAAGGAAGAAAAGCTAGCGAATTTAGAAGCATCAAAGATGTCTTAGCAAAAACTCAATCTGACTTAGAAAGATTATCTGAAAACAAAGGAGAAATTACAGGATTATCGACTGGTTGGTATGATTTAGATAAACTAACGACAGGATTACATGCTAATGAATTTATTATCATTGCAGCAAGACCAGCTATGGGGAAAACAGCATTTGCTCTAAATTTAGCAACTCATGTAGCTATGTCTCAAGAAAAATCAGTAGCTGTATTTAACTTAGAAATGAGTGCTGAGCAATTAGCAATGCGTATTTTATCTTCCTTAGGACAATTAGAAGGATTTAAACTTAGAACTGGAAATTTAATGAATAACGATTGGAAAAGAATTAATGAAGCATCCTCTAGATTATCAGGAACTAACTTAGTAATTGATGATACACCAGGGATTACTATAGGTGAAATAAGAGCTAAATGTAGAAGACTAGCAAGTAGTGAAAAAGGATTGAGCCTTGTTATAATCGATTATCTTCAATTAATATCTGGTGGAAAAAATTATGGTACAAATAGACAACAAGAAGTATCTGATATATCCAGAAGTTTAAAAACACTAGCAATGGAATTAAATTTACCAGTTATTGCTTTATCTCAATTATCACGTAGTGTAGAAGGAAGAGAAGATAAAAGACCTTTGATGAGTGATTTACGTGAATCAGGGTCAATAGAACAAGATGCTGATATTGTAGCTTTTCTTTATAGAGATGATTACTACAATAAAGAAGCAAGAACAGAAGACAATAATAGTATAAGTGAACTTATTATTGGAAAACATCGTAATGGACCAACAGCAACTATAGAACTATTATTTAAAAAAAATACATCGACTTTCTTAAATTTAAGAAAAGATAGTGAAAATGCGGAGGTTAAAGTTTGATGAAAGTAAAAAACTATTTTCTAATAACCTTACTTTTAAGTACTGTTTTTACGACAGGTTTTGCTAAAATATTACAAAGTCCACAAACAGTATATAGAGTTTATTTAAAAGGTGAATCATTAGGATTAATATCTTCTAAAGTAGAATTAGAAAATTATATTGATAAAAAGGAAATAGAAATAAAAGAAAAATATGGAGTCGATAAAGTATATACTCCAACTGACTTAGATATAATTAAAGAAATAACTTATTATGATGAAGTAATACCCGTAAATAAAATTTATAATAAAATTAAAGATATATCTCCTTTTACAATTAGTGGGTATCAAATAACTATAAAGGGAATAGATACTCAAGATATGGAAGGTAAGACTATTAAAGGGCAAAGTCAAAATATTTATGTTTTAGATAAAAAAGTATTTATAGATTCTATTGATAATACTGTTAAAGCATTTATAAAAGAAGATGATTTTGATGCGTTTGCCAATAAAACACAAGCAGAAATTATAGATACTGGTACATTAATTGAAAATATATATATTGAAAATAAGATAACTATAAAAAAGGCGAATGTTCCTGTTAATGAGACAATATATCTAGATAAAGAAACACTAAGTCAATATTTATTATTTGGTACGACAAGTCCACAACAGACATATACGGTACAAGCAGGAGATACCATAGAAGATGTAGCGTTTAACAATAAAATATCAACAGAAGAATTTTTAATTGCCAATCCTAATTTAACAAGTTCTAAGAGTTTGTTATATTCTGGACAACAAGTAACACTAGGAATATTAAAACCACAAATCAATATTATTGAAGAAGATCATGTAGTAAAGAATGAAGAAGAGAATTATACGACAGTAACAGAAGAAGACCCTAATCAATATACTACGTATTCCCAAGTAAAACAGGCAGGAGTAAAAGGAGAAAACCGAGTAACTCAAAAGATTCAAAAAGTAAATGGTGAAACAATAAGAATAGCTAAAGTAGCTTCAGAGACAATTAGAGAACCTGTCCAAGAAATTATTGTAAAGGGTACAAAACCAGTAGGATATCAAGGGTATGGTAATGTCGTTCCTACAAGAGGAGAGTTTGGATGGCCGGCAACTTGTTCTACAATATCTAGTGGATTTGGTTGGCGCTGGGGAACATTACATGATGGTATTGATATTGCTGGATGTGGATATGGCTCTAATATCTTCGCAGCTCAATCTGGTACAGTAGTAGTATCCGCTAAGAAACCAGGGTATTATCCAGGAGGGTATGGAGATAATGGAGAATATATTATTATTGATCACCATAATGGATATTACACAATCTATGCTCATATGTGTCCAGGATGTAGAGTAGTTAGTGCTGGTGATGAAGTACAAAAAGGACAAGTTATAGGTGCTATGGGTATGACAGGAGCAGCATCAGGACCACACTTACACTTTGGTATTTGGTATGGATATCCGTATTATGGAGGAAGAGCGTACAACGCTATGAATTTCTATTAAAATGAAAGTACAGATGATATCAAGCGGCTCCAAAGGAAATTGTGCAGTAATATTAAGTGAAGATACTAATATCATAATAGATGCGGGAATTTCTTATCTAGCGCTAGAAAAAAAGTTAGAAGAGAATTCCCTTTCTTTTGATATGTTTGATGCTATATTAATTACACATTGCCATAAAGATCATACAAGTGGCCTTTCTTCTATTATTAAACATTCCAAACTAAATGCATATATACCAGAAGCAATGTATGAAAGTTTAAGTACAATGATTCCATATACTAGATGTATCTTTATAGAAGATAAATTTCAAATTAACTCTTTTGAAATAGAACTGATTCATACATCACATGATGCTCCATCTTCTGTTGGTTTTATTATAAAAAATACTAATAAGACTATGTGTTACGTTACAGATACAGGATATATAAATAGAAAATTTCTAGCTAAAATGGTAGGGTTAGATTTATATGTAATAGAAAGTAATCATGATGAAATAATGTTAATGGATGGACCTTATCCTAGATTTTTAAAAGAAAGAGTCATTAGTGATAAAGGTCATCTATCCAATGCAACTACAGCCAAATATTTAAAAAAAATAATTGGTAAAAATACAAAAAATATAATATTGGCTCATTTAAGTCAAACAAACAATACAGAAGAATTGGCTTTAAAAACAGTAAGATTAGAAGTGCCGGATGAAAATATAAAAATAATAATAGCAAAACAAGATGAAGTAGGCCCATTAATAGAGGTGTAATATGATAAAAATAATAACAGTGGGATCTATTAAAGAAAAATATTTGATAGATGCTATAGAAGAATACAAAAAAAGATTAACTAGATATACTAATATAGAAATCATAGAAGTAAAAGATGAGGGATTGGTAGAACCTGAAAAAGCTATGAAATTAGAAGGGGAAAAAATAAAAAAACATATTTCTTCTAAAGATTACTTAATTACATTAGAGATAGAAGGAAAACAATTGAATTCTAAAGAGTTTTCAGAAAAAATAGAAAATGCTTTAATGGAAAACGGAAATATAGCATTTGTAATAGGTGGAAGTTACGGATTAAGTGAAGAGATTAAAGAGATGTCTAATTATAAATTATCTTTTTCTAAAATGACATTTCCTCATCAATTATTTAGAGTGATTTTACTAGAACAAATATATAGAGGATTTAAAATAAAAAATAATGAGAGTTATCATAAATAGGAGTATGCAGTATGATTGGTAATAAATGGGATGAATTATTAAGTGTTGAATATAATAAAGAGTATTTTAAGAATTTATTAGAGTTTTTAAAAGAAGAATATAAAAATAAGACGGTCTATCCAAAACAAAATGAAGTATTTAACGCTTTTAGATATACCTCCTTCGATGATGTTAAAGTAGTAATTATTGGACAAGATCCATATCATGGACCAAAGCAAGCAGAAGGATTATCCTTTTCTGTCAGTAATGATGTCTTAAAGCCACCATCACTAAAAAATATATTTAAAGAGCTAGAAAGTGATTTAGGAATACCTTTTCCAGAATCTAACTCATTAAAACCTTGGGCTAGAGAAGGAGTACTATTATTAAATGCTGTATTAACGGTAGAAGAACATAATCCTACTTCTCATAAAGATAAGGGCTGGGAACAATTTACCGATAACGTAATAAAAATTATAAATCAAAAACAAACACCTGTAGTATTCATATTATGGGGAACATTTGCTAGAAGTAAAAAAAATCTAATAACTAACCCAATCCATTATATTATTGAGTCTGCTCATCCTTCTCCATTTTCTGCATACAACGGCTTTTTTGGAAGTAAGCCTTTTTCTAAAACAAATGAATTTTTAAGGAAAAACAATATAAAAGAAATAAATTGGAGGATAGAATGATTAAAAAAATAGTAGAAAAGTTTTCAGATTTCTATATTATATTTTGCATATATGCCCTAATAGGATGGTTATATGAAGTCCTTTGGATGAGATTTGTAGTAGAACCTTTTGAATTTGTTAATAGAGGAGTATTATTTGGACCATTCCTACCAATATATGGATTTGGAATGTTGATACTATTTATACTTTTAGGAAAATTTATAAATAAAAAACATACCGTACAAAATCCAATTTACTTATCAATATCTGTATTTACAATAATAACCTTTCTTTATATAACAATTATTGAACTTACAACTCCTAAAATATACCATGTAGATGAGTTCTTACATAATTATGGACTAGGACTTATAATCGTTAATATACTAGGAATAATAATAAGCAATATTATTGTTAAAAAGACTAAAAATAAAAAAATTAAAAATATAGATACAACTATTGTCTTAACTTTTTTGCTAATTTGGATAATTACAACCTTAATAGAATATGTCTCTCATTACTTTATAGAAACATATTCGAATAAACTACTTTGGGATTATACCTATGACTTTTTAAACATTAATAAAAGAGTAAACTGGGACGCTAGTAGAAATTTCGCAATAGGGGGAACATTCCTATTATACGTAATTCAACCACTAGTAAATAAATTTTTAAAAAATACTAAATTTAATAAAAAAATATTCATAACACTTATTATAGGTATACCAATGATTATTGATTACATAATAAATGTCATATTAAAATAAAAGACTCTATATAATCGAATCTAATTATTAGACTTTGATTACTAAGAGTCTTTTTTAATCCATTAATATTTCACACATTTCTCTATTTTCATCATTATAAAAATCTTTTTTCTTATAACGTTTAAAAATAGCAATCATCTTAGATGGAAAAGAAGATACTAATTGGTTAAAGATAACTACATTATCATTATAAAACTTAATAGAACCAATAATAGCCTCCTCATTATCATTAAGCTCATGAAGAATTCTATTTAAAGCTTCACTTTTATACAATTTTTCATTTTCATCAAGTACTTTAAATAAATCTGTATAAGCTCTTTTTAAAGTATCATTTAATTGAAAATGATTTAAATTAGCCATAGGAACATCAATTAAATCTTCTAAGAAATGTTCTACCTTTACCTCTTTTGTTATAATAGGAGCAGTTCTTTCTAATAATTCTAACTTTTTTAATAATAAAATATCTAAATTACTTTCTGCTTCATCAATTTTTATAATAGCAAAATTAAATTTATTATTGTATATTGTTATAATTAAAAAGATAAAAGATATTACAACAATAATCGCAATAATTAACTCCAACATATTATCCCTCCAATACTAATCCAATTATATCAAATTTCTGAATTATTGTATATTGGATAATAGAAATAATTAAGAAGCATAATTATCAGTATTAATTTCATCAAATGTTTGAAAAGCATTAGTAGGTTCTGTTCCTTTAATAAAATACATGAACTTCTTTTTTTCTGCTGTCTCATCTACAGGATTACCAGAAATAGGATCTACTAATACTACCGTTACATTTTTAGGCATTGTATACCAAGAGTCAATATCTTTTTTATCTTTTTCATAATATTCTACTGATTCATACCATATATTTTGAGCATACTTGTATTCCGTTGTCTTTAATGCTTGATTATCATCATATCCTACCCATACTGCACAAACAATATCCTTATTAAAGCCAATATCCCAATTATCTGAATTAGTTGTACCACTTTTTAAGGCATATTTATGAGTTAATTTAGGTGCTAAGCTAATAGCAGTAGGATAATTATAATCAATATAATCTGGATCATAGGTAGCAGTTAACATATTATTTAAAATAAAAGTAAGACTAGAATTAAGTACAGGTTCTTTTTCCTCTTTATTTTGATATAAAATAGTTCCTTTAGAATCTACTACCTTTTCAATAAAATGTGGTTTTACCTTATATCCTTCATTTGCGAAAGCAGAATAACCAGCAGCCATTTCTAAAATACTTATTTCATTAGTACCTAAAGGAAGAGATGGAATATCTTCTAATTTTGAAGTAATACCAACACGACGAGCAACATTAATTAGGGCATCACTTCCTAAAAATAGATGAGTTTTTACAGCATAAATATTTTCTGAATAAGCAATAGCAGTTGCCATAGAAATAGGTTTATTACCATACACATCATTATAATTTTTAGGAGAATAACTATCTTTGCTTGAAGTATTAAAAGTAGTTTTTTCACTAGTAAAAGTAGAACTAGAAGTAAATCCGTTTTCTAAAGCAGCGTAATATAAATAAGGTTTCATAGTAGAACCTACTTGTCTTTTTGATTTTGTTGCTCGATTATAAGAAGATTCTAAATAATTTTTTCCTCCAATAAGAGCAATTATTCCACCAGTATTGGGATTCATCATAACAACAGATGTTTGAATGGAAGAGTCTTCCGGTAAAGTGTTTTTTACTGTGTTTTCTAAATTCTTTTGCATCTCTATATCTAAGTTTGTATATATTTTTAATTCATTAATATCAGTATAACTACTAGGAATATTACTTAAAGAATCTAATTCATCTAATACAGCATCTTGATAATACATAAGAGAGTTTATTCTTTCTTGATCTTCTGCTTTAGTAAATACTAATTCTTCTTGATATGCTTTATCTAATTCTTCCTCTGTAATAATATTATTATCTTTTAAAGCAGTTAAGACTGTTAATTGCCTTTTTTTAGCTAATTCATAATTAATTAAAGGAGAATAATTAGAAGGAGATTTAGGAATCCCAGTTAAAATAGATGCCTCAGCTAAACTTAAATCTTTAGGTTCCTTATTAAAATAATATTTACTGGCATTTCCAATTCCATATTGTCCATGCCCATAATTGATAGTATTTAAATAACCCTCTAATATCTCATCTTTACTATAATTAGACTCTATTCTAATCGTATACCATGCTTCATCCCATTTTCTTTTCCAAGTTTTATCAAAACTTAAAAATAAATTTTTAGCATATTGTTGAGTAATTGTAGAAGCTCCTTGTTTAGCAGAATGATTCGTAATATTTACATAAGATGCTTTTAATATTCGAAAAATATCAAATCCATAATGTTTATAAAAGTTTTTATCTTCTGTATAAATAGTACAATTAATTAAATCTTTAGAAATATTTTCAAGAGAAGTCCACTCCTTAGATTGACTTCCTTCAAAGAAAACATCATTATTAGAATCATATAATATAAGATTATTTGCATTATTAATTTGTAATTTAGGAGCTGTTTTTACATAAATGATTACACCAATAGAACTAAGAATTAAGATAAATACATTAAACAATATAAATTTATAAAAAAAAGATTTTTTTTTCATTCTATCAACCTCAAAAATAGTATGGAATATAAATAAAAAAATATGTATTAAAATATTCATGATTGTGTTATAATGTATACTAAGTTTTTTTAGTGAGGGGTGATACTATGAAAAAAACAATTAAAGTAACGACAATTAATGATGAACAAACAATTGAATTTATAACTAATGCAATATATAATGATAACTATACAGAAGTTAAGTATCTAGAAGAAGATAAATTAAAAACTAAAGTTACTTATCATTTTAAAGACCATATATTTAATAGGAATAATAAAGAGCTTTCTTTGGAATATAAATGGATAGAAAAAGAAAAAACTTCTGGACAAATTTTTGTAAAAGACATAGATAAATCATTAGATGTAGAAATTTATACAAATAAACTAGTATCACAGAATGGAAATATAGAAGTAGAGTTTTTTATAGAAAAGCAAAAAATAATTTATAAAATAGAGGTGTTATCATGAGCATAATAAAAAAAATAAATGAAGAATTAAAAACAATTTTTTATCAAGCAGGTTATGAAGTAGATAGTATTCATTTATTACCATCTAATCGAAAAGATTTAGGAGACTTTCAAATTAATGAAGCTTTTTCTTTAGCAAAAAAATATGGTAAAAATCCTAGAGAAATAGCAGAGAATATTGTAAAAGAATTAGAAAAAGATAATAAATTTACAAATATTAATATTGCAGGAGCGGGATTTATAAATATAACGCTAACTGAAGATTACTTAGTAAAACAATTAAATGAAATTACAAGTGATATTAATAAAAATATAGATAGACCCGAACCTAAAAAGATAATAATAGATTTTGGAGGAGCAAATGTATCCAAATCTTTGCATGTTGGGCATTTAAGAAGTGCTATATTAGGAGAAGGATTAAAAAAATTAGGTAGACTTATGGGTTATACTGTATTAGGGGATGCCCATTTGGGAGATTATGGTAGACCTTTAGGATTAGTAGAATTAGAAATTAAAAAAATGTACCCAAATTTAGCTTATTTTGATGAGAATTATGTAGGGGATTATACAGAAATACAATTACCTATTACCAATGAAGATTTAGAAAAAATTTATCCAATAGCTTCAAAAAAAGCAAAAGAAGATGAAAATTACTTGGAAGAAGCAAGAGTAATTACTACTAAAATTCAAAATAAAACTAAAGGTTACTATGAATTATGGAAAAAAATAGTAGATATTTCTAAAAAAGATATAAAAAGCGTATATGATAGTCTAAATGTTCATTATGATTTATGGCTAGGAGAAAGTGATTCTGTAGAATATATTGATGAACTTACTAGTATATTAGAGTCTAAAAATCTATTAAAAGATAGCGAAAATGCTAAAATTATAGAACTAGAAGAAGAAAACGATAAAGCACCAATGCCACCTCTTTTATTTATAAAATCGAATGGTTCTATATCTTATGAGACAACTGATTTAGCAACCATTCTACAAAGAAAAAAAGAATTTTCTCCAGATGAAATATGGTACTGCGTAGATGGAAGACAAAAATTACATTTTGAGCAAGTTTTTAGAGCAGCAAGAAAAGCTAACATAGTCGAAGAACAAGATAAACTAGAATTCATTGGTTTTGGAACAATGAACGGAAAAGATGGAAAACCATTTAAAACAAGAGATGGTGGGGTAATGACTCTTAAATCTTTAATAGAATTAGTAGAAGAAGAAACCTATAAAAGAATAGTTATTGCGATAGATGATGAAGAAGAAAAGAAAAATATAGCAAGTAAAGTAGCAATTGCTTGTTTAAAGTATTCAGATTTTATACCATATAGAGAAACAGACTATATCTTTGAAATAGAAAAATTTGCTGATTTAGAAGGAAAAACAGGTTCTTATATTTTATATTCTACCATCAGAATGAATTCATTATTAAAAAAATCAGAAGGAATAAAAAAAGAAAAAATACATAGTCTAACAACAACAGAAGAAAAAGAAATAGCGTTAACCATATTAAACTTACCAACTATTTTGACAAAAGCTTTAGAAATAAAATCTTTAAATGAAATAACAGAATACTTATATAAATTGACATCGCAATATAACAAATTTTATTCTGAAAACAAGGTATTAGTAGAAGAAAATGAAAAAATACGTGAATCATGGTTAGTACTTACAAAATTAGTTTATGACATAAATTGTCTTCTATTGGACACTTTAGGCATAGAAGTACCTGAAAAGATGTAAAAAAGTGTTGTATTTAGCTATAAATTATGTTATAAGTTTAATGGTAAAATTTTTACTAACAAAAATAAAATAATAACATATAATGTTTTGATATAAGGAGGGCTTATTATGAGTCTAAATAATATGACAAAAGATGAATTAGAACTATTATCTAATAAAGATATTACAAGTTTAATATTAGAAGATAGTAGTGAATCCATTAATACAGCTGATTTATTTAAAAAAATAATTGAATTATTAGAATTACCAGAAAGTACTTTTGAAGATAAAATAGCAGAGTATTACACAGCTTTATCAACAGATAAAAGATTTATTATGTTAAAAGATGGAACTTGGGATTTGAGAGCTAGACATACATCTGATAAAGTCGTTAAAGTTCCAGATGAAGAGGAAGAAGACGAAGAAGAGGAATTAACAGAAGAAGAAAAAGAAGAAGATGATGATGAGCTAGAAGAAGATAGTTATGATGATACAGAAAGATCAGATTACGACGATGATGCCAATGAAGAATTAAAAGATCTTGTCATCTTAGATGAAGATGAATTAGAACTAGAACAATAATCTAGTTTTTTTCTTCAAAGAAATGTGATATAATACGTATGAAAACCGAAAGGGGAGAATAAATATGATAGAAAGATTAGATGCAACTTTAGAAAAGTATGAGTTTTTAGAATCAGAACTTACTAAAAGTGAAGTCCTTTCAGATGTAAAGAAAACAAGAGAATATTCAAAACAAATGTCTGAATTGGAAGATGTAGTAAATTGCTATAAGAAATATAAAAATGTACTAGAAAATATAGAAAGTACAAAAGAAATGATTAAAGATCCAGAATTAGGAGAAATGGCAAAAGAAGAATTAAGAGAATTAGAGTTTGAAAAAACACATTTAGAAGATAGATTAGAAATACTATTAATTCCTAAAGATCCTAATGATGGAAAAAATGTAATTATGGAAATTAGAGGAGCAGCAGGTGGAGATGAAGCAAATATCTTTGCTGGAGACTTATTTAGAATGTATACTAGATATGCAGAAAAAAAAGGATTTTCTTATCAAGTATATAACTCTATAGATGGAACAGCCGGAGGATTTAGTCAAATAGAGTTTATTATAAAAGGTTCTAATGCCTACTCTTTATTAAAATATGAAAGCGGATCTCATAGAGTTCAAAGAGTACCAGTAACAGAATCTAATGGTAGACTACAAACTTCAACAGCAACTGTTTTAGTAATGCCAGAAGCAGATGAAGATGTAGATATAGAAATTAATCCTAGTGATTTAAGAATTGATATCTACCGTTCTAGTGGATGTGGTGGACAAGGAGTAAATACAACAGATTCAGCTGTTAGAATTACACATTTACCTACCAATACAGTAGTAACTTGCCAAAATGAAAGAAGTCAAATTCAAAATAAAGAACAAGCTATGAAAGTACTAAAAACTCGACTTTATGAATTACAACAACAAGAAAAGTTAGAAAAAGAAGGTAATGAAAGACGTAGTAAAATAGGTACTGGAGATAGAGCAGAAAAAATACGTACTTATAACTATCCACAAAACCGTGTAACTGATCATAGAATTGGTTTTACAACAAAAAACCTAGATAGAGTAATCGATGGAGATCTTGATGATATTATAGATGCTTTAATTCAAGAAGACCAAAAAAGAAAACTTCAAGGAGAAGAAGTATAATGACTATTGAAGAGCTTTTATGTTATGGAAGGCAATATGTACATTCAGATTATGCAAAAATACTTTTAGCAGAACTACTTAATAAAAACGTTTTAGAACTATACAACTATTTAAATGAACTTGTACCAGAAGATAAAGTAGATTTATATAAAGAAGAAATAAATGCATTAGCAAATAATAAACCACTACAGTACGTTATAGGAAATGTAAATTTCTTTGGAAATAAATTTATTGTAAATGAAAATGTATTAATTCCAAGATTTGAGACAGAAGAATTAGTAGATTATACTATAAAATATGCAAAAAAATATTTTAATTATCCAGTAGACATTATTGACTTAGGTACAGGAAGCGGCATCATAGGATTAACATTAGAAAAAAAATTAGTAACGAATTCAGTAGATTTAGTAGATATTAGTAAAGAAGCTTTAGAAATAGCTAAAAAAAATAAAGAAAATTTACAATTACACGCCAATACTATTTTAAGTGATATGTGGCAAAATGTTGATAAAAAATACGATATTATCATTAGTAACCCACCATACATAAAAGAAAAAGAAGAAATAGAAGAAATAGTAAAAGAAAATGAGCCACATTTAGCACTTTATGCTGGAGAAGATGGATTAGATTGCTATAGAAAAATTTTTAAAGATATAAAAGCTCATATGAAAGAAAAGTCTCTTATTGCATTAGAAATAGGAATGACTCAAGCACAAGATATAGTAAATATCATTCATGAAACACTTGAAAATGTACAAATAGAAATAAAAAAAGATCTATCAGAAAGAGATAGAATGATATTTATTTTTAAAAATCTTGAATAAAATAAAAAAACTTTCTCACTATACCTTTGAAAAGGAGAGTGAGATTTTTTATGAAAAAATTTCTAATATATTTAGCAATTATTATAATATTACTATCTATGGCAAAAGACAAAAATATTACTATACCAAAAGAAAGTATACGATTTAGAGTGATTGCGAATAGTGATTCCATAGAAGATCAATTATTAAAAAAAGAAGTCGTTAACCATTTAAAAATAGAAATAGAAGATTTGCCAATTAAAAATACTTCTCTAGAAAATACAAGAAATATTATAAGAAAACAATTACCAACTTTTGATGAAATTGTGAAAAATACTCTTCAATCTACTCCTTATAAAGATAATTATTCCATATATTATGGTTATAATTATTTTCCTAAAAAAGAATATAAAGGTATCGTTTTTGATGAAGGAAAGTATGAGTCTTTAGTAATAACTATAGGAGATGGATTAGGAGAAAACTTTTGGTGTATACTATTTCCTCCTCTATGTAAAATAGATGAAAATATATCAGAAGTAGAATATAAATCTTTTGTAAAAGAAATCTTAAAGAAATATTTCTAAATAGATATGCATACGATAAAATAGATAATAAGTATCTATTTTTTTACGTTAAGAGTGAAATTAATTTATTTATTAATTGACATTATAATATTAATTTCTTATTATTTAAGTAGGTGATAAAATGTTAGTTAATTCAAAAGAAATGCTTATAAAAGCTAAAGAAGGTCATTATGCAGTGCCACATTTTAATATTAATAATTTAGAGTGGACAAAGTACATTTTAGAAAAATGTAATGAATTAAACATCCCAGTTATATTAGGAGTTAGTGAAGGAGCTGCTAAATACATGGGAGGTTTTGATGTAATAGCAGGAATGGTAAAAGGACTTATCAAAGACTTAAAAATTACCATACCTGTTTGTCTTCATGTAGACCATGGTAGTTGTTTAGAAACATGTGTAAAAGCAATTGATGCAGGATTTACCTCTGTAATGATTGATGCATCTCGTCATGAACTAGAAGAAAATATTAGAATAACCAAAGAAGTAGTAGATTATGCTCATGAAAGAGATGTAACGGTAGAAGCGGAAGTAGGACATATTGGAGGAACAGAAGATAATGTAACTAGTTCTATAACCAATGCTACTTTAGAAGACTGTCAAAAATTATTTGAAGCAACTGGTATTGATTCTCTAGCTCCTGCTTTAGGAAGTGTACACGGTTTTTATAAAGGAGAACCTAATTTAGATTTTGAAACTATGAAAATAATTAATGAAGCACTTCCAATTCCATTAGTACTACATGGAGGAAGTGGAATACCAGATTATCAAATAGATAAAGCCATAGCTTGTGGTATATCAAAAATTAATGTTAATACTGAACTTCAAGATACATGGAGTAAAGCAGTAAGACAATTTTTAAATACGAATCCAAGTGCATATGATCCGCGAAAGGTAATCGGTAGTGGAGAAGCTGCTATTAAAGAAAAAATAGAAGAAAAAGTTCGCTTATTTAAAACAAAATAATTAAGAGAGGAGGTTGAATATGAAAATAATGGAAGTAGAAGGTGGAAGAACCTTAGAAGGAACAATTCGAGTAAGTGGTGCTAAAAATGCAACGGTTGCTTTAATTCCAGCAGCAATTTTAACAGATGAAGAAGCAACGATTTGTAACGTTCCTGAAATAACCGATACGGAAGCACTATGTGATATATTAAGACTTTTAAATGTTAAAGTAAATCGTGCTAGTGAAAGCGTAGTTATTAATCCACAAGATATGGTTAATTTAGAGATAACGGAAGAATATTCTAATAAATTACGTGCCTCTTACTACTTTATGGGAGCACTTCTTGGAAAATATAAGAAAGCAGTTATGTATTTCCCAGGAGGATGTTCGATAGGAGCACGTCCAATAGATCTACACTTAAAAGGATTTGAAGCTTTAGGAGCAAAGATAACGACAGAAAAAAATAAATATATTGTAGAAGCAAAAGAATTGCATGGAGCAAATATTTACTTAGATATTGCTTCTGTTGGAGCAACGATTAATATTATGTTAGCTGCTGTAAAAGCAAAAGGACAAACTATTATTGAAAATGCCGCAAAAGAACCAGAAATAGTTAATGTTGCTACGTTCTTAAATAATATGGGAGCTAAAATTGTAGGAGCAGGAACCTCAACTATTAAAATAGAAGGAGTAGAAAAACTACATAAATGTTTTCATGAAGTAATTCCAGATAGAATTGAAACAGGAACCTATATTATTATTGCAGCCTTATGTGGTAAAAATTTACGGATAGATAATATGATACCAGAACACGTTGACTCTCTACTATCTAAATTAGAAGAAATGGGAGCAAATATGGAAGTAGGAGCAGATTATGTCATCATCTCCAAAAAAGATACTCCATATAAATCTACCGATGTAAAAACAGCTGTTTATCCAGGATTTCCAACAGACTTGCAGCAACCATTTACAGTATTATTAACACAGGCTGAAGGAAAAAGCAAAATAACAGAAACCATCTATGAAAATAGATTTATGCATATACCTTATCTAAAAAAATTAGGAGCAGATATTGTATTGAAAAATCAGACTGCTACCTTAACAGGACCATCCGAGCTAAAAGGCTGTGAAGTAGTAGCAACTGATTTAAGAGCAGGAGCTGCAATGGTAGTAGCAGGATTATTTGCTAGTGGAAAAACAACCATTACTAACGTAGAACATATTTTAAGAGGGTATGAACAAATTATAGAAAAGCTTACAGAAGTAGGTGCTAAAATAAGTCTAAAAGAAATATAATATACAGATATTTCTTTTTATTTGGAGGAAAAATGAAAAAGCTTATTAGCCCTAAAATGCAATTATTAGTACTCATTATATTTGTATCTATCCTAACAATCTACAAAATAACAAATCATAATAATATTACCTATTTATCCTTAGGAGATGGATACTCTAGAGGAATTAACTCTTATGGAATAGAAGAATATGGATATAGTGATTATTTAAAAGATCGGCTAGAAGAAAAAAATAAATTAAAATTATATACAAAGAATTTTTCAGAGAATAATAAATCTATAAAAATGTTATATAATGACATTATTAATAATAAAAAGATTAATAGTAATAATCAATATTTTTACTTAAAAGAACAATTACAAGAAGCCGATATAATAACTTTGCAAGTAGGATTAAATGATTTAAAATATGAAATTATGGTAGAAGAAAATATAAATTATGAAAAAGTGGAAGATATTATAGAAAAGATAAAGAAAGAATATAATACACTAATAAAAGAAATAAAAAGATATTATAAAAAAGATCTATATGTAATAGGATATCCAATTAATTATTTAGAATCTTATTATACAAGTATTGGAGTTAGAAAGTTAAATAATTACTTAAGAAATAATAAAGAAATTACATATATACCAATAGATTATTTAGAAAATAATAAAGATAAATATTTTTCAAATCCTAATAGTAACTATCCAAACAGAGAAGGTTATTTAGAATTAGCTAACAACATTTATAAAATATATAGTAAATAAGAGTGAATTTAGCTCTAATTTTTAGAAAAAACTTGCTAAAATCAAAAAAATTTGATATATTAATAACGCTATTAATTACTATGACTAATTGGTCATGGCGGAAGGAGAGAATATAATGAAGAAAAACATACATCCAGAAGTAAAAGATTGTACAGTTACTTGTGCATGTGGAGAAACTTTTACAGTTAAATCAGTAAAATCAGAAATTCAAGTAGATGTTTGTTCTAAATGTCATCCTTTTTATACAGGAAAACAAGCTAGAGCATCTCGTGCAGGACGTGTAGATAAATTTAATAAAAAATATGGTTTTACAAATAAAGCTGCTGAATAAGCAGTTTTTATTTTGAAATTTTGTGTTATACTAAATAAAAGAAGGTGATAACATGAAAATAGGAATAGCTTGTGATCATAGAGGCTATGAACTAAAAGAATATTTAAAAGAAAAACTAACAGAAGAAGAATACAAAATAGAAGACTTTGGAACATTTTCCACAGAATCTGTGGATTATCCAGACTATGCATTTAAATTATCCACAGCAGTTGTGGATAAAAAAGTAGACTTTGGAGTAGCAATTTGTGGATCAGGAATTGGAATCAGTATAGCTTGTAACAAAGTAAAAGGAGTTCGTTGCGCCAAAGTATCAAACAAAGAAGAAGCAGAAATTACTAGAATAGATAATGATTCTAATATAGTAGCCTTTGGAGAAAAAACATCTAAAGAAGATGCACTAACAATAGTAAAAACATTTATCAATACTCCATTTTCTAATTTAGAAAAACATAAAAGAAGAATTAATAAGATAAAAGAATACGAGGAAAAATAAATGAACGGAAAATTCTACGTATATTTACTCGTAACACTACTAGTAATATGGGCAATGGATTCTATTAATATAAATGGAATTTTTAAAAAAAACAAAGTAGTACAGGCTAGACTATTTTATTTCTTATTAGGAATAGCTCTTATCTATTTAGTAACAAACTTTTTTATGGATTTATTCACTTCATTAAAAATGTTATAAGAAGTGTATAAATTCTTTTTTTTTGGAAAAATTATATGTGAGGTGAAATAAATGAAGAAACTAAAACTAAGACCATATGTAATTCCTACACTATCTTTTATAGCATTATTTGGATTGCTTGTAACAACATTTATGCAAACTAGTGGTACTCTTACTCCACCATTAGATTATGTAGATGATACAATTTTAGGAAATGAAGTACCTGTTATTAACTCTACAGAAATGATAATCAATCCATATATATCAGACAAAGTAACAATAGGAAAAAACTACTATGATTATAGAGCAACAGAAGAAGAACAAGAAAAGTCTA
This sequence comes from uncultured Bacillota bacterium, assembly GCA_947165195.1. GTDB lineage: Bacteria > Bacillota_I > Bacilli_A > RF39 > UBA660 > RUG14891. Next base: position 82,358 of record CAMUZJ010000001.1, read on the forward strand.
TTGTTAAATATGATGATACTTATATGCAAAATTCAGGAATAGATTTTATAAGCGATGAAACATTTGATTGTATTTCTATTTTAGATGGAGAAGTAATTAGCGTATCAGATGATGAAACACTAGGAAAAGTTATAAAGATACAACATGATAATAACTATACATCAATTTATCAAAGCTTATCAGAAGTAGTTGTAAAAAAGGGAGATAAGGTTATTCAAGGTCAAATAATAGGAAAAAGTGGTACAAATAAAATAGATTCTCCGTTAGGAAATCATTTACATTTTGAATTATATATTAATGGTCAAATGGTAAATCCAAGAGATTATCTTAACAAAAGTTTAAATGTTACATCAAAGGAAGAGTAAAAACACTCTTTTTTTTATAAAATTATAAATAATTCATATAATATTATTATAAATCAACAAATTTATGTTAAAATATTCATGACAGATAGGATGTGACAAAAGTGATATCAAAAGATATAGGAATTGATTTAGGAACAGCAAATGTTCTTATATTTATAAAGGGAAAAGGAATTGTATTAAATGAGCCTAGTATTGTAGCGATAGAAACGGAAACAAAAAAAGTAGTTGCAGTTGGAAAAGAAGCAAATGAAATGTTAGGAAGAACTCCAGGTAAATTAAAAGCAATTAAACCGATGAAGGATGGAGTAATAGCAGATTTTGAAATTACGGAAATAATGTTAAATTGTTTTATAAAAAAAATAAAGGCAAAAAAGCTATTTTCTAGACCTAGGATTTTAATATGTTGCCCAACCAATATTACACCAGTAGAGAGAAATGCTATTAAAGAGGCTGCTGAACGTACTGGAGCAAGAAGAGTATATATAGAAGAAGAACCAAAAGTAGCAGCAATAGGAGCAGGAATGGATATATCTAAACCTACAGCTAATATGGTTTTAGATATTGGAGGAGGAACAACAGATATTGCCGTTTTATCTTTAGGAGATATTGTATCCTCTGCTTCTATAAAAATAGCTGGAAATACTTTTGATCAAGATATTATTAAATATATTAAAGAAACATATCATTTACTAATTGGAGAATTAACAGCGGAAGATATTAAAATTAATTTTACTAATATAAAAGATCCAGATAAAAAGCAAAAATTAGAAGTAAGAGGAAGAAATTTATTAACAGGATTACCAGATACAATAGAAATAAATCAAACTGAAACAAAAGAGGCTTTAAAAGAAAGCATCGATAAAATTATTAAAGAAACTACCAATGTTTTAGAAACAACTCCTCCAGAATTATCAGGAGATATAGTAGATAAAGGAATTATTCTAACAGGAGGAGGAGCCTTATTAAAAGGATTAGCAGAAGTTTTAGAAGAGGCTTTAAAAGTACCTGTTTTAACTGCTGAATCACCACTTACCTGTGTTGTAGAAGGTACAGGCGTATTATTAGAAAATAGGAAAAAATTAGAAGAAAGTACATATTAGATTTCTATTTAATTCTAGCAATTAATTTGTTATAATTAGTATAGAAAGAAGTGATGTATTTGGAATGGGAATTATTAAATGCTAGTAAAATAGTGCTGATAACGTTTATCTTTTCAGCAATTATAATGGTATTTATGAAAAAAATTGCTTATCATGTAAATGCAGTTGATAAGCCGAGAGATGATGAAGGGAATAGACATATACATAAAAAAATAACTCCCAAGCTCGGAGGAGTTGGAATATTTTTGGGTTTTCTACTGGGATATATGCTTTTTGGAGAACAAAGTGTTAGAATGAACTCTATACTAATTGGGAGCTTTATTGTTATATTAACAGGTATTATTGATGATATAAAACCAATACGAGCAATGCATAAGCTAATAGGACATATTATTGCTGCAATGGTAATAGTCTTCTATGGTGGAATTTTATTAAATAATATATCAGGTTTTGGCTATATGATAGATTTTGGAGTTCTATCTTATCCGATAACAATATTTTTTATCGTAGCATGTACTAATATTATTAATCTAATTGATGGGCTTGATGGATTAAGTGGAGGAATATGTTGCATATTCTATATAACTATTGCTATATTATGTTTTTATCAAGCAAGATATGGTAGTTTAGTATTAATACTATGCTTAATTATGTTAGGGTCAACTTTAGGGTTCTTATTACATAATTTTCATCCAGCAACCATTTTTGCAGGAGACTGTGCTACATTTATGGGATTTATCATATCCATAATTACCTTACTAGAATTTAAAGGACCTGCTCTTATATCGTTCTTCGTTCCAATCACATTAATAGGTATTCCAATATTGGATACAACATTTGCAATTATTAGAAGACTACTCAAAGGACAACCACCATTCCAAGCAGATAGACAACACTTACATCACCAATTACTAGGAATGAACTTTTCCCAAAGAACAACAGTATTAATTATTTATGGTATTAATATTTTATTTGCATCCGCTTCTATCTTTTATACAATAATTGATCAAAAGATAGGACAAATTATCTATGCAATTATATTTATATTAGTAGTATGGTTTGTACTGCATACTACTATTATTACCGATAAAACAGAAAAACTAAGATTAATAAAAAAATAAAAATTAGAAAATAATAAATGGCAAAGTATATGAAATATCTCTTTGTTATTTTAATTTATAATATGAGGTATTTTTATGTTTATTGAAGAAAAATACGACTATATAAAGATTGATAAAGAGTATTTTAATAAAGTAAAAAATGACATAAGTAGTGGACTAGGTACATCAAAAAATTTAATTTTATACTTACTAAAATATAAAAATGATATTGATAATAAATATATAAAAAGAGTAGAATTATTAGAAGATGAAGAATTAGATATACCAAAAGACTATGAAATATATTGTAAATATTATATAAATAAACTATCTTATTATGATAAAAATATGGAAGAAAATGAAATATTTGATTGTTATTATATAGATAAAATTGGCTATTATGAAATAACTACTTATTACAAAGATAGAAATATAAAATTAGACAAGGATAAGGAATTAATTCAAAAATGCCTAGATTATGAGAAGAATTACAATAAAAAAAGTTAGTAGAAAAGAAGTGTAAACTATCTTTTCTTTTTTCTGGTTATAATGTTATAATGAAATAGTAAGGAGGAAATAGTATGGAAATTATTATTCATGGAGATAAAATAAAAATTACTTCTTCTATGAAAGATTACATTGAAGATAAGTTAGGAAAGTTAGAAAAATATATTGAAAATAGTGAAAATGTAAGAATTAATGTAATTGTTAAGGTAAGTAATTATTTACAACGTGTAGAAGTTACCATACCATTAAAATCAGTTATTTTAAGAACGGAAGATACTCAACAAGATTTCTATGCAGCCGTTGATAAAGCAATCGATAAACTTGAAAGACAAATTAGAAAAAATAAGACTCGTATTGCATCACGCCAATCTAAAAGTAACAACTATGATTTTACTGTAGAGGAAATAGAAACTGATGAAGAACAGACTGAAAATAAAATAGTAAAAAGAAAAAAAGTAGAAGTAAAGCCGATGGATGAAGAAGAGGCTATTCTACAAATGGAACTATTAGGTCATCAATTTTATATGTATAAAGATAGTGAAACAAATAAACCAACAGTTATCTATAAAAGAAATGATGGTAACTATGGCATTATTGAATCAGAATAAATTAGAAAAGAAGAAAGACCTTTATTTCTTCTTTTATTTTTGATAAAATAATAAAATGAAGGAGATGATATGATGCAGTTTTTAAGAAAATTGTTTGATCATGAATATAAAGAATTAAAAAAGTTCGAAACATTAGCAAATCAAATAATGGCTCTTGATGAAGAGTATTCGAAGTTAACAGATACAGAGTTACAAAATAAAACAGAAGAGTTTAAAAATAGATTAAAAAACGGTGAAACATTAGATGATATATTAGTAGAAGCATTTGCAACGGCAAGAGAAGCTTCTTACCGTGTAAATAAAGAAAAACACTATTATGTACAAATCCTTGGAGGTTTAGCAATCCATTTTGGTAACATAGCTGAGATGAAAACTGGTGAAGGAAAAACATTAACAAGTGTATTACCTGCTTACTTAAATGCCTTAACAGGAGAAGGAGTACACGTTATTACTGTTAATGAATACTTAGCAGGTCGTGATGCTGAATGGATGGGTGGAATTCATAGATTTTTAGGATTAACTGTAGGAGTAAATGGAAGAGACTTAACTCCATCAGAAAAGCAAGAAGCTTATAATTGTGATATTTTATACACTACTAATAACGAGGTTGGATTTGACTACTTAAGAGATAACATGGTTACCAAAAAAGAAGATAGGGTCCAAAGAAAATTAAATTATGCGATTATCGATGAAGTAGATTCTGTTTTAATTGATGAAGCAAGAACTCCATTAATTATTTCAGGAGGAGCAATGAAATCT
>CAMUZJ010000002.1 GCA_947165195.1 uncultured Bacillota bacterium
GTTTCCGTCAAAACTTATTAGGAAAACGTGTTGACTATTCTGGACGTAGTGTTATTGTTGTTGGTCCATCTCTTAAGATGTATCAATGCGGTATTCCAAAAGAAATGGCTCTTGAATTGTTTAAACCACATGTTATTCATGGTTTAACAGAAAAAGGTATTGCTCATAACATTAAAGCAGCTAAAAAATTAATCGATAATCAAGATCCTGTTGTTTGGGATATAGTAGAAGAAGTTATTAAAGAACATCCAGTTATGCTTAATAGAGCACCAACTCTACATAGATTAGGTATTCAAGCATTTGAGCCAATATTAGTTGGTGGAAAAGCAATTAGATTACACCCATTAGTTTGTCCAGCATTTAATGCAGATTTTGATGGTGACCAAATGGCTGTTCATGTACCTATTTCAGAAGAAGCTCAAGCAGAAGCTAGACTTTTAATGTTAGGTTCTAATAATATCTTACATCCAAAATCAGGAGATCCAATTGTTACTCCTTCTCAAGATATGGTTTTAGGTAACTACTATATTACTATGGAAAAAGCTGGAGAAGAAGGAGAAGGTAGAGTATTTAAAGATTCTAATGAAGCTTTAATGGCTTACGAAAGAAAAGAAATCACCCTACATACCCGTATAGCAATTCCAGTAAATTCATTTAAATATAAATTATTTACGGAAAGTCAAAAGGGTAAATATTTAGTAACTACCGTTGGTAAGATTAAATTTAATGAAATATTGCCAGATTCATTTGCTTATATTAATGAACCAACTCCTGATAATATTTCAAATATTACACCTAATAAGTATTTCTTAGAAAAAGGAACTAATATTCCAGAAGCTATTAAAGAAATGGAATTAGTTAAACCATTTGCTAAGAGTACATTAGAAAAAATAATAGCTCAAGTATTTAAGAGATATAAAACAACTGAGACATCAGCAATGCTTGATAAAATGAAAGATTTAGGTTTCTATTATTCAACAATTGCTGGTATTACAGTTAGTATGGCAGATGTTGTAATTAGTAAGAACAAACCTGCAATCGTTGCTGAAAGCCAAAAAGTTGTTGATAAGATTAATAAACAATATAAACGTGGTCTTATTACTGAAGAAGAAAGATTTAATAAAGTTATTGAAACTTGGAATGGAGCTACTGACCAAGTAAAAGCTGAACTTGAAGAGGTTGCCCACTCAGATGTAGATAATCCAATCTTCATCATGATGAACTCTAAAGCTCGTGGTAACATTTCAAACTTTACACAAGTTGCTGGTATGCGTGGTATTATGGCTAAACCAGATGGATCATCTGTTGAAATTCCAGTTCTTTCAAACTTCATTGAAGGTTTGTCAGTTGCTGAATTCTTCTTATCAACTCATGGGGCTCGTAAAGGTTCTGCAGATACTGCATTAAAAACTGCAGACTCAGGATACTTAACTCGTCGTTTAGTTGATGTTTCTCAAGACTTAATTGTTAGAGAAAATGATTGTGGAACTGATCAAGGTGTTGTTGTATCATCATTTATCAATGAAAAGACTGGTTCTGTTATCGAAAGTTTAAGAGATCGTATTGTTGGTCGTTTTGCTAATAAAAAAATCGTTCATCCAGAAACAAAAGAAGTTATTGTTGAAAAATTAGAGATGATAACAGAATCTTTAGCAGATAAAATCATTGCTGCTGGTATTACAGAAGTTGAAATTAGAACAATTTTAACTTGTGGTACTGCAAATGGTGTATGTCAAAAATGTTATGGACGTAACTTAGCAACAGGAAACTTAGTTGAAATTGGGGAAGCTATTGGTGTTATGGCTGCTCAATCAATAGGTGAGCCGGGTACTCAGTTAACAATGCGTACATTCCACTCTGGTGGAGTTGCTCACGGTGGTGATGCCGATATTACTCAAGGTCTTCCTCGTGTTCAAGAATTATTTGAAGCTAGAAATCCAAAAGCTAAAGCAACTATTGCTGAAATTGATGGTAAGATTTCAAAAATTAAAGAAGAACATGGTAAATATAAAATTAGTATTACTAATAAGCTAGAGACAAAAGAGCATGTAACAAACTACGGTTCTAAATTGTGTGTTGAAACTGGTGATATGGTTAATTGTGGTGATAAGTTAACGGAAGGTGCTATTAGTCCAAAAGAATTATTAGCAGTTACAGATCCTATTACTACACAAAACTATATATTAAAAGAAGTTCAATATACATATCGTTCTCAAGGTGTTGATATTTCAGATAAACATATTGAAGTTATTGCACGTAGAATGATTTCTAAGATTAGAATAGTTGAAGGTGGAGATACAAGATTCTTACCTGGTAGCTTAGTAAACTTCAAAGAATTTACAGAAGGTAATAAAGAAGCTGTTATTAATGGTAAGACACCAGCTTTAGGTAAACCAATACTTTTAGGAATTACAAAAGCTGCACTTGAGACTGATTCATTCTTATCAGCTGCATCATTCCAAGAGACAACTCGTATCTTAACTGATGCTGCTATTAAAGGAAAGGTTGATCCATTATCTGGATTAAAAGAAAATGTAATTATTGGTAAGCTTATTCCGGCAGGTACTGGAAGTAAGGCTTATAGAGAAGTTGATTTTGATTTAAAAACAGAATTTATGGATGAAGAGCCACTAGAAAAATTAGAAAATCAATTTATGGGGTAAGAGATTCTTACCTCTTTTTTTCTAATATAAAAAGATATAATTATTACTAAAAGTAGTTATTTTTAAAATTTTATAGAAATGAATAATAATAATAAACTTTTCCTATTGACATAGTTTTATATAAGTGATATATTAATATCGCTTGTTAAATATCTTTGCTTTTTTATGCAAAGATTTATTTAAAGGGTAAAATGATACACCTGGATATGTGTGAAGAAAGGAGACTGATTTTATGCCTACAATTAACCAATTAGTTCATAATAAACGTAAGAATAAGGTAAGAAAAAGTAAAGCACCAGTTCTTGGTATTGGATTAAATAGTATTAAGAATAAAGCAACGGATGTTAATTCTCCTCAAAAACGTGGAGTTTGTACTCGTGTTGGTACTAAAACACCTAAAAAACCAAACTCAGCATTACGTAAGTATGCTCGTGTTCGTTTATCTAATGGTAAAGAAGTAGATACTTATATTCCTGGTATTGGACACAACTTACAAGAACATAGTGTTGTCCTAATTCGTGGTGGTCGTGTTAAGGACTTAATCGGAGTTCGTTATCACATCATCCGTGGTACATTAGATACTGCAGGAGTTAAAGATCGTATGCAAGGACGTAGTAAATACGGTGCAAAAAGACCTAAAAAATAGAATATAAAAATATACTTGAAGGGAGGAAAAATACATGCGTAAGAGACGTGCTGTAAAAAGAGATATTTTAGCAGATCCTATCTACAAATCTAAAGTAGTTGCTAAATTAATTAACACTATTATGTTAGATGGTAAAAAAGGTATCGCTCAAAGTATCGTTTATCAAGCTTTGGATACAGTAAAGACTAAAACTGGTAATGAACCAATTGAAGTATTTACTCAAGCAATGGAAAATATTAAGCCACAATTAGAAGTTAAATCACGTCGTGTTGGTGGTTCTAACTATCAAGTTCCTGTTGAAGTTACTCCAGCTAGAAGCGAAGCTTTAGCTCTTAGATGGTTAACAAAATATTCACGTGAACGTGGTGGAAAAGGTATGGCCGATAATTTGGCAAATGAAATAATTGATGCATCTAATGGAACTGGTGCAGCAGTTAAAAAACGTGAAGATACTCATAGAATGGCTGAGGCTAATAAGGCTTTCGCTCATTATAGATGGTAGGAAGGAGTAATTATGGCAAGAGATACGTCTTTAGAAAAGACTAGAAATATTGGAATAATGGCTCATATTGATGCAGGTAAGACTACTTGTACTGAAAGAATCTTATTCCATACAGGAGTTACTCATAAAATTGGAGAAACTCATGACGGTGAATCTCAAATGGACTGGATGGCACAAGAACAAGAACGTGGTATTACTATCACATCTGCTGCTACTACTGCTCATTGGAAGGGACATCGTTTGAATATTATCGATACCCCTGGACACGTAGATTTTACAATCGAAGTTTCAAGATCTTTACGTGTATTAGATGGTGCTGTTGCATTAATTGATGCACAAGCAGGAGTTGAACCTCAAACTGAAACAGTTTGGAGACAAGCTTCTGAATTCAAAGTTCCTAGAATTATTTTTGCCAACAAAATGGATAAAATGGGAGCAAATTTTGAATATAGTTTAGGAACAATAAAAGATCGTTTAGGAGTTAATTCTAAACCTATTGAATGGCCAATTGGGGCTGAAGATCAATTTAGTGGAGTTATTGATTTAGTTACAATGAAAGCTTATCAATATGATGGACAGCAAGCTGAAAATCCAACTGAAATTGAAATTCCAGCAGAATTACAATCAATAGCTGAAGAAAAAAGAGCAGAATTAATTGATGCAGTTGCTGAATTTGATGAAGATATGATGATGACATATCTTGATGGTGGAGAAGTATCTAATGATATGATTAAATCCGCTATTAGAAAAGGAGTACTAGCTGCTGAGTTTTTCCCAGTTATGTGTGGTACTGCTCTAGGAAACAAAGGTATTAAGTTATTACTAGATGCTGTTGTTGATTATTTACCAAGTCCTTTAGATATAGGAGCTGTTAAAGGAACTGATTTGGATGGAAAAGAAGCTGAGCGTAAACCTGATGACAATGAACCATTTAGTTCACTAGCATTCAAAGTTATGACTGATCCATTTGTTGGACGTTTAACATTCTTTAGAGTTTATTCAGGACATTTATCAAGTGGTTCTTATGTATTAAATTCAACAAAAAGATCAAAAGAAAGAATTGGTCGTATTTTACAAATGCATGCTAATAATCGTAAAGAAATTACAGATGTATATTCTGGAGATATAGCAGCTGCTGTAGGACTTAAAAATACTACAACTGGAGATACTTTATGTGATGAAAAGAAACCAATTATTCTTGAAAGCTTAGTAGTACCAGAACCAGTTATTCAATTAGCTGTTGAACCAAAATCAAAAGCTGATCAAGATAAAATGGCAATAGCATTACAAAAACTTGCAGAAGAAGATCCTACATTTAAAGTTCATACTGATCATGAAACTGGTCAAACAGTTATAGCTGGTATGGGTGAATTACACCTTGATGTATTAGTAGATCGTATGAAACGTGAATTTAATGTAGAAGCAAATGTTGGTGCTCCACAAGTTGCTTACCGTGAAACAATTAAGCAAGAAGCTGAATGTGAAGGTAAATATATTAAACAATCAGGTGGACGTGGACAATACGGACACGTATGGATTAAATTTGAGCCAAATCCTGATAAAGGTTATGAATTCGTTGATCAAATCGTTGGTGGAGTTGTTCCTCGTGAATATATTCCAGTTGTTGATAAAGGATTACAAGAAGCATTACAAACAGGTGTACTTGCTGGTTACCCTATGATTGACGTTAAAGCTACATTATTTGATGGTTCATATCATGATGTAGACTCAAATGAAATGGCATTTAAGATTGCCGCTAGCTTTGCTTTAAAAGAAGCTAAAAATAAATGTAAACCTGTGTTACTTGAACCAATTATGAAGGTTGATGTTATTACTCCAGAAGAATATTTTGGTAATGTAATGGGAGATTTAACATCTCGCCGTGGTAAACCTTTAGGTCAAGAAGCACAAGGAAATGCTGTTAAATTAAGCGCTATGGTTCCACTTTCAGAAATGTTTGGATATGCAACTACTTTACGTTCAAATACACAAGGTAGAGCTAACTTTATCATGCAACCAGATCATTATGAAGAAGTTCCAAAGAATATTGCTGATGAAATTATAAAAAAGAGTGGAAATTAAATAAATAATGTATCAAAATAGTTGAAAAACTTTCAATTATTAGATAAAATAAATGTTGTAATACAAATAGGAGGAAATTAAATTATGGCAAAAGAAAAATTTGATCGTTCAAAACCACATGTTAACATTGGTACAATTGGACACGTAGATCATGGTAAAACTACATTAACTGCTGCTATTTCAAAATGTTTAGCTGGTAAAAATGGTAACCAAGCTGTTGATTTTGCTAACATTGATAAAGCACCAGAAGAAAGAGAACGTGGAATTACTATTAATACTGCACATATTGAGTACAGTACTAATAATAGACATTATGCACACGTAGACTGCCCAGGACATGCTGATTATGTTAAAAACATGATTACGGGAGCTGCACAAATGGATGGAGCAATCTTAGTTATTGCTGCAACTGATGGACCTATGGCACAAACTCGTGAACATATCTTACTTGCTCGTCAAGTTGGAGTACCTAAAATGGTAGTATTCATGAATAAATGTGATATGGTTGATGATCCAGAATTATTAGATTTAGTAGAAATGGATATTCGTGACTTATTAAATGAATATGGTTTCGATGGAGATAACACTCCAATAATCCGTGGTTCAGCATTAAAAGCACTTGAAGGAGATCCTGAATGGGTTGGTAAAATTGATGAATTAATGGAAGCTGTTGATACATGGATTCCAACTCCAGAAAGAGATAATGATAAACCATTCTTAATGAGTATTGAAGATGTATTCACAATTACAGGTCGTGGTACAGTTGTTACTGGACGTGTTGAACGTGGACAATTAAAATTAAACGATGAAGTAGAAATCGTTGGTATTAAAGAAACTAAGAAAACAGTAGTTACTGGAATTGAAATGTTCCGTAAACAATTAGATTTTGCAGAAGCTGGAGATAACGCTGGAGTATTATTACGTGGTATTTCTCGTGAAGAAGTTGAACGTGGACAAGTTCTTGCTAAACCAGGAACAGTTACACCTCATCATAAATTTAAAGCTGCAGTTTACGTATTAAGCAAAGAAGAAGGAGGACGTCATACACCATTCTTTACAAACTATCGTCCACAATTCTATTTCAGAACTACAGATGTTACTGGTGTAATTACTTTACCAGAAGGTGTAGAAATGGTTATGCCAGGTGATAACGTTAATATTGATGTTGAATTAATTCACTCAATCGCACTTGAACAAGGTACTAAATTCTCTATTCGTGAAGGTGGACGTACTGTAGGTGCTGGTAACGTTACTGAAATCGTTGAATAATAATAAAAAAATCAGATTTAACTCTGATTTTTTTTATTTTTATTAAAGCTTTTATATAAATTATAAGAAAATTTATTTAAGATAATATCAAATTCTCCTATATATTCACTAATGGTTGTATTAAAACCTAATTTTTTTTCATTTAAAATATTGTGCTGATTTTCCCCATCAAAATCACCTATAATTCCACCTAAATTTAAGTACTTTAAGTTTCTATTAGTGTAGTCTTCAATCATTTTCCATTTTAAAACATATTCACAATTTTGAGATTTATATTTAGGGTCGATACTTTCTATAATAATAAATGCAGCATTATCATAAATAATAACAATAGCTCCACCAATAATAATTCCTTCTGGATATTGCTTTAACAGTTCTGTGGCTTGAATTAAGGAATTCTTATAAGAATCCAATAATTTATCGGATTCCATTTTTTTATTTAAAATATTATTGGCTTGTCTTTCATCTAAAGATTGATCTTGAATCATATTAGATAAAACACTATTATTCTCTAATTCCTTTTCATACGCTCTTCTACTGTTAAGAGTAAATGTTTCAGTGTTAATTTTAGCATAATATACTTCGGCATTTTCTCCAAAATATTTTAGTAATTGTTCATAGTATGATTTTGGTTTTTTATTTTCATCACTTACAAATTTATAAAATTTCTCAATATCGTTTGAATCATCTCTGTATGCCTCTATTCCAAAATTTAAAGCCTTTCTAAGCTTGTTTCTTGTCCTTTTTTCTAATTTAGAGAACATCTCATCAATGCTATTATTTAAAATTACTAATCCTTCCCATCTCGGTTTCTCTGTTTCGAAGGCTTTAGTTTTTCCCTTATAGGTAAATCCAACACTTTTTAAGTTATCAATTATTTTGTTTCCTTTATTGTTAAAGTTCATAATGGTCCCATTAGAGTCTCTTATTGTGATAGGAATATAAGGATCCATTCTAAGAAGCATGAAACCTTGTTTACCTAATACTTGTTTTATCTTTTTTGTTGCTTCTTCTAAATCTTCTAAATTTTCATAATTGTATAATATTCCCCTAGGTGCATAAGCTATTTTATTACTCATAAAAACTTGCTTATAAAGAATTAATGTTGCACCGATTAATTTATTTGTATCACTTACAATTCCTAAATAGTGAATATTATAACCAAATTTTGTCATTAAAGTTCCATAGGTACTAGTTTGATAATAATTGCGATAGCGATGACTTTGAGCAAATTTATTAAATTGTTCTGAGCTTAATGTAACTATCCTCATCAACAACACCTCTTTATACTCTTATATTATACCATAGATTTTTCTGCTCTTTCAATAATCTAGAAAAAAATCAAGTGGTTAAATTTGATAATATATAGTATAATACTAATGGTGGTAAAAATGTTTGAAAATAAAAAAATATTTATATTAGGATTAGCTAGAAGCGGATATCAAGCAGCTAAATTTTTAATTCAAAGAAATAATGAAGTTATATTAAATGATGGCAAGGATGAATCTTTATTAGATGCTTCTCAAATTGAAGAATTAAGAAAATTAGGAGTGAAGTTGTATTTTGGATCTCATCCAGATGAAATATTAGATGGGACATTTGATTATTTAATCAAAAATCCTGGGGTACCTATTGACCATAAATATGTTTTAAAAGCGAGAAAATTAGGAATAGAAGTAATTAATGAAGTAGAAATGGCTTATCGTCTATTACCGGAAGGTGTAAAACTAATAGGAATAACAGGTACAAATGGAAAAACAACTACGACAACACTAACCTATAATATTATGAAAAAAGCATTTGGAGAAAAAGTCTTTTTAGCGGGAAATGTTGGAGTTCCCTTATCTAGTATTCTAAATAATGTATCTAGTGGAGATATTATAGTGATGGAAGTATCTTGTCAACAACTAGAAAATTTAGATAAATTTAAGCCGGATGTAGCTGTTATGACTAATTTAAGTCCTGCTCATATAGATTTCTTAAAAAGTTACGAAAATTATAAAAGAGTAAAAGCAAAGTTGTTTAAAAATCAATCTAGTAAGGATATAGCAATTTTAAATATAGAAAATGAAGATGTATTAAATGAAACAAGAGATATTTTATCAACTGTTAAATATTTTTCTAGTAAGAAAGAAATTAATGGATGTTATTTAAAAGATGATGCCATTTATTATTATGGAGAAAAAGTAATAAATAGAGATCAAATATTTATAGCAGGTATTCACAATGTAGAAAATTGTATGGCTGCCATTATGGTAGCAAAAGAGTTTTCTGTTTCTAATGAAATTATATGTGATGTAATTTCTTCTTTTAGAGGAGTAGAACATCGACTAGAGTATGTGGATACAGTAAATGGTATTAAATATTATAACGATACAGAGGCAACTAATATAAAGTGTACACAGATTGCTTTATCTTCCTTTAATCAGCCTATAACTATTATTTTAGGAGGATTAGAAAGAGGACAAGATTTTTATGAACTTTCTCCATATATGAAAGATGTAGCAAATATTATTGCGATAGGTCAATGCCGTGATAGAGTAGAAGAATTTGGAAAATCTCTAAATATTCCAACATATAAATATCAATATTTAAAAGATGGATTTGATAAAGCGGTTGAAGTAACATTAGCAGGTGGTATAATATTACTTAGTCCTGCCTCTGCTTCGTGGGATCAGTATAAAGAATGTGAAATAAGAGGAGCAGAATTTAAGAAAAAAGTGGAGGAATTAAAACATGAAGATTAAAGATATTAAAGCTAGAGAAATATTAGATTCTAGGGGTAATCCTACAGTAGAAGTAGATGTAATTTTAGAAAATGGTGTAAGAGGTCGTGCAGCCGTACCAAGTGGAGCATCTACGGGGGAAAGAGAAGCCCTAGAACTTAGAGATGGCGATAAATCAAGATACTTAGGTAAGGGTACTACCAAAGCAGTTGCAAATGTGAATGGACCATTAAGAGATTTAGTAATTGGTATGGATGCAGCAGATCAAAAAAAATTAGATTATGCGATGATAGAATTAGATGGAACAGAAACCAAATCTAAATTTGGAGCTAATGCCATTCTAGGAATTTCTATGGCTGCTTTAAAAGCCAGCGCCATTAACGAAGGAAAAGAATTATATGAATATGTTGGCAATGGAAAGACCTTACCAGTTCCGATGATGAATATTATTAACGGAGGAGCTCATGCGGATAATAAACTCGACTTTCAAGAATTTATGATTATTCCTCAAAGAGATACTATTCATGAAAGAATTAGAGTAGGAGCAGAAGTATTCCATAACTTAAAAAAAGTATTGAATGAGAAAAAATTAGCAACTGGTGTAGGAGATGAAGGTGGTTTTGCTCCTGATTTACAATCTAATCAAGAAGGATTTGAACTTATTATGGAAGCTATTAAGAAAGCTGGATATGAACCAGGGGTGGATGTTTGTATGGCAATAGATGTAGCTGCTAGCGAATTCTATAAAGATGGAAAATATGAGCTTGTTGGAGAAGGTAGAAGCTTAACAACTGATGAGTTAATTGACTTTTATGAAGAATTAGTAAATAAATATCCAATTATTTCAATAGAAGATCCAGTCGATGAAAATGACTGGGAAGGCTTTAGAAAAATTACTGAGCGAATTGGAGATAGAGTTCAATTAGTAGGAGATGACTTATTTGTAACTAATAAAAAATGCTTACAAATGGGAATTGATAATCATGCTGGTAATGCAATTCTTTTAAAAGTAAATCAAATTGGTACGATTACAGAAACATTAGAAACTATTGAACTTGCTAGATCAAATGGATATAAAACAATAATTTCTCATAGAAGTGGAGAAACAGAAGATACAACTATAGCAGATTTAGCAGTAGGATTAAATTTAGGACAAATTAAAACAGGTTCTATGTCTAGAACAGATAGAATTTGTAAATATAATCAACTTATGAGAATAGAGGAAGAATTACAAACCATATAATCTTCTTGACAAAAATAACATATAATTTTATAATAAAGAAAATTTATATAAATCTATAAGAAAGACCAATACTTTATTAGCTCTTATTCAAAGGGAGTTAAGGATAGTGAGACCTTAATAATAATCTAATAGAGTTCCTAACTTTCTTGGAGGAGTTTATCTCTCGGTGTATTAACATCGTTATTAAAATAAGTAAAATTAAGGATGGTACCGTGCTTTATGCACTCCTTTTAGGTACTATCCTTTTATTTTGGGAGGTTAAAATATGAAATTAAGTAATAGTTATTTTACTACATTAAAAGAAAATGTAAAAGATGAAGAATCAGTAAGTGCCAACTTATTAGTTAGAGCTGGTATGATTAAAAAATCATCTAGTGGTATTTATACATTTTTACCATTAGGTCTAAAAACATTAAGAAAAATAGAAAATATTGTAAGAGAAGAAATGAATAAAATAGATTCTCAAGAATTAGTAATGCCATCTTTATTACCTGAAGAAGTTTATATACAAAGTGGTAGAAGAGAAATATTTGGTCATGATATGTTTACTTTAAAAGATAGATTTAATAGAAATTATGCATTAGGGCCTACTCATGAAGAATTATTTGTAGAAGTAGCAAAAGATGTTATAAAGTCCTATAAAGATATGCCTATTAGTCTATATCAAATGGCAACAAAATATAGAGATGAACCTAGAAGTAGATATGGACTTATTAGAACTCGTGAATTTGTTATGAAAGATGCTTATACTTTTGACAAGGATTTAGAAGGATTAGATAAATCCTATGCTTTAATGTTTCAAGCATATAAGAATATCTTTGATAGAGTAGGATTAAACTATAAAATAGTTAAGGCATCTACTGGAGCTATGGGAGGACTTTTATCAGAAGAATTTCAAGCTGTTTGTGACATAGGAGAAGATGTATTAGTTTTATGTGATTCTTGTGGATTTGCTTCTAATATTGAAATATGTGAATGTAAACAAGGAGAAGTTAAATGTGAAGAGATAAAACAAAAAGAATTAGTATCTACTCCTCATATGAAAACCATTGAAGAAGTATCTGCCTATTTAAAAGTAGATGTTAAAACTACAGTTAAAACATTAATATACAAAGCAAATGATAAGTATTATGCTTGCCTAATCCGTGGAGATAGAGAAGTTAATGAATTAAAATTAGCTACCTTACTAGGTGTAAATGAAGTAGAATTAGCTTTACCTGAAGAAGATAGTAAGATTACTGGGGCAGAAGTAGGTTTTGCTGGACCTATTGGATTAAATATACCAGTTATTGTAGATTTAGAAGTAAATACTATGAGTAACTTTGTTGTAGGAGCTAATAAAACAGACTATCATTTCATAAACGCTAATTTGAGTGACTTTGATATTTATAAAATTTCTGATATTAGAAATGTATGTGAAGATGATTGTTGTCCTGAATGTGGCTTTAAATTAACCTTTAAAAAAGGAATAGAGGTAGGAAATACTTTTAAACTAGGAACGAAATATTGTGAAAGCCTAAACTTACAATACAGTGATCAAGATAATACTTTAAAATATCCATATATGGGTTGTTATGGAATAGGAATAGCCAGAGTATTATCAGCATTTATTGAGCAAAACCATGATGAATACGGAATTATCTTTTCAGATAGTATTTCTCCATATGATATTCATTTAATAGTTGTTAATAATAAAGATGAAGTACAAATGAAATTAGCGAACTCTATATATGAAAGTTTATTATCTAAAGGATATGATGTATTATTTGATGATAGAGATGTTAGAGCTGGCATTAAATTTAGTGATGCAGACTTAATTGGAATATCCAAAAGAATTACTGTAGGAAGAGATGCAGTTAATAATGAAGTGGAATATAAAAATAGAAAAGATTTTGAATCTCAAAAATATTCTTTTGATCAACTATTAGATTTGCTAAGTGAAAAAACAAATTAGAGATTTATTGCATATATTATCTATTTATGATATTATATATGTGTTATAAAAACGGAGGTGTGTTATGGAAGCAGCACTTTTAATTGTATCAATATTATTAATTATAATAGTTCTTTTACAAAGTGGTAAGGCAGAAGGTGCCGCACGTATTTTATCTGGCGGTGGCACGGAATTGTTTACAAATAGAAAAGAACGTGGATCTGAATTATTCATTACTAGGTTAACGTTTGTATTAGGAATGATTTTCTTTTTAATAAGTTTAATTGCCATGTTTATTAGTTAATTACTAAAAAGGATAAGTAAGCACGATTTATGTGTTTACTTTTTTTTGGAAAATAATACTAGTGCCGTATAATAAAATACAGTATAATACTAATATAGAAGGTGTTTAAATGAGAGATAATGTAATTAATATTCTAAAAAATAGTGATAAGGCTTTATCTATTTTTGAACTTGCTGATTTATTAGGAGCAACTACTGTGGAAGATACAAAAGAATTAATAGAAGTACTTGAAAGTTTGGAAAAAGAAGCTGTTATATATCATTCTAACAAAGATAAATATCTATTATTAGAAAATAGCCATCTTAGAAAAGGTGTTATGCGTGCTAATAAGAAAGGCTTTGGATTTGTAGAAGTAGAATCTCAAGAAGAAGATATTTATATTTCTCAAGATAATATGAATGGAGCTATTCACGATGATATTGTTTTAGTTGAAATTACTAGTAAAAAGAATATTGATCGATTAGAGGGTAGAATTCTAAGAGTATTAAAAAGAGAAAATAAACGCTTTGTAGGAGAAATAAATTTTGATTCTAAAGGAGTTGGACATATTACTTTAGATGAAAATAAAATAAAATTAAATATTCAAATTCCAAAAGACAAAACTTTGAATGCTGTAGATGGACACAAAGTAGTAGTAGAGTTAGTCAAACCACTTAATAATAATTTACGATATGAAGGAAAAGTAATAGAAATTATAGGACATAAGAATGATCCTGGAGTAGATATATTGTCTATTATTTATAAGTATAATTTTAATACAGAATTTCCCGATGCTGTTAAAGAAGAAGTCTCTACTATGCCAATGGAAGTATTAGAGAAAGATTTAACAGGTAGAAGAGATTTACGAGATGTAGAAATATTTACAATTGATGGGGATGATACCAAAGATATTGATGATGCTATTTCTATTAAAAGGCTATCTAATGGTCATTATGAATTAGGAGTTCATATAGCAGATGTTAGTTATTATGTAAAAGAAGGTTCTCCACTAGATGATGAAGCAATGGAAAGAGGTACTAGTGTTTATTTAGTAGACAGAGTAATTCCTATGCTTCCTCACGAGTTATCTAACGGAATTTGTTCTCTTAATCCAAATGTTGATAGATTAGCAGTTTCTTGTGTAATGGAATTTGATAATAAAGGAAAGCAAATTAGTTATGAAATATTTCCTAGTGTTATAAAATCTAGAATTCAGATGACTTATAAAAAAGTTAATTCTATATTAGAAAATAATGTAATACCAGAAGGGTATCAACCTTATGAAAAAAGTCTTAGGATGATGGCAGAACTTGCAGAGATATTACAAAATGCTATAACAAGAAGAGGATATATTAACTTTGAAGTGGATGAGCCAAAAATCATAGTAGATAAAGATTGTAAACCATTAGAAATAAAAGTAAGGGATAGAGGAGTTGGAGAAAGATTAATTGAGTCTTTTATGATAGCTGCTAATGAATGTGTAGCAACTCATATTTATTTTATGAATTTGCCTTTTATTTATCGTGTACATGAAGTGCCAAAAGATGATAAGATTAGAGGCTTTTTAGGATTTGTTAGTAGTTTAGGCTATAAATTAACAGGTGATTTAAACGATACAAAACCTACTACTATGCAAAGAATTTTGAAGCAATTAGAAAATAAGAAAGAATATAAAATACTAGCAGCTCTATTACTTAGAAGTATGCAAAAAGCTGTCTATAAACCTGAAAACTTAGGACATTATGGTCTTGCTAGTAGTTGTTATACTCACTTTACTTCTCCAATTAGAAGATATCCTGATACGACTGTTCATAGACTATTACATACCTATTTATTTGATGGTAAAATAGATATGTCTACTATTTCGAAGTGGGAAGAGAAGTTAATTTATATAGCTGATCATTCTTCTGCAAGAGAAAGGGCTTCTGTTGATTGTGAACGTGAAGTAGAGGATATGAAAATGGCTGAATATATGGAAGGTCATATAGGAGAAGAGTTTGAAGGTATGATTTCTTCTGTAACTAGCTTTGGTATGTTTGTTGAATTAGATAATTTAATCGAAGGATTAGTTCCAATTAAAGATATGAAAGATTTCTTTCATTATGATGAAGAGCATATGACTTTGACTGGAGAAAGAACTCATATTAAGTATCGTATTGGAGAAAGAGTAGTTGTGAAAGTTGTTAGAGCTTCTAAAGAGGATAAAACAATAGACTTTGAAGTTATTAAGAAGGTGTAGTATGTCAAAGAAAAAAAAGAAGATAAAGATAAATGGAAAAGTAAAAATAGCAGCTTTATTTAGTTCTGTTATTGTTTTAGGAGTTTTAGTGGGATTAGGTTTATCTAATTTTTATATTGATAAACATTCTTTAGAAAAAAATAAAGATGAAGAAGTAGAACCTGTTGTTGTAAAGGAGCCAAAAGATTATGAAGCAAAATTAATTATGGTAGGAGATGCTCTAATTCATTGGGGCGTTTATAATGATGCCAAACAAGCAGATGGTTCTTATGATTTTAAGCCAATGTTAGCAGATTTTAAAAATATATCTACTAAATATGATTTAGCTTATTATAATCAAGAAACGGTATTAGGAGGAGCAACTTTAGGTTATTCTAGTTATCCTAGATTTAATTCTCCACAAGAAGTGGGAGATGCTTTTATTGATGCAGGATTTAATATGGTTTCTTTAGCAACCAATCATACGATGGATAAAGGAGAACAAGGGGTGTTAAATTCTGTAGAATACTGGAAGAGTCATCCTGAGGTAGCTGCCTCTGGTCAATGGAGTAGTGAGGAGGAGAGAACTGCATCAGTTGCAACTGTTTATGAAAAAAATAATATTAAATATGCCTTTATTTCTTATACAATATGGAATAATGGATTACCTACTCCTTATGGAAAATCTTATTTAAATAATGAATATAGTGATGAGAAGGCAGCTGCTGATATTGCATCAGTTCGAGATAAAGTAGATTTTGTAATAGTTGCTATGCACTGGGGTACAGAATATTCTTTTAAGGTAGATTATAAACAAAAAGAGATAGCGGATTATTTATCTAGTTTAGGAGTAGATTTAATTATTGGAGCTCATCCTCATGTTATTCAAACAGTAGAATATATTAATGACAATAAAACATTTGTTATTTACTCTTTAGGAAACTTTATTAGTGATCAAGATGATATTGATAATTTTACTGGATTAGCAATGGAGGTAACTTTAAAAAAACATGTAGATGTAGATGATAATGTAACCAATGCTGTCATTGACCCTAAAGCACAATTGGTGTATACTACTACTGTTAAGCGTGGAGGAGTTAACCATGACTTTAGGATAATTCCTTATCCTAAATTAAATAATTCTCAATTAAACAATTACATGGGATATTATGAAAAATATAAATCGATTGTAAATGAAAGATATCCTGAACTTGTTTGGGGACTATCAGGGGAGTGATTATGTGGAAATTATTAATAGAAAGGCTCGACATGATTATTTTATAGATGAAGCATATGAGACTGGAATCGTATTGACAGGTACAGAAATAAAGTCTATTAGAAATGGCGATTGTAATATAAAAGATTGTTATGGGATTGTTAAAAATCATGAGGTTTTTTTGCTTAATATGTATGTTGGTCAATATAAAGAAGGCAATATTTTTAATCACGAAGAGTCAAGAGATAGAAAATTACTACTGCATAGAAAAGAAATTAGTAAGATAGAGAAGTATATTGAACAAAAGGGGTATACTTTAATTCCTATTAAACTATATTTTAAAGAAAATAAATTAAAAGTAGAGTTAGGCGTTTGTCATGGTAAGAAAGAATATGATAAACGGGAGTCTATTAAAGAGCGAGATATAAAAAGAGAAGTTGCGAAAAACTTAAAGAATTATCGATAATGAGAATGAGTATTTGGAATACTCATTTTTCTGTGTTATAATTATCTAGGATAGTAGAGGTAGTAGATATGAAGAAGTTTTTATATATTTTATTATTAATGATTATAATTATTCCTTTCAATACTTATGCTTTATCAATTGGTAGTACTACTATTTCCTCTAGTAAGGAAGAAGAGGTAGGCAATACATTTTTTGCAACAATAAGTATTGGTTTTAATGGATTAGATAAAAAAAGTACTAATAGTGATGGAATAGGTGCTATTATGTATCAATTGGATTTTGATGACTCTGTTCTTTCTATTACGGATGTTATGACAGATTTTTATGATAGTTCCATCTATAAAGATAGTGATGGATATTATATTTTGAGTATTGTAGATAACGATTCTACTGGTAATAAGTGTATTGATGGAGTATTGGCTTGTTCGGATTACGAGGCAAAAGTATATTTTTATGTCAAAAATACTGATAAAGAAGAAACAACTATTAAATTACAGGATATTGGAGTAGGATATTACCGAGTCGATGAGGATGGTTATTATGAGGAAGATGATGTAAAAGAAGCAGAGATTACTAGTAATAAGACAACAACAATTAAAATTAAACAAACAAATAAAGAGATTAAGTCAGAACCTAAAAGTAATATAGTAAGTTCTTCTAAGCCATCTGTTGAAAGTGATAAAGTATTTTCCGTAATACAAGGTGAAAACGAAAAAACTAATACTAATGATTTTGTAGAAAGTACAACAGATGAAGAGCCTTCTCTAGTAGATTCTTCTAATAATTATTTAAAAACTCTTTCTATAAAAGATTATTTTCTTAATTTTGAAAAGAATAAATATAATTATGTTATTAAGATACCACAAACTGTAAATAAGTTAAAATTATCTATCGAAACAGAAGATTCTAATGCTAAGTATACAGTTGTTGGAGCAGATGACTTAAAAAAGAATAATGACATTGTAAAAATAAATGTTACTTCACAAGATGGACATAAATCTGTATATGTAATTTCTGTTAAAAGAGAAAAATTATCTAATGCAGAAGCTAATCAAATTATGACTAAATTAAATACTGGTGCGATTATTATTTCTGGTTGTGTATTTATTCTTTTAGTATTAGCTAAAATTGTATCTGTCATGAATAGAAGAAAGTTGAATAAGTTAATTAAGTAAACTTTCTTTTTTTGTAAAAGAAAAGAACTATTACTCATAATAGTCCTTAAATTCTTTCATAAATATTTCATATAGTTTTTGTGATTTTTCTTTATCCATATCTTCTTTATCTTTATATGGGTATGGTATATTTAATTTTTTGTATTTCTCTTTTCCTAAAGAAGTATATGGTAAAAAGTCTACTCTTTTTACATTCTTAATATTCTTCTTAATAAAAGTAGCTAATTCATGAATATATTGTTCATTGTCATTAACTTCTGGAATAATGACTTGTCGTATCCAGACTTCTACATTGGATTTATTTAATTGTTCTAAAAATTGAAAATATTTATCTAAATAATCATTTCCAGTAATTTGTTTAAATCCTTCTTTTGTAATGTACTTAACATCTAGTAGTACTAAATCAATAGTATTAAGAAGTTCTGTATAATTTCCAAGACCAATACCCGAGGTATCTATGGCAATATGAATATTTTCTTCTTTTAGTTTTTTACAAGTACCTACTAAAAAGTCATATTGTAGTAGGGGTTCTCCACCAGAAAAAGTTACTCCTCCATTATTTCTTTTAAAATATGGTTTGTTTCTAAGACATTTTTTTACTATTTCATCACTAGTAATGTTGTTTTTTTGAAGTTTCCAGGTTTCAGGATTATGACAATATTTACATCTTAGATGACATCCATTTAAAAATATTACTGTACGTACTCCCGGTCCATCTAAAAGAGCAAATGTTTCGATTGAATTTACTGATCCTAACATATTATATCTTCTCGTGAAAAGTTCTTTGAATAACTTCTTCTTGTTGTTGTTTTGTTAGTCGATTAAATCTTACAGCATATCCTGAAACTCTAATCGTTAATAATGGATACTTATCTGGGTTATTAATGGCATCTATTAAAGTTTCTCTATTTAATACATTGACATTTAAGTGATGTGCTCCTTGTTGAAAGTAACCTTCCATTAGGGATACTAAATTTTCTATTCTTTCTTCATCTGTTATTCCTAAGGAAGTTGGAATGATAGAAAATGTATTAGAAATACCATCTCTACAACAATTACTCCAATTTAATTTAGCTACGGAGTTTAGTGAAGCTATGGCACCAGATGAATCTCTTCCGTGCATTGGATTAGCTCCAGGAGCAAATGGTTCCCCTATTTTTCTTCCATCAGGAGTAGAACCTGTTTTGGTACCGTATACAACATTGGATGTAATAGTTAAGACTGATAAAGTTGGTTGAGCATTTCGATAACATGGATGAGATTCAAGTTCTTTAAAGAATTTTTCTACTATTTCTTTAGCAATATTATCTACTCTGTCATCATCGTTTCCGTATTTTGGAAAATCTCCTTCTATTTCGAAGTCAATAGCAATTCCTTCTTCATCTCTAATAGGCCTTACTTTAGCATATTTAATAGCAGATAAGGAATCAGCTACTACAGATAATCCGGCTACTCCATAGGCCATTAATCTATTTACATTTGTATCATGTAGAGCCATTTGGGATGATTCATATGCATATTTGTCATGCATGTAATGAATAATATTCATCGCATCACAATATATTTTAGCAATTTTTTCTAGCATTTTCCAATAAGCATTCTTCACTTTTTCATAATCTAAAATTTTATCATTTATTTTCTCAAATCCTGAAATGACTAATTCTCTTTTTATTTCATCTATTCCACCATTAATTGCATATAATAAAGCTTTAGCTAAATTACAGCGTGCTCCAAAGTATTGCATATCTTTTCCTAATCTCATAGCTGATACGCAACAAGCTATCGCATAATCATCTCCCATAGTAGGTCTCATAACATCATCATTTTCATATTGAATAGAGTCAGTTTGAATACTCATTTTGGCACAATATTTTTTAAAATTTTCTGGTAATTTTTCGGACCATAATACGGTCATATTTGGTTCTGGTGCTGGATCTAAGTTAGTTAAAGTATGTAAAATTCTATAAGAAGTTTTTGTAACCATACTATGTTCTTCTGTTGTAATACCACCGATAGAGCAAGTTACCCAAGTGGGGTCACCGGAAAATAATTCATCATATTCTGGAGTTCTTAAATGTCTCATAATACGCAATTTAATTACAAATTGATCAATAATTTCCTGTGCTTCTTCTTCTGTTAAAGTATGATTTTCAAAATCTCTTTGAAAATAAATATCAAAGAAAGCATCGACTCTTCCTAAAGACATAGCAGCACCATTATTTTCTTTAACAGTCGCTAAGTAAGCAAAATAAGTCCATTGTACTGCTTCTTTGGCATTAACTGCTGGTCTAGATATATCATATCCATAAGTAGCAGCCATTTTCTTGATATCTTCTAAAGCTCTTATTTGAACAGATACTTCTTCTCTTAGACGGATAGTGGATTCATCCATTATATCTATTTTCATTGTATCTAAGTCATTTTGTTTTTGTTCTATCAAATAATCAATACCATATAAAGCAACTCTTCTATAGTCACCTATAATTCTACCTCTTCCATAAGCATCAGGTAATCCAGTTAATAATCCAACATGTCTTGCTTTTAAAATATCTTTTGTGTAAGCATCAAATACTCCTTGATTATGTGTTTTTCTAAATTCATTAAAGTATTTATCTACTTCGGGATTTAATTCATATCCATATGCATCTAACTCTTGATATACCATACGAATTCCGCCGTATGGATTAACGATTCTTTTTAGTGGAGCATCCGTTTGTAAACCAACGATTACTTCATTTTCTTTGTCAATATATCCAGGGGCAAAGACATTAATACCGGACATATGGTCTACATCAATATCTAATACATGTTTTCTTAATTCTTCTTTTAGAAGTTCTTCGCATTTTTTCCAAACTTTATCTGTTTTATTTGTTTTGTTAGAAAGAAAATCTTCATTTCCATTGTATGGATAGTAATTTATTTTTATAAAATCATTTACGTTAACTTCATTACACCATTTTCCTTCCTTAAAACCTTTCCATTCTATCATGTTTTCTGTCTCCTTTTCTTGATATTATAACATGAATTTTTTTGTTTTTCTATTGTTGTATAAACATATATTAATAGTATATAATGTTTTTTAGAATTGGGTGATAATTAGTGGTAATTTTTAAGAATAAATATAATTGTTTTTATAGTTCTTTAATAGATAAATTTTGTGTGATTCCTATTGAAAATACCGATTACGTTCCACAAGGAGTTTGTTCAATAGATGATTATATTGTAATTTCTTGTTATGATTATAAGCATGAGAAAAATTCGATTTTGTTAGTTTGTTCTAAAAATTGTCACAAAATAATTTATTTGAAATACAAAATTCATTGTGGTGGGATATGTTATCATAAAGAAACGGATAGTTTATTTGTATGTGGAGAGGGGAAAAATAATAAATCGTTTATCCACAGATATTGTGGAAAAAACATTTTACAACTAGGAAATAATTCTATATTAGATGTGGATAAAAAATATTGCGTAGATGAGACGTGTGATTTATATTCATCAGCTGCGAAGACCAGCTCTCCTGCTTATATTACTTGTTTTAATAATGAATTATATGTTGGTAATTTTGTGGATTATAAGGTAGTAAATAAGAAAAGTGTTATCAAGAAGTTTAAAATACTTTCTAATGGAGATTTAAGTAAGAAAAGTGATTTGTATGAAATACCATACAAGAATGTTCAAGGAATGTGTGTTTATAAGTATCAAAATAACATTTATTATATATTTAGTAGATCTTTTGGTAGATTTAGAAATTCTATTTTAAATATTGCAAGGTTTGATAATGGTTCTTTTACAACGCTAAATTCTATTGTTTTTCCTTGTATGGCAGAACAGATAAATACTTATAATCATAATTTAATGATTATTTTTGAATCTTGTGCTTCGTGTTATTCTTATAATGCAATTAATAGTAGCCAATATGTATATTTATTGGATTTTAAAAAGTTACAAAATTGCCAGGATAATTTTAAATGTTTTTGTAAAGGGGATAAACTGTTTATTAGTAATAAGGGTATTGCTTTATGTTGATATCTAGACAAGACATTAAAATTATGTTATAATCTATGTGCATGGGGTTGATTTGGTTTCGACGGGAATAGAAGAGCATAGATGGCAAGTCGGATGTTTCACGTTACGAGCAAAAAAAATAAATGCAAAAAATATTAAAAACGTATTCGCAAACATGTTTGGTGGAAATCAAGCTGTTGCTTTTGCCTAATTTAAAATAGGGAATACACTTCATATTATCTTTACCTAAGGGATAATTTGGGGTTCATATTATTAGGTTATGACTATTGTTTGTCTAAACAATAGTAAGAATCTTTAGACTGGTATATTATCTTTGTCGTTAACTACTTGGATAATATACGAGATTATTTAGTTAACTAAACTTGTAGAGGTTTATGTAGCTTTGTTTTCGGACAGGAGTTCGATTCTCCTCAGCTCCACCATAAATTGATAATAATTCGGATGTTTAATCCGCTTTTTTTATTTGTTTTTTTGATTGGGTATCAGATACTAATAAAAAAAATTAAAAAAATATTTACAAATCTATATAAAATGTAGTACACTTTACTAAGTTAATTAAAAGATGACTCATTCGAAGTAATTATTTTATAGTACTTTATAGAGAGCTTGTGGTAGGTGGAAACAAGTAAAAATAAAATAACGAATTACAAATGATGATTTTAATCGGATAATTTCCGTTATCAATAAGAGGTAATAGACTATTATTACAAATAAAGGTGGTACCACGAGCAATTCGTCCTTTTGGAGGAGATTGCTCGTTTTTTTATTTTAGGAGGTGGTTTGTATAGATAGTGACTATTACTATTATAATTACTTCGATGATTGTAATTTAATTAACTATGCAAATTTTTATCAGAATGGAATAGTTTTGATATCTTAAAAATAAAAATAGAAAGAGGTATTGTATGAAAAATGTAAAAATTATTGCTGGTCCTTGTGCCATTGAATCAGAGGAGCAAATTATTAGAATAGCAAAACAATTAAAGGAAATAGGCGTTGATTATTTAAGAGGAGGGGCTTTTAAGCCTAGAACGAACCCAGAAAGCTTTCAAGGTCTTGGAGATAAGGGAATCGAATATTTATTGAAAGCAAAAGAAGAAACAGGACTACCTGTCGTTACGGAATTAATGTCTATTGAACAAGTAAGAAAATATGCAGATAAAATAGATATTATCCAAATTGGAAGTAGAAATATGTACAATTATGAATTGTTAAAAGAACTAGGAAAGTACGATAAGCCAGTTTTATTAAAAAGAGGATTAAGTGCTACTTATAAAGAATGGATATCAGCTGCTAAATATATAAATGGTGGAAAGAATGTTATTTTATGTGAACGTGGAATAAGAAGTTTTGATAATTCTACTAGAAATGTTTTAGATTTACAAGCTATACCCTATATAAAGAAAAATACAAATTATGATATTATTATTGATCCTAGTCATGCTGCTGGAAATACGTATATGATTGAGCCTATGTCTTTAGCAGCTGTTGCAGCTGGCTGTGATGGATTAATTATTGAAGTACACGATAGACCAGAAGAAGCATTATGTGATAAAGAGCAAGCAATTGATATGGAATGTATAAAAAGTATTACAACAAAAGCAAAATCACTATGTAAAACTTTGAATAAAAAATAAATAAAATTAAATACCAGTTGTTTTATTGGTATTTTTTTTATACATTTGTAGAATGATTTAAAATATGGGATAATTAATTAAGTAATTTAAGGGAGGTAATTTTTAGATGAAGAGGTATTTTACAACGATTGGTCAAGATAGTCATAAGGTGGAAAATGTAAAAAATAAGCCATTAATGTTAGGAGGAGTAGAATTTGAAAGTGATTTTTCTTTAGCCGCTAATAGTGATGGGGATGTTGTTTTACATGCTATAACGAATGCTATATCAGGAGCAACTACTTATAATGTATTAGGAAAAGTTGCGGATGAAATGTGTAAAAAAGGAGTTACAGATAGTAAAGAATATTTAAAAGAAGCTATGAGTGCTATGAAAAATATTGAAATAGAACATATTTCCATTTCAATTGAAGCCTTAAAGCCAAAGTTTTCTCCGAAAATAGAATTGATGAGAGAAAATATTGCATCTTTATTAAATATTAGTATGGATAGAGTAGGAATTACAGCAACAACTGGAGAAGGTTTAACAGAATTTGGAAAAGGTAATGGAATATTTGTTACTGTACTGTTAAGTTGCTGTAAAGAAGAAGAAAATTATATTAAAAGAATTTAAGTAGAAAGAAAGTGTTGCTATAATTTATTTATAAATATAGTGAAAGGAAGATAGATATGGATGAATTCAATCAAAAAAAGAGAACTTCTAAAGGGTTAATAGCACTTATTGGTGTTCTTTCTTTATCGGTTGTAGGTATGGGAACATATATCGCATATGATAAGGGCTATATCTTTGGAAAAGATACTCATAGTAGTAGTGAAAGTGATGATACTACAAAAAAAACAGAGGAAGTTACTGATAATTCTAAGGTTCAAAAAGAAGATATTTCTATATCGGAAGCTATTGAATTAGGACAAAATTTATGGGAGTATGCATATGATACTTTTTGGGGAAAAGATACAGTATGGAAAAGACATACTATACCTGGAGAAATGGGTTCCCCTATTGTTTGTGATACAACTGCCAATGAAGTTAAAGTTAAGTTTACATCTGATTTTAAGGCTACATCATGTCCTACTGATGGTACTGTGACTGGTGTAGAGTGTGCTACTCTTACTTTGGATGATTTTACTTCTTTTGGATGTAATTCTCCTGGAAGAGGAGCTATACAAACTTATATTGATACTACTTTAAGTGTTAGTAATATAAGTGAAGATGAAATAACTTTTGTTGCAACATCTAATTATTGTAATTCAAGTTGGTGCAGTAATGGAAAAGTGGTTTCTAGTACAGTTAGTAAAGACTTTGTTATTAAAAAAGTAAATGGAAATTGGCTAATTTCGAATTTTTATATACCAAATTAAAACACAGTCACTTCAATTATTGGAAGTGACTGTGTTTTTAGAAGTTGCGATTATTTCCGTTGTTATTAAATAAGAAGAAAAGAATAAATATAATAATAATTATCCAAATCCAACTTATATTGTTACGATCGTTTTGGCAGCAACAATAAGGTTGATATCCATATCCGTACATATATATTCTCCTTTCTGTATATTATATTAGAATAGTCTAATTTGTGTTATTGTATTAACCTAAAAATATAAGAATAGGAGTATACCCTCATTATTTTATTTCTATTACATAAAATACAATATGACAAATGAAGAACTAGAAAAAAAATTAAAACAGTTGAATATAGAAGATTTAATATGGCTAATTTATATAGGAATCATTATAATGAGTTGGTATTATAATTCATTAGAAAGAAAATATTATGTATATAATGATATAAAAAGTAAGGAAAAATATAGAAAAATTATTCAATTAATCTTTTCTATATTAATAGTTGTATATATATACTTTTTAAAAGATGCTTTTGATGATTATAGAAATTTAAAAGAAACAGACTCTTATCAGAAAAGAAGATTGGTTACTTTATCCTTTATTGGATCATTGTTGATCGCAATTAGTGGTTTTATTTTTCTATATATAGCATTAGTAGATGAAGATTTAAATGTAGAGTTAGCTTTTAATTAATATAAGTGTTTATAGAATGATCTTTTGGTTATACTAAAAGTAGTGATTTTGACAAGTTATAAACTATATGATATCATTACAAGTGCCCAGGAGGTTTTTTATGAATAATAAAGATGAGTCGATTAGGCTTGGAGTAACAATTATTGAATTGGTTTTGATATTGTTAGGTGTTTTGGGATATATTATTTTTTATAATTATATTTATACAAAATTAAGTGTAAAAGTGGATACAACAAAAGTCATTGAATATGGTTCTAAAAAATATGATTTAAATGATTTTATAGTTAGTAGTAATGGAAATGTAAAAGATATTTTAGATAAGTTGGATACTTCTGTTGTAGGGGAACATACTATTAATGTTATTGTAGAAAAATTTAATATTTCAAAAGTAGTTCCTATTTTAGTAAATGTTGTTGATAAGTCTGCACCTGTTATTGAATTGAAAGAAAAGGAAATTACTATAGAACAGGGAGAGGATTATGATTTACTAACTAATATATCTTCTGTTACTGATGATGTGGATGGAGATTTAACTTATCAAGTAAAAGAAATAGTAGATGAAAATATAGATATTAATTATTATACTGTTCGAAGTGATTTCAATAATGCTTCTGCTGGTAGTTATGAAGTAGAGGTAAAAGCTGTAGATAAATCTAATAACACTAGTATAGAAAAGTTTGTTATTAATGTAGAAGAACCTGAGCCAGAGCCTGTATTTAAACCTAGCTATTATGCTCCTGCTTTAACGAATGCAAAGGGTAGTGATTTGGTTAATACTGCTTACTCTTTATTAGGTAGTCCTTATGTTTCTGGTGGTACTACTCCATCAGGATTTGATTGTAGTGGATTTGTGCAATATGTATATGCTTTAAATGGAATTAGTATTAGTAGAAGCACATATACGCAAGCTAATGATGGTGTAGGAGTAAACTATGAGGATGCACAACCGGGGGATATATTATTATGGGGATATAGTAATGGTACGATTACACATTCTGCACTATATATTGGAAATGATTTAATGATACATGCTGCTAATCCATCAACAGGGGTTATTCAAAGTAGTATTTCTGGATGGACTAGAGGATCAGATGTACAAGTTTTATATGTTAGAAGAGTTGTTTCTTAAAAAAATTGTATAATTTTAATTTTATTGTTTATCCTATTTTTAGGAGGTAAAATATGGAAACTATACAAAAAATTTTATTGGTAATGACAATTGTAGGTGCTCTTAATTGGGGATTAGTTGGATTGTTTGATATGAATCTAGTATCTTCATTATTTGGAACTGCAACGTTTATTACTAAATTGATTTATACTTTAATTGCAATCGCTGGTATTGTAAATATAGGTATTTTATTTAATAATATAGAAGAGACAGACTAGTTTTTGTCTTTTTTTAATCGTATTTTTCATCCTAATTTTGGAATTAAAAAAAAAGAAAAATGTAGAAATAAAACGAAAAGTTAAGAGATAATCTTGTTATATTTTTTGTAAAATGTTATCATATTATTAAGAATAGAGGTGTAATTAATGGATTTTGTAATAGTTTTTTTTAGAGATGTATTAGATGGTCCCTTATATATAGCTATTGCAGTTATTAACTCTATATTGATATGTTCATGTATAGGCTATTTAGGTGAACAACATCTTAATAGAAAAAAATTACAGGCAGATTTTAAAAGTACGTATGCTAATATAAATAATAATGCGGTTAGCACTGCAAATGTCGCAGAACAACAACTTCAACAACAGGTAGTTACTCAACAGCCAGTACAACAACAAGTTCAGTATGTAGAGCAGACACCTGTTACACAAGTAGTGCAACAGCAACAACCAAATACAACTAATAATCAGGTACAATAATATAGGGAGATGATTAAATGTCTATTACAATGACTGATTTTTTTACTATTTTAAGACAATCGATTGATATACTTATTGTTTGGTTTATATTTTATTATATTCTAAAACACGTAAAAAATAATTTAAAATTAACTTTATTATTTAAAGGGGTATTTTTCATTATTCTTTTGAAAATAGTTAGCCATATATTTGGATTTGTTACTGTTGAATTATTATTAGAGTATGTAATTCAATGGGGACCAATTGCTTTAATAGTTATTTTTCAACCAGAAATTAGAACAATACTAGAGCAATTAGGAAGAAGTCAATTACTAGGAAGGCATAAAGTTCTAACTGTAGATGAACGTGAACGTATGGTTTATGAAATGGTAAATGCTATTGATTACTTAAGAAAAGAAAGAATTGGTGCAATTATAGTTATTGAAAGAGATATTAGTTTAGCAAACTATATTGATAAAGCTAAGAAACTATATGCGGATTTATCAAGTGACTTGTTAATCGCTATCTTTTATCAAGGAAATCCATTACATGATGGTGGGGTAATTATTCAAGGAGATAGAATTACTTGTGCAGGAGCAGTTTTTCCAACAAGTAATAGTCCAAAGATTAATAGAAGACTAGGAACAAGACATAGAGCAGCTTTAGGACTTGCTGAAGAAACAGATGCTATTTGTATTGTAGTATCAGAGGAAACTGGTAGAGTAAGTATTGCTATGAAAGGTGATATGTTATATAACTTAAGTCTTGATGATGTTAGAATGTTACTAATTGATGAATTAAAACCTAAACAAAATGTAGATGAGGATAATTTATTAGATGAGGAAGAGATATATGAAGAAAATAAGTAGAGTATTTTTAAAATTATTTAAACTTATTGCATCTATTATAGATAAACTACTAGTTACGCCAATAACTAGATTTATTCTATGGTTTATGAACTTATTTGGAAAGAATGCTAAATCTTTTGATAAATTTCTTAGTAAAAAGTCCACTTTATTAGTTGTTAGTTTAATTCTTGCTTATATAACTTTCTTTATGGTTGATAGAGATTCTAATGCTATATTAGATCAATATGCTGAAATTTTATACGATAAGCCAGTAACTGCTGTTTACAATGAAGAGTCTTATGTAGTAGAAGGTTTACCTGAAAGTGTAGATATTACTCTAGTTGGTCAAAAAAGACATATATTTTTAGCAAAACAATCTCCTTCTCAAGGAGTTTCAGTTGACTTAACTGGATTATCTACAGGAAATCATAAAGTAAAATTAAAATATACACAAGCTTTAAAATCTTTAGATTATAAATTGGATCCTTCTACGGTTACAGTAACTATTTATGAAAAAGAAAGTAAAACTGCTACTTTATCTTATGATATTTTACATCAGGATAATTTAAATTCTAAATTATATATTAGTAATATTGAACTTGATAGAACTACTGCTATTATAAAAGGAGCAGAATATAAATTAAAACAAGTTGCTACTGTTAAAGCATTAATAGATGTAGATGCTATTCCAAGACAACAGGCTGGAGAATTAACATTGAAAGATGTACCTTTAGCTGCTTATGATACTGCTGGAAATAGAGTAGATGTTGAAATTGTTCCAACAAATGTAACAGCTAAACTAACAATTACTTCACCAAGTAAAAAAGTTCCTGTAAAAGTAGTTCCAACTGGTACATTGGCATTTGGTAAATCTATTAAATCTTTAACGACAGATGTTTCTACGATTACTATTTATGGTACACAAGCAGCAATTGATTCAACAGAGCAAATAGAAGTTCATGTTGATGTTGATAAATTAGATAAAGATAAAACGTATAAAGTTACATTGAAAAAACCATCTGGTGTAACAGAGTTAAGCAATAAAACAATTACGGTAAATGTAAATATTGATAACTCAATTACCAAAGAATTTGAAAACGTAGCCATAGTAACAGAAAATCTTGATCCTAAATATAAAGTTCAAGCTTTAACAGAAGAGGATAGACAAGTAACTGTTGTTGTTAGTGGTAGTGAAGAAACTGTTAATAAGGTAGATATTTCTTCTATTCATCCATATATTGATTTATCGAACTATGGAGAAGGAACTCATGAAGTAGAAGTAAAAGTCTCTGGAGATGATCTAAAACTAGGATATTCTTCTAAGACTAAGAAAGTAACTGTTGTTATTTCCGCAAAATAGGATTTTGCCTATTTTTTTTGGAATAATTTTATTTAGACCTCATATGTTTTATTAGAATGTTTGGGGTGAAATATGAAAAAAATATTTTTTTTACTGATTATGGTTTTATTAGTAAGTGGTTGTTCTAAAGAAAATCAAGAAAATGTTATGAAGAAGTTTGTAAAAACTATACAAAATACAGATTCTTATTATTTATCTGGAGACTTAGAACTTAGAAATAATGATGAGGTATATAACTATGAAGTAGAAGTCAGTTATGAAAAGAAAAGTTTTTATAAGGTAGCTTTAAAAAATAAGGCAAATGATGCTACACAGATTATTTTAAAAAATGAAGAAGGAGTATATATTTTGACACCTTCTCTAAACAGAAGCTTTAAATTTCAAAGTGATTGGCCATATAATAATTCTCAAATATATTTATTAAGTGCACTAGCTAATGATTTAAAAAGTGATAAAGACTTAGAATTTAAGGAAACAGATAAAAACTATATTTTTACTACAAAAGTTAATTATCCAAATAATAAAGATTTGGTAAATCAAAAAATTTATTTAAATAAGAAATTAAAATTAAATAAAGTAGTTGTTTATGATAAAGAAGGAGTTCCTTCTATGGAATTAAAAGTAAAAAAAGTAGATTATTCTCCTTCGTTTAAAGATGACTATTTCAATATAAATACAGTTATGGAAACGTATTCTATAGAGGAAGAAATTGTTCATGAGACAATGACTTTGGAAGAGACTATTTATCCGCTTGCATTGCCTACTAATACCATTTTATCTAATGAAGAAAAAATTAAAAAAACAGATGGAGAAAGAATTCTTATGACTTTTGAAGGAGACAAACCATTTCTTCTAGTGGAAGAAACTGTTAATGCAGAAGATGAGTTTACCATTATTCCAACTAATGGAGAACCATATAGGTTAATGGATACATTAGGTGTAATGACAGATAATTCTCTCTCTTGGATTACTAATGGTATAGAATATTATTTAGTTAGTGATGTTTTATCACAAGATGAATTAGTAGAAATTGCACAGTCTATTTATGTATTACCTACTATGAAATAAGGACTTTACGTTCTTATTTTGCTATGATATAATGAATCAAGGGTGGTATATATGGCAAAATTAAAAAGTACAGGTAATGGTAAAAAAACAACTCAAGTAAAAAGTGTAAAGAGTAAAAGTATAGTTGATGAAAAAGAATTTCAACTTACACCTGAAATGAGTAAGACTCTTAGGACTAGCATTGTAGTACTACTTATATTTTTCGCATTCTATATAATAGCTACAATAAAATCAGATTATGTGGCACCTAAGAAGAATAATCAAAATAAAGAAGCTGATATTCAATATACTGAAATTTTAGCTGGTACTAGTTTTAATAGAACGGAACCAGAATATATAGTAGTTTACTATGATAAAAGTGATAGTGAAGATGATGAAACTAGTGAATTAGATGAAGCTGTATCTCGTCATCATTCTCCTGATTCGTTTTATACTTGTGATTTAAGTATTGCTTTTAATAAACCATATGTTACATCAGAAGAAGCAAATACAAATCCGGAAAACGCTGAACAATTAGCTATAAATGGACCAACAATCATTAAATTTACTGATGGACATGTTAGTGAATACATACAAGGAAAAGATGAAGTTATTTCATATTTAAATGAGCATTAGGAAAAGAAAGGACATTGGATATGTCTTTTTTCTATATTTAAAAATTATTCAATATGTGGTATGATAATAATATAATATAAGAGGTGATAGTGATGTCTTTAAAAAAAATAGAGGAAGAAATAGAAGAACATAAATCTTTAGAAGATTTTCATATAGATGATAAAAAAGATATAGAGAAAGAAGAGCCTGTTAAAAAAATAACAAAGTCTAAGAAACGGTTTACTAGTTTTGAACTTTTTTTTATTTCATTTGTGATGTTGGTATTTGGTGCTACTTTAGGATGTTTAGTATCCGTAGCAACTTCTTCTGTAATAGGGTCAACAATAAATAGTAGTATTTCTGAATTTTTGTCAGTCTATCATCAAATTAAAGATGATTATTATGAAGAAGTTAATGATAGTGACTTAATGCATGCTGCTATCTCTGGAATGTTAGGTTCTTTAGGAGATGAATATACTTATTATATGAATGAAAATACTACTAGTTCTTTTAATACAACAGTAGATGGCTCTTACAAAGGTTTGGGTATAACTATAAAATATGAAAATGAAGCAGTAACAATAATTGATATATTTAAAAATTCTCCTGCTGAAAAATCTGGATTAAAAGTTGGGGATATATTAACTGTTGTTCAAGGAGTAGATGTTACAGAAAAGAATTCTAACGACGTAGTAGAATTAATTGCT
The DNA here is from genome assembly GCA_947165195.1 of uncultured Bacillota bacterium. Classification (GTDB taxonomy): domain Bacteria; phylum Bacillota_I; class Bacilli_A; order RF39; family UBA660; genus RUG14891. The sequence continues at coordinate 32,543 of CAMUZJ010000002.1, forward strand.
GGAGAAATAGGTAAAAAGGTCACTCTTACTGTTAAAAGAGGAGAAGAGTTATTAAATTTTGAAATGAAAATAGCTCAAATAGAAATTCCTTCTGTAACTACTGAGATAAAAGAAGAAAATAATAAGAAAATAGGGTATATTAAAATTGATAATTTTGCTGCTAATACAGCAAGACAATTTAGTAGTAAATTAAAAGAATTAGAAGGCTCTAATATAGATTCTTTAATTATTGATGTAAGATATAATACAGGAGGTCATTTATCACAAGTCGATAAGATATTAGATTTATTCTTTGATAAAAAAACAGTTCTTTATCAAATTGAAACAAAAGGAAAAGCAGTAAAATATTATTCGGATACTAAAGATAATAGAACATATCCTGTAGTAGTATTAGTAAATGAATCTAGTGCTTCTGCTTCTGAAATTTTAACGGCATGTTTTAAAGAAAATTATAAAGATGCTACTATTTTAGGAGTTAAGACATATGGAAAAGGTACTGTTCAAAAGGCATCAGACTTATCAAATGGTACTAGTTATAAAATTACTACTCAAAAATGGTTAACTCCTAAAGGAAATTGGATTCATAAAGAAGGAATTACACCAGATGTAGAACTGGAAGATAACTTAGAAACAGAAGAAGATGAACAATTAAATGAAGCTATCAAAATCTTATCAGAAAAAGAGTCTTAGGACTCTTTTATTGTGCAATTTATTATGAGTTGCTTATCTTCATTATTTGGACTACAAGTTGTTAAAATAAGCTGTTTTTTATTGTATTTTGGTACTTCTATATTTCCATCTTTTTTTGTCTCCCATTTATTTTCAACTATATATAAGTATTTTTTTTCTTTATATATTAATTCAACCACATCATTTTTTTCTAGTAGATTTAAATTCTTAAAAAAAGCTTGTTTTCCAGTACCAGAGTGGGCTGCTAAAAACATAATACTATTGTCTTTATCTGGTGAAATACTTCCTTTTAAAATAGTAACATTTTCTTCTACGTTATTTTTTATATTATTAATGTCATATAAGTCTTTTTCTAGAAATAACTTCTTTATAGTTAATTTTCCTATGGTTTCCTCTTTATTCTTTATATCAGTAATTTTATTATCTGTTGTTGATTCTTTTTGATAATGCAATATATATTTTATATTTAAAGAATAGTCTTTAGTTGTTTGGGATATTTTCAAATTATTATATATTATAAAACAAGCTAATAAAAAGAAAGTTATAATAAATAGGCAATAAATAGAATTTTTTAACATAGTAACGATAATAGAAACCTTATAACTTTCTGTATAAAACCTTCTTTTATGTTAGTATTAGGAACTTTAATTTTATAATCTTTTAACTCAAAATAAGTTATATCTTCATCTTCAACATTTATTTCTATAGGCTCTATTATTTTATATCCTTCTGTAGTGGTTTGCTGTATTATCTTATAATTACCATATTTTAGAGTTATATAGGCATATCCTTCTTCATCTGTTTTAATGGTATCTATTAATTTATTATTATCATCGTAGATAGAGAAGAGAACATCTTTTTCCCCAATAAAATTATCTCCATCTCCATAAGTTTTATGTAAGACAATATCTTTTTTGATAACTTCATCTTCTAAATCTAATATAATAGTAGTATTTTTCTCATCTTCAACATTTATTTCTATAGGCTCTATCATTTTATATCCTTTTGTAGTAGTTTGTTGTATTATTTTATAGTTACCATATTTTAGAGTTATATAAGCATATCCTTTTTCATCTGTTTTGATGGTATCTATTAATTTATTATTATCATCGTAGATAGAGAAGAGAATATTTTTTTCTTCAGTAGAATTTATTCCATCTCCAAAAGTCTTATGTAAGACAATATCATTTTTAATAATTTCATCTTCTAAATTTAATACAATAGTAGGATTCTTTTCAGTTATATTTATAGTATAAGTACTTTTATCCAATTGATATCCTTTTCCAGGTGTAAATTCTTTTAAATAATAGGTACCAAAATCTAAATTTTTTATCTGAGAAAAACCCTCTTCATTAATTACCATTTCTTGAATTTCAACATTATTTTTATCATATAATTTATAAATCGTACCTTCAATTTTAGCATTGCCTTGTCCTTTATAATCTTTTGTTTCTTTATCTACTTTATGAATAGTAAGTTCTGTTTTTAAAACATTAATTTTAATATATAATGTTTCTTCATAATCTCCTGGAGCTATAATATTTTGACTATTTTCTGAATAGTAGAAGGTAGATAAAGTATTATAAAAATTATCTTTTTTTGTTAAAGTAATATTATAACTACCTTCTAATAAATCATCTAATACTAAATTGTTATCAACAATCCTTCCCATAGATGGAGAATATTTATATAAGGCATTATTAGAATCATGAATAGTAACATTTCCTTCTTTTACAGTGGTTATACTATTTATATTAGGTTTTGCTAAGTCTTTTTCCACTAAGTAGTTTAATTCATTAATTTCTTCTTGAAATCTATCTACCCTTGGACCATTTAAGCCATCCGTAAAATAGTATTCTCCTAATGGATCTGCTTCCCTCCAAATTAATAATTGAGTGATTGCATACCACTTTATATCGGTATGATTACTATATTGGTATCCATAATGAGCAAGAGATCTAATTCTTTCTGTTTGCTTATTAGAAAGACCAGTTA
>CAMUZJ010000003.1 GCA_947165195.1 uncultured Bacillota bacterium
TGTTGATAATTTGTTTCTTGTGGCTGTTGATTACTAGGATTTTTATTTGTATTTTTATTAAAGATACCTTCTATCCATTCAAAAACTGGATCTTGCATTGGTCTTGCTCCTAGATATTTACTTTCTCCAAATCCTAATATTGGATAGAATATAACAGGAAGGAGATAGTTTCCTATAGCAAATGTATCACTTTTTCCAAAGCTTCTTGCTAGACTAACTGCTAAAATTACTCCAAAATAAATACTTGATGCTAACCATAATAATTGTCCAATTACTGGAATGGATGACAAAGCACTGCCAATAAATACGATAAGAATCCAATAAGGACTGATTCCAACTATTTTACATAATGTAATTGCATTATAGATTGGAACAATTGCTTTCCATCCCTCTTCCCCCGCTTTTGTAAATATTTTCCATAATCCTATGATTAATAAAATTATAAGCGGTAACATAAATAACATTGACACAAAAAGACTTGCAAACAATAGTGTTAAAAATTCTTCTGTCATTTTTTTACTCCTTATTCATTTTCTAAAATTTTTTCTACGGCTTTCATTAAGCCAAGTTTTCCATATGGATAAGTAAGAGATCCTTGCATATATGCAATATATGGTTCTCTAATTGGTCCATCGCAAGATAATTCAATAGATGATCCTTGTGTAAAGGCACCAGCTGCCATAATTACTTTACTAGTATACCCTGGCATATCAGAGGCCTCTACGATAGCATTAGAATCAATTGGAGATGCTTCTTGAATTCCTCTTGTAAATTCTATTAGTTTTTCTGGATTTCTAAATATAATGTTTTGAACAATATCTGCTCTTTCTTCATTATATTTAGGTTCCACATCATATCCTAATTTTTCTAATACTTTGCTGGTTAAAATAGCTGTTTTTAAAGCACTAGCAACTACACTTGGTGCCATAAACAATCCTTGTAATATTTGTTTATTAATTCCTAAACTTGGTCCTACTTCTCTACCTTCTCCAGGAAGAGTTAATCTTTCTGCACATAATTCTACTAAGTCATGACGTCCTGCAATATAAGCACCATTAGGAGCAATACCACCTCCTAAATTTTTAATAAGAGAACCTACCATAATATCAGCTCCTACTGCTACTGGTTCTACCTTACTAACAAATTCACAATAACAATTGTCTATCATAATAATGATATCATTATCTATCTCTTTTATAAAGCGAATTATCTTTTCTACTTTGTCAATTGTCAAACTTTTTCTGGTAGAGTAGCCTTTACTTCTCTGGATTTCTATTACTTTTACTTTATGTGTTGTAATATAGTCTTTTATTCTATCATAATCGAAGTCGTTATCTACTAAATCTATTTGATCATATATAACTCCAAAACTTTTTAAAGAAGATGCGTTTTCTACAATTCCTATGACTTCATCTAAAGTATCATATGGTTTTCCGCAAATACTTAACAAAACATCCCCTGGTCTTAAAAGTCCAAAGAAGCATACTGTTAAGGCATGACTTCCAGAAATAAACTGACTTCTAACCAAAGCATCTTCACATCCAAAAATATCAGCAAATATTTTCTCAATTGTATCTCTTCCTAAATCATTATAGCCATATCCAGTTGTTGCATTAAAATGTGCTTCACTTACTTGAAATTTATGAAAGCTACTTAATACTCTTAAACTATTATAATCACAAAGTTTATCTATTTGTTGAAACTGTTCTTGTAATTCTTTATCACATTCATTAATTAAATGAACTGTTTTTTCTGTTATTCCTAATTCTTCATACATGAATAAAACCCTCACTATTCATTAAATTTTCCACCATCGACACGAATAATAGAATCATTTACATAACTAGCTTTTGAACTAGCTAAAAAAACTACTACTCTAGCGATTTCTTCTACTTCTGCAAATCTATGCAAAAGGATTTTCTTATTATATTCCTCTACTTGTTCCATTGTCAAATCTTTATTCATATCTGTCTTAACCCATCCAGGGCATACACAATTTACTTGGATATAAGGAGCAAATTCTCTTGCTAGATTGTGTGTTAGAGAAATAACTCCTGCTTTAGAGGCATCATAATCACAGCTTTCCGGATAATACGTATCAATGGCATTTGTTGAGGAAATGTTGATAATTTTTCCTTTTTTTAATTCTTTCATAATACGTCCTACATATTTACTACATAAATAAGTTCCTATTAAATTAACATCTAATATTCGTCTAAAATCATTCACTGTTTTATCCATTAATAAGGAATCTTTACATATGCTTGCATTATTTACTAATATATCTATTCCCCCGAAAGCATCACATACATCATTTACCATTTTTTCTACTTCTTCTTCATTAGAAATATCGCATTGCACTACCATTACAGATACATTATATGTATTTGAAATATATTTTTGAAACTCAATTGCCTCTTCTTCATGATGACAGTAAGTAATAACAACATCTAAGCCACATTTAGCAAATTCTTCAATAATTGCTTTTCCGATACCTCTATTACTCCCTGTTACTAGTGCTACTTTTTTCATATATTTCCTTCTTTCTATTTTGCTAATTTATAATAATCTATGAAGTTTTGTAATTCTTCTAAATCATTTATATTAAATAAGTTAGAATACATTTTTCCTTTTTGAAAATATAAAATACCAGACTCAATCTCATCTGTACTAGTAATATTATATTCTTTATATAAGTCATCTGCTGTACTACTTTTACTATTTATTTTTTGATAATCTGTACTATTCTTATTTAAAATAGACTCTATTTCTTTACAATTTTTACAGTCTTTCGAATAAAGATAAATGACATAAGTATTATTTTTGGATATATCATTTTGAACATTTTTAGTAAAACCATACATTCTATAGATTATCACTATCATTAATAAGCTAAATACTATTGCTAAAAAAAGTCCTAATAGAAATCTATTTCTATATTTTTTATATTCTGGATCTTTATTTCCTTTCATAGGATAAATCCCCTTTCTGCTAACTTACTTTTATTCTATTGTATCATATATTAAAATATTTTAAAGTTTTAATAATAATATTAGAAAAAATATAAATACTATTATTGTAGTTATTGCCTAGTTAAAAATTTTATTATAAAATAGTAAAAAATGGAGGAGTTAATATGCCGGTTATTGGAATACCAGTCAGATATGATTATAGTAAGGATGAAGAAAAGTCTATTTTATATATTTATGAATCTGTTAGAAGAAGTATTCAACAAGCAGGGGGAGATATTTTTTTATTACTGCCCATTCAAAATATTGATTATATGAAGGTAAAAAATAGTGACTTTCCACCTTTTTCTAGGAAAGAAAAGGAGAAGATACATTCTATGTTAGATAGGTGTGATGGACTTTTTTTACCAGGGGGAATTAAGTTTACACCATTTGATAGATACATTTTAGATTATGCTATTAAAAAGGATATTCCTACTTTAGGAGTTTGTTTAAGTATGCAAATGATGTGTTGCTATAAGAAAAAGATTTTTCTTAAGGAGATTAGTTCGACAATTAATCACCATCAAGCGGATGAAGATTATGTTCATTCTATAAAGATTGATAAGACTTCTAAATTATTTGAAATAGTTGGAAAAGAGGAGATAATTGTCAATAGTAATCATAAATATGAAGGAGGAGAAAATCCTATTTATAAGATAACTGCTAAAGCTCCTGATGGAGTAATTGAAGCCATTGAACATCCTAATTGTACTTTTCATATAGGATTACAATGGCATCCTGAAAAAACTTATTTTACGGATACATATTCTAAAGCAATTATTGATCGATTAATTGAGGAAGCAAATAAATATGCTACTAGAAAAAGAAAATAGATAGTTTCAAGCTATCTATTATTTTTCTCTAGAAAAATCTATTGTTCTTTTTGTTTTTTGTTTATTATGGGAATTACTATTTCTTTGTTTTCTAGCTTGAGCTTCTCTACTTTTTTGTTTACGAATGGCTTTTTCTAAAATATTACATATTCTTTGTTCCTCTTCTGTTTTTACTTTTTTACCATTTAATCCCATTTCTATTTCTAGTCCTAAAATATCTGTCCAATCTTTGGTTGCTAGATATTGTTCCTGACACCCCATCTCTAAAGATCTGTTAAATATTTCTATATTTCTTCTAGAAATTACTCTATTAGCTTGTTCTATTTTATAACTAAGTTCTTGATTATTTTGTGATGCATAATATTGAAGAGATTGTCTAACTATGAATGGAAATTCTAAAATTCTCTCAGCTATTTGATTTTGATTTGCAGCTTTTAAATTAAGCATTTCTACAATATTTTTTATATTATTTTGCATTTTTTCACTTTTATAAATTTCTTCTAGTTCTTTTTTCATTTATGTCACTCCCTGAAGCAGTATTTTACCACATCTAATGAAAAATAAAAAGCCTAATTTCTTAAGATTTGAAATTAGACTTTTTTTGTTTTATATTCTTTCTACTTTTATAACAACTTTTTCATCATTTAATTCTTCAATTGGCTCATCACTAGTAACTATTAATTCATCTCCTAATACTTCACCCATTACATAATCTTTGTATTTTTCAATCATCTTCTTAACATTATCAGTACCATTATAGAATACTTTAATATGATTCGTAATTTCAAAGTCAGATTCTTTACGAAGAGCTTGTACTTTACGAACAAATTCACGGGCAAGTCCTTCTAAGATTAAATCTTCTGTCAAAGTAGTATCAATTACTACACAATTTTTTTCATTTACAACGGATGCATATCCATCTTTTTGTTGTAGAGTAATAATTACTGTATCTTCTGTTAAGGTAAATTCTTCTCCTTCTAGAGAGATTGTTTTTCCACCATTTCGAATTTCCTCTACTTCTTTAGAACCATAATTTTTCATAACATCTTGAAGTAATTTTATCTTTTGTCCTAATACTTTTCCTAATTCTTTAAAGTTAGGTTTTACAGTATAATCAAGATACTCACTCATATCTTTTTTATATTCAATATTTTTAACATTCAATTCTTCTTTGATAACACTATCTAAATTACCAATTATTTCTTTATCAGATTCTGGTAATATTAAGTTACTAATAGGTTGACGTACTTTGATATTTACTTCTTCTCTAGCAAATCTACCTAAAGAACAAATATCTCTTACTAAGTCCATTTTTTCTTCTACTTCTTCATCTATTAATTTCTCATCATATACTGGATACGTTTTTAAATGTACAGATTCTTCGCCAGTTAATTTTTGATAGATTTCTTCTGTAATAAATGGAGTAAGTGGAGCACATAATCTACATAAGGTTTCTAATACTTCATAGGTAGTTAAATATACTGCTTTTTTAGATTCTGTTAGTTCTGAGTCCCAGAATCTTCTTCTATTACTTCTAATATACCAGTTAGATAAATCATCATTTAAGAATGGAATAATATATTTCGTTGCTTTATTTAAGTCATACTCTTCCATAGCAGTACCAACATTTTTAATAAGCTTATTTAATTTTGATAATAGCCATCTATCAATTAATTCTCTTTTTTCTACTGGTATATTATCCCCCCTTGGATCGATATGGTCAGCATTGGCATACATTTCAAAGAAGGAATATGCATTTTTTAAAGTTGAAATATATTTTGAATATACTTCTTTTACTCCTACCTCATCAAATCGAAGTGGTGTCCATACAGGAGAAGTATATAACATATAAAATCTAATTGTATCTGCTCCGTATTGTGTCATAATCTCTATTGGATTAATAATATTACCAACAGATTTAGACATTTTCTTACCGTGAGCATCTAGCATCATGTCATTTACTACTACATTTTTAAAGCTTGCTTTTCCACTGATTAGGGTAGAGATTACAAGAAGTACATAGAACCATCCTCTTGTTTGATCGACACCTTCTGCAATAAAATCAGCTGGAAATTGATTTTCAAATAGCTCTTTATTTTCAAATGGATAATGATACTGTGCATATGGCATAGCACCTGAGTCAAACCATACATCCATAACATCTAATACTCTTGACATCGTATTACCACATTTAGGACAATGAATATGAATATTATCTACATATGGTCTATGTAATTCCAAATTATCATCTATTTTTTCAATTGCTTTTTCTTTTAATTCTGCAACAGATCCAATTGTCTCAAAATGACCACAGTCACAAGTCCAAATTGGTAGAGGGCATCCCCAATATCTATTTCTAGAAATTCCCCAATCAATCATATTTTCAAGCCAATTGGCAAATCTTTTTTCTCCTACATAATCTGGATGCCAATGAATTTTTTTATTTTCTTCTATTATCTTTTCTTTATAGGCAGTATTATGTAAGTACCATGCAGGTTTTGCGTAATAGATTAATGGTTGTTTACATCTCCAACAGTGTGGATAATCATGTGTTATTTTTACTTTTTTAAATAACTTATCTTCGCTATGTAGATATTTTATAATATCAATTTCTAGTTCTTGTTCTGTTACTAATCTACCTGTCCATGGACCTTCTGTATAGCATCCATCTTTTCCTACTGGGTTAACAAAAGTGATACCATTTGCTTTACAAACACGATTATCATCTTCACCAAATGCTGGAGCCATATGAACAATCCCTGTACCATCACTGGCAGTTACATAATTATCGGCAAGGATTTCAAATGCTTTTCCTTCGACTTTAATAAAAGGCATTAGTTGTTCATATTGTTTACCAACTAAATCTTTTCCTTTATAGGTTTCTAATACTTCGTATTCTTCTCCTAGTACTTGATTTGCTAAAGTTTGAGCCACTATAAAGTGATACCCTTTACTAGCTGCTTTTACATAGGTTAAATCAGGATTGACACATAAAGCAACATTAGCAATTAGTGTCCAAGGGGTAGTTGTCCAAACAAGTACATACGTATCTTCTTCTTTTAATTTAAATGGGACAATAACTGTATTTACAGAAACTTCTTTATATCCTTGTGCCACTTCAAATGATGAAAGTTCTGTACCACATCGATAACAATATGGTAATACTTTATTACTGTGATAAATTAGTCCTTTTTTATTTAATTGATCAATAATCCACCATTCTGTTTCAATATATTCATTACTACAAGTAACATATGGATTATCACTATCAATAAATTGTCCCATCATATCGGTAACTTTTCTTACTTCATCGATATTGGTTGCTGTTTCATTTTTACATTCACGACAGAAATTTTCAACTCCTAATTTTTCAATATCTGCTTTTGATTTAAATCCAAGTTTTTTTTCGACATTAACCTCTATTGGTAATCCATGAGTATCAAGACCGATTTTTCTTAAGACACGGTATCCTTGCATCGTTTTATATTTACAAAAACTATCTTTTATAGTTTTAGCAAATACATGATGAATTCCAGGTTTTGCATTTGCATAAATTGGTCCATCATAGAAAACAAAGTCTTCTCCATCTTTTCTTGTTTCGATACTTCTTTTTAATATATCAATCTTTTTCCAATAATCTGTGTATTTTTTTTCTACTTCAGAAACTGTTCCTTTCTCTAATTTTTGAAATTCCATATAAACCCTCCTTCTAACTGAATATTACATAGCTATAATATATCGCAAATATTGCTAAAAATATAATTCCATGTGTTTTATTCAACTTATAATTTCTAAATGAGAATACAAATAATAAGATAGATGCTAATAACATAACAGCTAAGTCTATGTAACTGAAGGCAATTCTTCCAATTCCACCAAATAATGCGACTGGAAGCGCTACTACTAAACCAATGTTGAAGATATTACTTCCCACTACATTTCCGATTGCTATATCATATTCTCCTTTACGAGTTGCTGCAACAGATGTAACTAACTCTGGTAAACTTGTACCTAAAGCAATGATAGTTAAACTGATCATTCTTTGACTTACTCCAAAGAATCTAGCGATTTCTGATGCTGAGTCTACTACAAAGTTACTTCCTAAGACAATACCAACTAGTCCTAATACTGTATAGATAGCAGCTTTCGACATAGGCATTATTTCACTATCTTCCTCTTCTTCTGTTGTTTTATTTCTCATCATGGTAAATAAATAATATAAATATACTAAGAAGAAAAGCATTAGTACAATACCATCTCCTCTAGTAAACATATTAGGTGCTTTATCGTATAAGCCATCTGTTAATAATACAGCAAATAAAGCAGTTATTAACATAGTAATTGGTAATTCTTTTTTAACAGTTGCATTTTTTACATTTAAAGTATGTACTACAGCTGAACAACCTAATATTAATAAAATATTTAAGATATTACTACCAATAACGTTTCCAAGGACCATATCTCCATTATGAGATAGTAAAGATTTTATACTTACAGCAAACTCTGGAGCAGATGTACCAAAGGCTACTATTGTAAGACCTATTAGCATTTTGGATACTTTGAAGTTAGCAGCTACACTACTAGCACCATCTACAAAAATATCGGCACCTTTAATTAATATGACAAAACCAACAATTAATAAAATAACACTTATAATCATAATATTCCTCCTTATTATTTTTTTATGAATAAAACAAAAAAAAGGTAATATCCAAAGGACAGAAACAGACAGTTCCTGTGGTACCACCTTACTTTATAAGAACAAAGTTCTTACCTCTATACTATAACGCGTAACCGTATTTATCTTATCCATAAATCGCAACTTGGAAGTGATCTAAATATTTCTTCATAACTTATTTTCACCAACCATAAGTTCTCTACGTAATCCAAAATATTCCGTCTTCCGCACTTGCTTTACAGTGACTAATATACCACAATTTGATATAAAATACAACAATTATATTTTGAAAATATTTTATTCTGTGTTAGAATATAGCTCGGACTTATAAAGGAGACAACTAGAGTGAGTGAAAAAAATAATATTGAAAAGCAGAGATTATGTCAAATCTCTAAATATAAACTTAGTACTGTACTGCATCTTTCTTCTGATATTGCAATGGTAGGATTTTCTACTTTTGGAGCAATAGTCGCTGCTAAAAACTTTACAAAAGCTATAACAGAAGACAATTTTAATATCACGGGAATAGGACATGGAATATTTGCTGTTATATTTACAGCATCTACTATTTATGCTGGAGTATGTGCATATAATGAAATAAAAGATCATCAAGAAGTAATGAAGCTTTTAAAAGATAATACTGAAGAAAAGCAGCCAACTCAAAAAGTATTGAAAAGATAATAATAATACTTGATTTTAAATAATAAAGTTTTTTTGCTAAAAAAAGACAATTTCTAAAAGAAATCATCTTCACTACTATTCTCATCTTTTCTTCGATTATTAGATTTAGAATTTGACTGATTAGCTTCATCAGAAATACTTCCTTCTAATTTAACATTATTAGGAGTACATAGGAAGATTCCTCCTCCTAATTTTTGAATATCTCCATTGATTGCAAAGATTGTACCATATAAGAAGTCTACAATTCTTTTTGCAACATCAGGGGTTACTCGTTTTAAATTAACAATGACTGCTACCCTATCTTTCAAATATTTAGCAATCTGTTGGCTTTCTGAGTATGCACATGGTTCTAATAAAATCATTTTAGAACCAGCAATTCCATTTTCTACATGATATTCTTCTTTACTCGTTGTATAATATTGATCTTCTACTGACTCTTCTGGATCTGATTTATCATTATTACCTAAGAATCCTTTAAATCCTCTTAATTTATTTATATCCATAAAATTCCTCCATCATTTATTTAAATTATTCTATCTTATTTACTATATTTTATCATAACTTTATGTAATGGTAAATAAAAATATATCCATTATCTTTCTATTCACCTATATTAGATTGGGGAATAGGTTGCATAATTGGTTCTTGATTCGTATTTGCATAGTTAGGTGCAGAAGGTGGTTTAACGGTTGCAGTAGCTAAATTCATCCCTGGTAAATAACCACCCTGTTGCAAGGAATTATTTCCCATATGGGACATTGGAACTACTTCTGGCATTGGAGTAATATTGGTCATTACTCCAGGACCTCTTTGTGATGCATCAGCATCTAGTAACTGATTTGCTCTTTGTACAGGTACTTCTTGTTTTATTTCTTGATACCATACACTCTTTAGATCTACATTATTCGATAATGGTGTTGGATTTGGTATATCAATATACATAGGAATTGGTACTTTAAAAGCACTACCAAAAGCAATGCAATTTCCCGGTTTTAAATTCTTTAATTGAGAGACTATCTCAGAGGAAATACTAGGTACCATTTCACCAATATAGGCTAGATCTTTCGGATGAAGTGTCCTTAATATAATGAAATTCATACATTGAGATACACAAGTATCAGAAAGTTCACTAGGCCTTTGGGTAATTAGTGCTAAAAACATTCCATATTTTCTTCCCTCTTTAGAAATTCTTTCAAATATATTGTAGCCTAAAATTTCTATATCGGAGTCATGTTGAACATATCGATGAGCTTCTTCAATTACTATATGAAAAGCTCTGCTTCCCCTTGGCCTCAAAGTAGAAGTCTTTAAGAATAACATTCTAGAGATAATTTTCGTAAACACTTTGGCTAATCTATCATCTACATAATTAATATTAAAGTTTACAATTTGACACTTATTACCTGTTGATCTATCCGTTAATAATTGTTCTATATACTCATCTCTTGTTACATAGTTAGGATAATTAAAGTATTCTTTATTCTCACTAGTACATAGAGTATGCAATCTTACACTTAATACATTGGCATAGTCAAATACTTTCTCACTTTTTAATATTCCTTCACTAATTAAAGCAAAATCCATAGCAAGCTCTAAATCATTTAATGTATAGAATTTATTTAATTCGCTCTCTGTGATTTCAATATCTTCTTCCATAATATAGCCTCTAATAAACTCTACTACGGTTTCCATCTCTTGCATTTTACCTGTTTTATCAATATATAGGCATTGTTTTAGAGTACGTACATATCCAGGTTGTACTATTTGACTTTCTAGATTTAATTCTGGAGTATTATATTTGGTAAGTACTGCCATTACCTGGTCTCTAATTTTTGTAGAATCGTTTCCACTAAGTAAAATATCTTGTAGGGCACGAGCTATAATATCATTTTTTCTTTTTATAATATTGGGAGAAGTTCCTGTTAGAATGGATACTAGTTTTAATGTTTTCTCTAAGATAGGTAACTGTGTTGGAGTAGTAACATCTAATAAAAGAGCTAAATCATCAACATCTAGTAACCAGATTGGTATTCTTAATACTTCTCCTTCTGGATACTCAGTATTGGTTGTATAGGTTTTATAATATACTGAGTTATTTACTTCATGCAATTTGGAAAAAGCATTGGTATATTCTCCATACGCATCAAAAAAGAAGAAATTAGAGTGCACTGGAGCTGTTGTATTGGTTGCAAATAATTTCTGTAAAATAGATGCAACTGTACTACTTTTTCCTGATCCACTATTTCCTAGTATGGAAAAATGATTACTAAAGAACTCATTAATATCTACGTTAATCTTATAACCATCATAGACATTACTAGTACCAAAGTTTGCTGTTCCAAATTGAATTTCCGAATCTCCTAAGAATAATTTTAATTCATCCATTTTAACAATTCTAGGCTTAGATTTAAATGATGGCTTAGATGTAGCTCCTGGAGTAAATACTCCATTATTAATTTCTCCTACAATATTGACATGCATCATTGTCTGATTACAGTTAACAATTTGTCCTATTACTTTTCTATTACTTCCATCATCAAATACGACATGTAAATTGACTAAGTTAGGTTGACTATTAATATCTATGGAAAGTTTTACTGTGACGGTATTATCGATTATTTCACTAATTTTACCTAACACATAACCACCTCTATTCTAGAAATAAGTATATCATAGAATAAAAGAAAAAAGAATGACTTTTTTAGTCATTCCAGAATAAAATTATAGTTTAATTTTATCCTGAAGTGACTTTCCAGAAATATTTGTATAGAAAAAAAGAATCTATTTTAGACCCTTTTATCCTTCATATAATCCATGTATCTTTTGAATATCTACATCAGTTATATCTTCTACTACCCATTCATTATCTATTTTTGTTAGGTAGAAAGTCATTGTATAAGTAGTAGTATTGGTTACTCCTTTTAAATTCTTGATTTTATAATCTATAAAACTAGATATATTATCAATAGTATCTACTATTCCTTCTCCAATATCATTTGCTATCCCATCATTATTACTATCTTGATTTGAATTATCCTCATTCTTTTTTTCAAATTCTTCTACATGATTTCTATAATAAATTCTAGATTCATTAATATTAGAAGCATAATCTAATACTTCAATTTCTACTTCCACTTCTGCTTCATTTTCTACTATATTTTCATCATTTACTTTATAAGATAAATTTTTATATTGATTAATCATTAAATCTCTGTAATCTTTCTTTTGCTCATTACTCATACTACCATCACTAGCAATTACTTTATCTAATTGATCTAATACCTCTTTATCCATGTTTTGATATTTTCCTAAAAACTCTTCTACTGCTCCTGTTGGAGTATTTAATGTAGTTCCACATCCTGTCAAAAATATTATAGTTGCTCCTAGTATTATTAATGTTTTCTTCATATAAAAAATCCTCCCATTTATATAATGAGAGGATTATTTTATTTTATACAATATTTTTTATAAAAATTACACCACTAGCATTATCTTTTCCATTCTTTGGTACATAAAATGGTTCCCTAAAATTTCTTTTTACCCTAGGTGGAACTCGTAAATTTTGTTCTACATAAACAGCTTCTTGTATAATTCGATCTAATATTTCTTTCTTTTTATGTTTGGTAATTAACTCTTTTATTTTAGCATCCGTTAATAAATCGGTAACCCCATCTGTTAAAAGTAGTAAAATATCATAACTGTCATTATCTAATATAGTAGTAGTACAATTACATAAATTGCTACTAAGACCAATACAAGCATTAATGATATTGCTAGTTGAGAAAAATCTTAAATCTTCTTTATTAGCAATTCCACTTTTATAATAGGTCCATACTTGGGAGTCATCTTCTGTTACTTGGGTTAATTTATTATTTTTATATATATAGCATCTCGAATCTCCTATATTTAAGACAAGAGTTTGATTTTCTAATACTATAGAAAGTGTCAAAGTAGTCCCTAATCTATTATTTCCATATTTTTCAATTAACTGATTATTCCATTTTGAAATCATTTTTTTTAAGGAATCTTCTAATTTTTCGGTGTTATTTAAAAAATCTATTTTTATATTGGTAAACCAGTCACTGATACTTTTGATAACAAAATTAGAAGCAACCTCTCCTAAGTCTTTTCCACCCATTCCATCGGCAAGTGCTAAAAGTTTTATATTTTTATTTTTTGGATGATTTATGGCTAATACAGCATCTTCATTATTTTCTCTTATTAATCCAATATCACTTTTCTTTTGTAAAATAAAATCATTCATATCTTGTACCCCAATCGATGTCATTATAACATACAATCCTATGACAGTGCAAAGATGTCGTTAGTATTTTCTTATCTTTACATATATTCTTTGCAGAATGAATTTACTTTATACTTCTTATTTTCTTATGGCAACTTATAAAATTTCATAAACTCATCTATAATCTCTTCTTTATCTTTAAAAAAACGGTTACAACATATAAGTTTTTGTCTAAAACTTAAGTGATATTTTAAATAGGAAATAGAGTTAACTTGATATTGAACCCCTTTGGCTCTTAAATAAGGACAAGTATAAAGTTTACAAGTAATACATTTTATCGTACATATTTTTTGATTATTGTCAAAATATTTACATGGTTGATTATTAGTATTTCTAACGCAACAGCTAGAGACTATATTCTTATCTTTTTCTCTGTTACAGATGCAAATATCCTTTTTAAAGTCACATAATTTCTTATTTTGAAACTCATTATCTAAATAGAAACAAGCATAATCATATATAAGATTATATTTTTCTCTTTTCTTCCTTGTATTTAAAATGTCTAAATTTTTTAATACTTCATCAATTTCTTTATCATGCCTTTTCTTACTATTTTCAAATAACTGATTTTCATAATTTATATAAATCTTAAATCCTAACTTAGCGTAAAACTTTAATAGCCACATTTTTTTATACAAAACATTTATATTTTCTTTTTGAATAGGAATTATTTTCTTCATATTCTCACCTATTATACATTTTATCATATAAGAAAAAGATTACCGAAATAATCTTTATAATCTTTAATATAATTTGTAAGCCTTTTTCCAAGAAAGAATTCTTTGTACAGCATAATCAATAGTATCTTCACTTATTGAACCATCTTTTACTTTTTGCAATAATTCCTTATACATATTTACAAAGTCACTGGTTATGATAAGGTCTGCTCCTGCATTGATTGCGAGTGTTGCTGCATTTTTATTTTCTGCATAAGATGTAACAGCATCCATATCTAAATCATCGGTAATAACAATTCCTGTATAGTGTAATTTTTCTCTTAACTCTCCTGTAATTACTTTTTTACTTAGGGAGGATGGATATTCTGGATCAACCGATGTAATAATATTATGAGATACTAAAATACAAGGAACCTTCTCTTCTATTCCACTTATAAATGGAAGATAGTCATTTTCTACAAAATTTTCATAGTTTCTGTTATCAATTGCCACTCCTGTATGAGTATCTAAATTATTTCCATATCCTGGAAAATGCTTTAAGCAAGAAGATATATTTTCTTCATTTGCATAGTGAACCATATGCTTTATAAAAAGAGAGGTTTCATTTGCATTGTGTCCAAAACTTCTATTATAAATAAAATCATCTTCATTAGTAGAAATATCGGCTACTGGTGCCAAGTTTAAATTTATTCCTAAAGATAATAGAAGTTGTGCTTTTTCTCTTTCTGTTTTTTCTAATAATTCATATCCACCCTGTTCAAAATAATCTTTAGGTGATAAAAATTTACTTTCTCTAAAAGCTAAATATTTGCTAACTCTTGTAACATATCCCCCTTCTTCATCAACTGCATAGATAAGAGGATATTTACTAGTTTTTAAATGATGATTCAATCCTTGCTTTATAGATTCTTTCGTATGATTTTGAAAGTCTTTTGCAAATAAAATAAATCCTCCGGCATGATAATTTTTAATATAAGAGTCTACTAGGTTAGAATCATAACGTACTAAAAATAACTGACCTATTTTCTCTTCTAAGCTCATCTTTTCTATATCTTTTTTGGTTTCTTTGTAGTATTTACCAAATATATACTTTGAATAATCTTCTTCAATTTCTTTAGTGCTATTTAATTCATTTTTATTTTTATTTGCTTCATTATTTTCAGAAATTAGTAAATAAGATATTGTAATAATTAATAAAGTAATTATAATTGCTAATATCAAAACCAACTTTTTTTTCATAAATTACCTACCCATTATTCTTTTAAATTCTTGTGGATTTGCTGTCTCAAATAATATTTCTTTCTTAATATTAGGATAATAAATTTTTAAGCGATTTGCATGTAAATATAGTCTAGATTCTTTATCTGATTTATCTCCATACTTTTTATCTCCTACTATAGGATTTCCTAAGGTTTGAAAAGCCACTCTTATTTGATTTTTTCTACCTGTTTCTATTTCTATAGAAACTAAGGAGAAGTTTTGTGTTTCTTTTACTACTTTATAATTAGTGATTGCTTCTTTTGCATCAGCACTTTTACTAACATAAACTAAGTTTGTTTTTGTCTCACTTAATTTTTGAATCAAACGGTCACTACTTTTCTTTAATTTCCCATGAACTACTGCTACATACTCTCTCAAACTAACAAATTCATTCCAATTTTCTTGTAGCATATTTTTTGTTTTTTCATCTTTTGCAAGTACTACAATTCCACTTGTATCCTTATCTAATCTATGGACTATAAAAACTTTAGCTTTTTTATCTTTACTAACTAAATACTCTCTAACAATATGGTATAAAGTCTTTTCTTTTTCTTTTGTTGTAGCAATGGTTAGTAAGCCACTAGGCTTATTAACTACAATAATATGCTCATCTTCAAAAAGAATTTCAAAAGGTAGTTCTTTTTTATTTTTATTATCTGTATCAATTAAAATATTCATACCTGGAACTATCCTGTAGTTATATTGCTTTACTCGATTATTATTTACAAATATAGCTCCATGAGTTAAATATTGCTTAATTTTTTTCTTAGGCATATCTAAATTCTCGTATAAATAAGCTAATAATTCCCCTTCTTTTTTTACAACTAATTTCATAAATATCTCCCCTCTAAATAAGCTTATTATAATATAATTTTATAAAAAAGAAAAGATTAAGAATTTTCTTAATCCATTTCGGTAGTTTTTGTTTCAGATTGATTCATTTAATTTTAAGTATTTGATGAAAAATCATTTAAATATTTTTTAATTGCTAATTCTACTGCTTTTTCATTATTAGAAACTGTTATTTCACCAGCTACTTTTTTTAGTCTTTTACTAGCATTATCTACAGCAATAGACATTCCTACACTTTTATAGGATTCTATATTATTTAAATTAGCACCTATAAAAACTACTTCCTGTAGGGAAAAATGATTTTTTTTACAAATTTTTTCAATTGCTAGTAATCTACTGCAACCTTTCATAAAAATTTCTACAAAATAATCTTTTTCTTTCTTTGCTTGAATTTCTATATCTAAATCCATTTCCTCTAATTGGCTAATAATAGAAAGCTGATTTTTTTTAGAAGAAGTATGGATTTCTATTTTAAATATATTATCCTTATGAAATTTACTAAATACATTAAAATCTCCAATTTTTCTTTGATTTTCTTTATTAATTTCTTTTTTTGTGTAGTTGCACCAGTCTAATGTATAAAAACATAAATTATATAAAGCAAAATTCTTTTGAATTTTTTTAATAATAGATATTCCTATATTTTTATGAATGAGTACTTTACTTTCTTTAGCATCATAAACATATGCACCATCCATACAAATAATATAATCTACAAAAGGAAAATCTTTATTATATTCAAGGATTGACTTGAAACTTTTATTGGTTATTACAGTAAAAGGTATATGACAAGTTCTCATTTTATCTAAACTAAGCATAGTAGATAATGGTATAGCATCCTCATTATCTATTAATGTATCTTCGAAATCACTAATTAATATTTTGTACATTTTCTTCTACACCACCTAAAATGTTTTTACTAAGATGAATCGTAATTAATAATTGAGCAAAACCTAAAATAATCCCACCTAATACATCACTAGCATAATGGACTCCTACGTATATTCTACTAATACAGATACTGAAAATAAGAAAAGAAAGAAGAATACTCAAACATACTTTTATATATTTTTTTAAATTGCTATTGATTACTAAGTATAGTAAAAATCCATACAAGGTAATGGATATCATCGAGTGTCCACTAGGAAAAGAATATCCTCCAACATCAATTAATCTCAATTCATCAGGTCTACTTCTTCCAATAAAATATTTTATAATTGTATTGGTAATTATGCAATTGAGTGCTAATATGTCAGCTAATATAGCATTTTTTTTTGATAAAAATATATTTAGCAGTATTAATAAGATAATAATAGATGTTGCATTTCCTAACGAGGTAACAGTTTTGAAAAAGTTATCAAAAAAGTCACTTCTTATAAAGGTTATAGTTTTATATGCGGTTGCATCAAATCCTATTATCATACTGGTTGTTACTAATATGACATCTATTACAAATAAGATAAGTAGTATTGTTACTATTTTATACGTTCTATTCATACTTTATAATGTAATATTATTTTTTACTTCTTTTTTATAAACTTCAACCCCTGGCTGATTAAATGGATCTATACAAAAAAGTAGTCCACTAAATGCTGCACTTAACATAAAGAAGTACATTATTTCTCCTAGATATTTTTCATTTAATTCTGGTAAAGTAATCATCATACTTGATACATTTCCTGAATGGTGTGCTACTCTTACAGAATCTAATACAATATTATTTATCTTATGTAAATCATTTTTATGAAATTCTATCTTATTAGATTTTTCTATTTTTATAAATGTTTCAAAAATAATCTTATTTCCCTCTTGAATAAATTGTCCTAAAGAATGTAAATCTCTTGTATGTACGGTTGAAGTTGGTAATATTCCTACTCCTTCTTTTCCTTCGCTTTCTCCAAATAATTGCTTTAACCATTCACTAAAATAACTTAGTTTTTCTTCATATACCACATAATTTTCTACTACTTTCCCTGCATCAAATAAACTTTTACGACAAACTGCATAATCGAATGCTTCATTTTGATAATTTTGTCCATTATAATATCCCTCTATAAATTTTTTTAAATCTATATTAAAAGCCAATGGAAACAAATGAGCGGCTGTCATAATAGAATATCTTCCTCCAATATCATCTGGTATTTCATAGGATTTATATCCTTTTTCATTTACTTCTTTTCGTAGTGTGCCCTTTACAGGATCTGTTGTAATAATAATTCTCTTTTTTAATTCTTCTTCTGAATATTTTTCTTCCATCAATTGTTTTATTAATTGATATGCAATTGTTGGCTCCATTGTAGTACCACTTTTACTTATTACATTAATAGAAAAATCTATATCTTTTAAATAATCTAATAACTCACTAATATAACTACTACTTAAATTTGTTCCTGCATAAAGAATTTCAAATTTATTTTTCTTAAAATAAGGAGCTAGTGCCTTTTCTACCGAATAACTTCCTAAAAAAGAGCCTCCTATTCCAATTACTACTAAGCAAGAAGAATGTTTTTTTACTTCTTCGCTTGTTTTGATAATATCTTCTACTAAAGAATTATCTATTTTCCTAACCCATCCCGTCATATAGCTATTTTTAAATTTATCTAATATTTCTTCTTTTCTATTCAATAATGTTTTATCTATATGACACATACTTTTAAAATCAAAACTTATCATGTCAAAATCCTCCTCAATTCTAACTATAATTATATCACAAGTTAGTTATAGAGCAATAAAAAGATAGAGAGCTTGCATTACTCTCTATCTTATATAAACTACTACTTGATGTTCAATTCCATCATTTGTTAATTCAATTGTATTATTTGTTTGCTGTTTGTTGTCTAGTAATACTTCATCATGATTATCTTTGATAATACTAATGTGATATTCCGTATCTATATATCGGTACGTTATTTCACATCTATCCCATGAAATTGGCAATTTAGGAGTAAGCTTCATAGATGTACCTGATTTATGTAATCCTAAAAGTTCTTCAGTACCAACCCTATAAAACCAACCAGCAGATCCCGTATACCATGTCCAACCGCCACGGCCTTCATGATTTTTTGCGGAATAAATATCGGCAGCTATTACATAAGGCTCTGTTTTATAATGCTCTACTGATTCTTTATTCTTTGATCGATTAACTGGATTAATCATTTGATAATATCGATATGCTCTATCATGATATCCACATTTTATTAGGGCCATTAAGTACCATGAGACAGAATGGGTATATTGTCCACCATTTTCTCTAATTCCCCTTGGATAATTCATAATGTATCCAGGATTATTTAAAGAACTATGGAAAGCTGGAGTAAGTAATTTAATAATTTTACTATTATCATCTACTAATTTTTCTTCTACAGAAGTAATGACCTGTTGTTGCCTATCTTTCGGAGCAACTCCACTAAGTATAGAGAAACTTTGAGATATTAAATCAATCTTACATTCTGTATTTTCATTACTACCTAATGGGTCTCCATTATCAAAGAATGCTCTTAAATAATGGCTTCCATCCCATGTTTTTTTATTTAGATTTTCTTTTAGTTTTTCATTGAATTCTATGTATTCTGAAACATCAAAGTCTCTGTAATGAACTTTCATATATTTAGTAAATTCATCAATAATCAAATATAAGAAGAATCCTAACCAAACACTTTCTCCTTTTCCTTTGATTCCTACTCTATTCATACCATCATTCCAGTCACCACCACCCATTAAAGGTATTTTATGATGTCCAAGGGAATGCATAGATAGTTTTAAAGCTTTTATACAGTGTTCTAATAGGCTTTCTGAATAATTAGAATAGTTAAAGACCATTCCTTTCTCATTTTCATATTCACTTAAAGTATCTCCTAAAACATAAGGTACTTGTTCTTCTAAAATACTACTATCCTTAGTAATTTTCAAATAATGTAAGGTAGCATAAACAAGCCATAAGTAATCATCTTTATATTTACTTCTAAGACCAAATCTATTCTTCTCATGCCACCAGTGGAATACATCTCCTTCTTTAAATTGATGAGCAGCATTGATTAATATTTGATTTCTAGCTAATTCTGGTTTTATCATCGCAACATTCATAGAATCTTGTAGTTGATCTCTGAAACCAAAAGCTCCACTAACCTGATAGAAACCACTTTTTGCTAGTATTCTAGAAGATAATGTTTGATATAGATACCAACCATTGATCATATAATCAAAACTAGTATCAGCAGATTTTACTTTAACAGTGCTTACTGTTTTATACCAGTAGTCTTTAACATCTTTTAATTCACGTTTTACTGTGCTTATATCACTATATTTCTTTATTAGTTTTAAATTTTCTTCATCACTCATTCCACATCCTAAAGCAAATACTATATATTTTTCTTCTTTAGGTTGCAAGGTAATAGAGGAATTTATAGATTTTACTAGAATTTTATTTATTTCAGCAGAGTTTATTGGTAGAGAGGATGTCATAAATACATTCACATCACCATAGTTGATGCTATAAACATTACGCATCTTTAGATAATTATCATCTCCCATAAATTCTGTCAAAATATGTCTAGCTGTTTTTTCTTCAAAATTACCAAAGGTTGGATTTATCCAAAATTCAATATCATAGTCTATTTTTATATTTTCTTTATTGCTTAGTTTCATTAAATATAATTTGACATTATCCTTTAAAGCTACAAACTCTGTTACTTCTGTAATTTTTTCTTCTGTTTCGCTTGATAAAATAGAATATCCAAATCCATGGGTACATTTCATAGGATCAAAAATTCTTCCATTGAATTTAAATCCTTCACTTTTATCATTACATACCATATCATTTGTCCATGAAGTAATTTTGAACTCTCCTGAATTAAATGCATAAGTAAATCCGCAGCCATTATTTGTAATAATCGTTCCAAAATTCTTGTTTGCAATAATGTTAGCCCAAGGGGTAGGTGTATCTTTATTGTAGATTACATATTCTCTACCTTCATTTTTAAATCCACCATATCCGTTATCTAATGTTAATTTTTCAGAATTTGGCAATTTGAGATTTACCTCATACTTCATTCTACTATAGTCACTTACAAAGTTATTACTTTGTAACTCTTCAATAGCTTCTTCTAATGTTTGATGATCATCAATATTAAAATGAATTCTGGCAACAACTTGTAATAATGTATATTCCTCTGCTGATATTTGACTATTATCTATTACAGTAATTCCCCCTGGAGTATGATAGAAATTATTTAATGTATACATACGATACATTTCATCATCTATTTCTTTATTTATAATTTTATTATATTGACTATTTTCTTTATTCAAGATGATTAAATCAATAAATATAGAATGATTTTTATAATATTCAAATGCTTTTAATACATCATATACAAAGCTCATATCACTAATATCACTGATTTCTACCAATACAATTGGTCTATCACCACTGATTCCAAATTTCCATAAACCAGATTGTCCTAAAGCATTCTTTCTTAATAATTCCATTCTTTCATTAGTTACACTAATTCTAGTTGTTTGATATAGATAATTAAGCATAATATTAAACATTCTCATGGTTTGTCCATTAATATTTAAATCTTTTGTATTAGTAATACTCATTAGAGTCGCTACTTTAAAGACATTACTAATAGTTCTTTCATTATCATAACTTTTTATAATATCTGATATTTGTTCTTTACTTCTTCCAAATCCTACAATTAAATAAACTGTCTGACTTGCCCCTGGATACACATCAATTGTATTTCTAATACTAATTACTGGATCAAGATTATCGCCACAATAATTACTCAACGTATTATTCAAAGCTATTGGATTTGTAGTAGTATGATTTCTTCCTACAAAATTAATCCTTTCTGTTTCATAAGAGTAATCATCTGTTGGATTTTGTATTAATAGTCTATGTACCATATAACTATTGATATTGGTCTCTCCTCTAGACTTTCTTCTAGCAATTAATGAATTAGTCTTTTTATCATATTCTGTTGAAATAAACATACTATTGAAAGCTCTATGACTAACATCATCCATGTTATCAGAAAGAATTGGTTCTGTATAACTAGTTAATTCCAAATGTTTAGTTTCATTTGTATTATTTTTAAATGTAACTTTTCGAATTTCTGCATTATGATTTTTACAAACGATTATTTCTGTTTTTGTTGTTATTCCACCATCAACTCTAGAATACTTTATTCTGTCACTAGCGAAAACCACTTCATATCTTTCAGGTTTTTCATTAATAGGTGCAAAGGTATTACTCCATATTCTATCGCTATTTAAATCCTTAATATATAGGAAAACACCATAATCTTGTTCTGTTATTTTTCGATATCTATTTAACTGAAGTGTTCTATATCTTGAGAAGCTATTTCCTCTATCATTCATTAATAAGCAATATTTTTTATTAGATAAAACCGATACTTCTGGTAAATAGGATATGTAGTCAAATGCCCTAATATCATTTTCAATAGTTTCTTTTTCATAATCGTATTTTTTATATTTTACCATCTTCATATCTATACTAGTTTTTACTTGAACTTTTTCTTTTAATAAAATATCAAAGGTTTTTATATATAAATTTTGATGGAAATAATTTTTGATAATGTTAGGCCTTAAGTAATTTGCAATTCCTGCTAAAATCATCCCTTGGTGATGAGCAAAATATGCTTCAACTACCCCTTTATTATCATAATCATAAGATTCATAAAAACCATACTTATCATACATTTGTAATTTTTTGAACTTTTCCATATTATCATAAACGTCTTCTGGAAATAATTCTAAAGCCATGATAGACGCATATGGAGATAGTACAATTCTATTATCTTTATCTTCTTTTGCCTTTAGATAAGGAGTAGAAAAAGCTTTATATTTATAATTAAGAGCATTATCCAATTCATTATAAGCGGCTTCACTAATCCCCCAAGGGAGGTTTTTAGAAACACTTTCAATATAGTCTTTTTGACAAAATCTAGCAAATTGATAAGATTCATCTAACAATGTATTTGGATAATTTTTCATAAATAGTAGTGGCATGTAATATTCAAAAGAAGTTCCTGACCATGAAATTAACCCTTTATGACCTTTGTATGTTGTAAGGGATTTATCTAGGCAGAACCAATGTTTTGATGGTGCATCTCCTAAACAGATTGCTATATAACTTAATAATCTTGATTCGCTAGCAAATTTATTATAATTATAAATGGATAATTTTCCTTCATCATCATCATAACCTATACTAAATACTTCTTTTTTTGTATAAAGTTTCCGAAAATTTGTATTATTAATTAAATTATCGCAGAGTTTAATCACTTTTGGATTGTCAAACTTTCGTAAGAATTCTCCTGTTACAATTAAACTTGCTACAAAATTACCAGAATCTACTGATGATATAAATCTACCTGGTAAAACTTTCTTATTTTTAATATCATACCAATTATATAAGTGCCCATGCCATTTTTCTAAAGAATCGACAGTCTTTAGTATATTTTCAATTAGGAATAAAGCATCTTTTTCTTCTATAAATCCTAATTCGTATGCTGATACAATACTAGTTAAAGAATATCCAATTGCTGTAGGAGATGTTCTTAAATCTAGTTTTTGTTCTCTATTTTCTTGGTAATTATCTGGAATTAAATAATTATATTCCTCTTTTAAATTTTCCTTGAAATAATTCCATGTTCGAAGTGCTAAATCTTCGATTTCTTTTACCTTCTTTTCACCTAGTTCTATACGATCATGTTCTATATCGCGACTTACATAATATAGTATGAAAGGTGCAGATAAAAATACAAGTGATAGAAGATATGCAAAATAATTATTTGCAATAAAACCATATATAATTAGTAGAAAAACTAATATTATGTTTGGAGTAAAATTTTTTAGGTAACTTACAAAATCTCCTCTAACCGTTTTTTCTACTTCTTCTGCTGTTATCCAATTTAATAGATTTTTATGGCTTATAAACAATCGGTATAAAGTCCTAAAAAATGCATCCATATATAATTTTGTATAAAATGGAAGGTTGCAAAAAACAATATAGCATCTAGCTACTAGGCTTTTTCCTCCGAAGAATAAGTTTTTATAGTAAACTGTTGTTTTTTCTCTATTTTTTATATTCATTTTGCTTTTTAGATAAAATATAATAGGAAGTGCTATTTCCAAAACTACAAAAGCAAACCACCAAAGTGGTGATACAACTCCACATACTAGAGATAATAATAAGATTAGCAATAACATAGGATGTAAAAACATTCTAATAATATTATCTAATATTTTATATTTTCCTAGTAAATTAATTGGATTTTTTATTTTGTTTCCGTTTTTATCTGGTACCTTTGTTAGGAGCCACTCTATAATTTGTACATCTCCTCTAGCCCAACGATGATGTCTTGTTATATCTGTTAAGAATTTTGATGGAAAGTCATCAATAAACTCAATATCTGATACATATCCACATCTTAAATAGTTTCCTTCTAACAAATCATGGGAAAGAATTAAATTATCTGGAAAAGCGTTCGATAACACTTTATCAAATACTTCCAAGTCATAAATGCCTTTTCCTACAAAACTTCCTTCATGAAAGCAATCTTGATAAACATCAGGTACAACAGCTGTATATGTATCAAATCCTCCTATTCCAGCAAAAATTTGGCTATATAAGCTTTTATTAGTAGCTTCAATATCTACACTTACCCTAGGTTGCATTAATCCATATCCAGAAATAACCTTGTTCCCTTCTTTATTTAATACAGGTTTGTTTAATGGATGAGACATACATCCTACTAAATTTAATACAGTATTTAATACAACCCTTGTATCCGTATCTAAAGTAATTACATACTTAATGTTTAAATCATGTTCATGTAGCATGTTAACGTTAAAGTATTTTTCTTCAGATTCTTTGTCTAATTTATTTAAAAGAATCTTATTAAAATGTAGTAGTGCCCCTCTTTTTCGTTCATATCCTAAAAATGTATTTTCTTTTTCATTCCAAATTCTTTTTCTATAAATGAAGTAAAATAATTTCTTTTTATATTTCGAATTTAATTGATTAGCATATTCTTCACCATATTTTGAAATTTCTTCATCATAATCGCATATTTCTGTATCACTAGCTTTTACATCTCCTAATAAAGTAAAGTATAAATTATTAGATTTATTTATTACATAGAACATTTCTAATGTATCAAACATTTCTTTTATCTTTTGCTTATTAGATACAATAGTCGGGATTACCACCATTGTACTAGCACTTTTAGGAATACCTTTAGAATAGTCTAACTTTGGAAGTACTTTGGTCGGTACAAATCTAATTAATAACTGATTTAATATTTGGACAAACAATTGGCTTACTGGTATTAATAAAATTAAGAAGCCTAATACTTTGTATTTAATAAAGTATTTAGAAAGTATAAAACTAACTAATATTGTAAATATAAGTATCGTAAAAATATAGGATATTACTTTTATGTTGTTGTTATTGTTTCTTTTAAATAATTGGAAACCTATATGGTAGTTTTTACTGTCAGCTTTACTTAAAAGACTGTCTAAATATTCTACTTCATGACAATGGTTTTTCTTTGCTAAATGTAATAACCTTTTTCGATATAAATCTTTAGATTCAGCTGTCATTTTATCGTAGATTTCATCTTCCATTAGCATTTTTTCTGTTTTACTAATTTTTTCAAATAAATCTTCTTTAGAATATTCAAAAAATTCTTTTAAATCTCCAAAAATATTTGATACTAATATATCACTGTCAATTTTCTTTTGATATTCATCATTAATCAATTCTTTTAAGATAATTTGTTTCTTTTCAAGTAATTCATTTAACTGTTTAAATAACTTATTACTTCTACTGCCTAGCTCTTTCAATTCTTTATTTAATTCAAATATGTAATTAGAATTTTCTTCAATAGAAAAATCATCTTTAATAAAGTGATGAAGTTCAATTTCTTTATCTTCTCTTTCCTTTATAGTTGATAATATTTGTTCTTTATCTATTAACTTTTTATGTTCTTCTTTACAAATTTGACTTAATTTTTCTATATATATAAATAATAATACTTCTTTGATACTTTCTATCTCTAAATAAGATAGATAAGT
Source organism: uncultured Bacillota bacterium (assembly GCA_947165195.1). Taxonomy (GTDB): domain Bacteria; phylum Bacillota_I; class Bacilli_A; order RF39; family UBA660; genus RUG14891. Next base: position 26,403 of record CAMUZJ010000003.1, read on the forward strand.
ATTATTATTTTTTTGATATTTTTTTAATTCATCAGATAATAGTTTTAAGCTAACATTATAATTATTCTTTATTACTATATCTTTTATACAAAAATAAATACTGCTTATATTTCTTGTTCGTTTTTTTATACTTCGTTTATTATGTATAAAATTAGTTTTATGTTCAACTACTAAATAAAAATTATCTATTAGCCATTCATTAGTAATTCCTACATATTCTTTATTTTTTGTTTTGTTAACTAAAAAATTATAATAATCGCTTATATCATTAATCTCGGATATAAATTTTCTAAAAAAATTAGCCATTAATATCTACTCTCCTAAACAAAGTATAACATAAATCATTTTGTTATAACAGTCAATTTTTTAACTAGTTTATAAGTTATATAATTGAAAAATTTTTTTATCTAATTTATTTTTTTATGTAACAACATCCTGTAACATCATCGTGTCGTGCTTGAGTAGTCGCAGCCTGTATTATAATCTTTCGCAATATTTCATTGCCTTTGTTCCCTTGTGCAATTAGACTCATAGTTTGATCACTTAAGTTATCTGTTACACCATCAGTAAATAGAAATAGTTTATCATAATCAATATTTTTTATTTTATACAAGTCTGGTACCCCTTCTTTTTTTCCTAAATACCTTGTAAGTACAGAGCCCTTTTGACACCTTAATGCCTCTTCTTTTGAAATTTGATTTTTGCGATATAAATCCCATACTATTGTATTATCTAAAGTTACAGGATAAAATTGTTCATTTTTCGTTACGTAAATTCTAGTATCTCCATAATTTATAAGATACGTATCATTTTCTGTAATTAGTGCTAATCCAATTGCTGACCCAATCACTCGAATACGTGATTCTTGCGTGTTTCTTTTTATTCTTTCAACCCTATTTGTTATAAAAGAATTAATTGCTATAATTTTTTTACCTAATGATTTAATTATCTCTGCTTGATCTGTTATTTTTGGAGCATCTAAATTCAAAAACCATTTTTCCAATTCAACAGATATTATTTCTTGAAATTTCTTATGTAATCTGGAACCATTAACAAAATCTGTAACACATAATAACTTCAAATCATTTTTGGTTGGATGCGTAATCGCTAAATAATTTTCTTTATTATAATTATTTTTACCTTTTATTGATAATCCACTTACAATAAAATCATCTGATTTGTCTAATGTAATGCTAGAGCCGTTCAACATATAGATATCTTTATAATCTTCTTTTTTATTAATAAGCTGTATATCATAAAAATATTGATCTGCCACATCATAAAAATACCTATCATATTCATCTCTGCTTAATTGTGGGTATCTTTTATTGAAAAACATTGAGATTTTTTCTATTGCCTTATTATAATCCTCTTTTTGTCTTTCTTTCATTTTTATTTTATATAAAAAATCACCTATTACCTCGTGATCTTCTGAATAATACTTTTTCTGCATATTAAAATTTTCTTTATTTACAAAAGCTTCGTAATCTACTACACCATTACTTTTTATAGATAAATATCGATAATTGTTGTATTCTTGATTTTTTGAATAATCCTCATATAATCCATTGTGCCCTACTTCAAATTGATTATTGGAAAAAATATAATTAACATAGGTAGATGGTAGTAATGAACATCTCAAAGCAGAGCTTGGTGTGTCAAACATATCGTATACTTTTTCTTTTACTTTAAACAGTTCATTTTCTCCGCAATAAAATTTATATATATTATTATCTTTTTTTATATATATAGGTTTTATAATTTTATTTTTCTCTATTATATCTTTAGCAAATAGCGTAGCTACCCCGTTATTAATAAATGTACCAAAACTTTCGGAAAGTCCTTTAAGCAATTCTACTAGTGTCATATCCATTTCATTATTGTATTTAGTAATTATTTTTGATAAGTCCATTCTTTCACCTCAAAGTAAGGACTATTATATCATGTATGCTTTTAGATGTAAAACGCTATCCAAAATTTGAATATAAGAAAGTTTATATAAATTTGCTAGTGCTTTTTTTCTATCCCTAAAATGAGCAAAAAAAAATTCTCACTTTCATTATCACTAAGTGGAATTTATTTTATCTATTTGATACTTTGAAACTTAAAGTTTCCATTTTTTGGTGGTATTTCTAATGTCATATCAATATAATCAACACAGGCAATGCATTTTATTTGTAACTGCTAATTATAATATTTAATGTCAAAAAGAATTTTATTGTTAAATCCAAATTGGCTATTAGACTGATTCTTATATTTTTGCAAAAAAAATCGTTGATATATACGATATATACAACGACAAAATTCAAATGGCGGAGTAGGAGAGATTCGAACTCTCGCGTCAGTTGCCCGACCTACACCCTTAGCAGGGGCGCCTCTTCGGCCTCTTGAGTACTACTCCAATTGACTTCCGCATATATAATGTTACAGTAAATTAATGTAAATGTCAACAAAAAGTATAGGTAGTTATAATATTTTGTGTAACTATTCACAGCCTACAGCCTATGAAATAAAAAACCTTGACTAACAAGGTTTAAAATCTAATTGGTGACGAGTACGGAATTCGAATCCGTGAGTGCTGCCGTGAAAGGGCAGTGTGTTAAGCCGCTTCACCAACTCGCCATAATGGCGCCCCAACTAGGACTTGAACCTAGGACCCCTTGATTAACAGTCAAGTGCTCTAACCAACTGAGCTATTGAGGCATACTGGTGGACCTGATAGGACTTGAACCTATGACCCCACGCTTATCAAGCGTGTGCTCTAACCAACTGAGCTACAAGTCCGTACAAACAAGTACTTCTTAAGTTTACACTATTTTTTTTTATTTTGCAAGAGAAAATTTATTTTTTTAATTTATTTGTTGTTCTTTCTCAATTGCAAATATAGAATACTATAAAATATATGTTAAAGTCAAGTCATTTTTATAATTTTTATTTTTTTTATTCATTCTAATAATATAAGATAATATAATATTTAGCACTTATTATTAATAATTAAATTACTAACCTTTCAAAATTATAATACAACATAAATAGGTATTCATAACTAATAATTTTCTTTTATATTAAATTTACGGTTTTAATACTAAAAACTACTAATTTATATATAAATTTAAAAAAATCTCTTGAAAATATTTTCTTTTTGATATAGAATAAATATGCAGTTTGTGAATGGGCTGTTAGCTCAGTTGGTAGAGCAACTGACTCTTAATCAGTGGGTCTAGGGTTCGAATCCCTAACAGCCCACCATTTATAATTGTGTCTAAGGCATCGTTAGATGCTTTTTTTTGTTGTATGTGCGTAAATATTATAGATATATACTTATAAAAAGGAGCTATAAAAATTTTTATAACTCCCCTTTTTTATATATAATATATTTATCTTAATTTTTCTTTAAATCCTTTTGAACCTCCATTAGCAGAAAAACCTTGTAATATATTACTTTCAAAAGAATATGTTTTACTCATTCGTTTCTTATAGTTCTTTATTCCTATTTGTATCATATTATCTAACATAGTTGCAAAATCTAGCCCCTTGGCATCCCATAAATAGAAAGCTAAGCTACCTGGGATTGAATTAATTTCATTTATATAAACTTTTTGACTCTTTTTATCTATTAAAAAGTCTATTCGTGAATTACCTGAACATCCTAAGGATTTAAAAGCTAAAACAGCTATATTTTCTATTTCCTTTCTAGTATTTTCTGATAATTCAGCTGGTAATTTTCGACTAGTAGATGCCATTCCTTTTGAAGAAGTAACTTTAAGTTTTTTTGCTCCTTTAATTTTACCTTTTCCATCCCCAATATATTTATCACCAAAAGTTAAAAATTTATTTGCAGATATTACTTCTTCTATCTCACTTAATTTTTGATGCTCATAATTTCCCATAACAGCAATATTTACTTCCATTAGGTTTTCTACAACTTCCTCAATAACGATTTTCTTATCATATTGTATAGCATCATCAATACCTTTTATTAATTTTTCTTCATCTTCACATACACTTATTCCGACAGAAGATCCTGTACATGCAGGTTTAACTATGACAGGATAATTTAATTTTGAAACTTTTTCTAATATTTTAGTAGGATCATTTCTATAATCACTATCATAAAACCACACATATTTAGTTATTGGAAGATTAGAATTTGTCCAAATATTTTTCATAAATACTTTATCTTGCCCAACAACAGATGCATAAACATCACTTCCTACAAAAGGAATTCCTATGGATTGTAAATACCCCTGCAAAACTCCATCCTCTACATTGGTACCATGTACAATTGGGAAGGCAATATCTATTTCTTTTACAACAGATTTAAGTATTCCCTTTTTATTTTGTAAAATAAAATTACCATCTTTATTGTAAAGAACAACATTTTTACAATATTTTTTTATTAATCCAAAATCTTGATAAACTTCAATATCTTTTAATAAATCCCCAGTATACCATTCACGATTTTTTGTAATATATATCGGTATAACCTCATATTTTTCTAAATCCATTTTATTCATAGCTTGAATAGCAGAAATTATACTAACTTCATGCTCTACTGATTCTCCACCAAAAATAACCCCAACTTTAATTTTCATAAAAATCACTCCTATTCATTATATGTATCCGGTAAATCATTTTCAAATAATGCATAAACTTCCTGTTTTTGAGACAAATTTCCTATAAATGGGTAAGCCTCTCTAACATCATTAAATACAACTATTTTTTCTTTAGCAAATCCCTTTTCTAATAATCCTTCATATATTGGTTTTGTTCTATTTCTACCTATCAGTACTGCATAATCAACTTTTGCTATTTCAGCAATCTGATTACCAAAAATTTTATTATATTCATATTCCTTGTTACCTAATTCAATCATCCCAGGAGTAACTATTACTTTCATACCTGGCATCATACCTAAAACTTTACATGCATTTTTAGCACCAACTGGATTAGAATTATAGGCATCGTCAATCTGATAGAAATTCCCCAATCTTTTTAGCTCTAACCTATGTTCTACTGCTTTTACTTCTCGAACAGCCCTAATCAAATCATCAATTTCAATACCAAATTCTATACCGCAAGCTATGCCAGCTAATATATTATATACGTTGTGATCCCCAAGCAATTTGGTAGTAAATGTATATTTTTCAGTCATTCCTTTTATTATTACATCAAAAGTAGTTCCTTGATTAGAGCATTTAATATTTGTAGCTCTGACATCTACATTTTCATTATTGATACCTATCCAAATAGTTCGAACCTTATTCTTTAGTTTATATCTAACTTGTTTTGAATCATCACCATTTAAAATTGCAAAACCATCTTCAGGTAAAGATTCAATAAGTTCAAACTTTCCATCAATAATATTTTGTTCGCTACCAAACGATTCTAAATGAGCTGTTCCTATTGTTGTCAATATACCGTATTGTGGATGTACTAACTTACATAATCCTTTTATTTCTCCTTTTACATAAGCTCCCATCTCTGCTATAAATATATCTGTAAACTTATCCATATAATTATTTACGGTCATAATTAAACCATTGTATGTATTAAGGTTCTTTGGGGTTGGTAATGCATTATATTTTACATTTAATATATCGCCTAATATATTTTTACTGCTTGTTTTTCCATAGCTTCCAGTTATTCCTATTATTTTTAAATTACTCATTGATTTCAATTTACTTTGAGCCATTCTTTTAAAATGGAGATAAACACATCTTTCTATTGGAAAATTCATAATATTTGCAATAAAAACAATAATATTGTTAAACCAAATCATTGCACTAAGTGTTAAAAGTAAAGTCCATGTTAATTGAACATTGTTACTAAATATTAAAAATACAGTTGGAATGATATATAGTATTGAAATGGTAAAAATTAATCTTTTTATCCTTGCTGTTATAACAAGAGGCTTTTTATTTTGATCATTTTTTAAGCGGATTTTCCATTTTAAACTTAAAATTAAAGCAATTACTGCAAGTAAAATCATACTAATTTTCGATATAATTTCTGTATCATAAATTACATATGTTCCAAAAATACTGATACACATAATAGCTAAATCCAAGTCAAAAAACAGTTTATAGTTTTGATTAATCCATTTTAAATATCTATTATTTTCATTATATAAGTTTTGCTGTAGCATATGTAAATTTCTTTTGCATTTATAATAAGTCAAAAAAAAGTAGCTAATTATGATTAATAAAATATATATCATATATAAATCCTCCTATAAAAAGTTATCCAAGATACTTATTACGCGATTTAAATTTTCTATATAAGCATAATGTGTTCCTTTCAATGTTATCAATGCAGCATCAGGCATTATTTTTTCAAGTAAAGAAGCTTCTGATATAGGGGCTTCAGTATCATTTTCTCCCCAAATTAACAAAGTAGGCTCCTCTATTTTTTTTGCATATTCAGATAAATCTTCATTAACTACATTAACTAATGTTTGACGCATTATTGGGCTAGCAGCCTTATAATCTCTAGATCCTATATACCTTTTCATATAATCTCCAAAATTATTTAAAAATGGCATCTTTTTAATTGTTTTTAACACTTTAACATGTAATGGCAATTTTTTTTGAATTCTAATACAAGGAGCTCCAAATAATACAACTTTTTCTACTGGATGATTAGCAGAATAACGAATAGCTAGTCTTCCACCAAAAGAATGTCCTATTATTATTGGTTTTTCTATGCCAACCAGTTGATTAAATTCTTCTAAAAAATCTGAATACCTTGTCATATCCCAGGCTATTTTTGGCTCTCCACTACTACCAAATCCAGGTAAATCTAGTATAGTTATTCTGTATCTGTTAGCAAATGGATCTCCTAGCATCCTCATCATTTCAATATTCTGTCCCCATCCATGTAATAATAAAATATCTTTCCCTTCCCCATATTGTATGTAATTAATATCAACATTTTTAACTTTTATTTTCAATTCTATCACCACACTTTGATTATAACATATTTATTTTCTTTTCATATATATAATAAACTGAATAAAATAAGAAAATATACATATTAATTATCTTTAATGTAAAATATTGTAAAAATCATCTTTATCCATATATTCTAAATAAACATAGAAAATATTTTTTTATTTTGAAGTTCTCCCATTATGATTATAAACCTTGCAACTTTACTCAATTAATTTTTTTTGAACTTACGATACATCTTTATTATTGTAGCCAAATCTATTATAGCCCATATACCCATTTTTTTTGAATACTTCTATTTTTTCTTAAATAAACTTTTTATTAAAGTTATCACTAATTTTATTTTGTAATTTTAATTTAACATTGAATAATAAAATTAGGGGGTGATAAAATGAATGGATATCAAAATGAGATAGACTTTGTCAATTGTTTAAATAGAAAGTATGTCAGTCAATTAAGCAATAATATGAAAGATTTTTTATATGACTTATTTGATAATTTAAATGATAGTGATTATATCATTTGCTGGAAAAACAGTATTAATCAAAAGTCTGATATTTTTATTAAGATAAATAAATACGTAAAAGGTGTCAGTCTGAAATTAGGTCATGATAATTCAGTTCATAGTGAATCTATTCAAAATTTTAAAATATTTTTGGAAGATTTAGAAATTCCTTATAAAGTTATTAACTACTATATAAATTATCATTATGGTATAAAAAAAGAAAATGATAAAGTTATTGGAAAGTATACTGCTGAGGAATACAAAAAAAGTCATATAGAAGAGTTACGAATTCTAAACAAATATCTTAATAGGACGAAAGGAATAATATCAAGTGTTGATAGATTTTTAGTAAAAAGTGCTAATAGTAGATATGATATATCAGCTATTGTAAGTGGAAATCCAAATAATTTCACATGGATAAAAAAAGACGATTTATATGATTTAGTATTGTCTCATCAAAGCGATTATACCACTACACCACATATTGGTAATTTAATAATTCAACCTAAAATTAGAAATTTATCAGGTAACTGCAAAAATCCTAAAGATATTTTTATTGTGCAAATTAAGTGGTATTTAGTATTTGAAGATATTGAAAATTTTAAAAAAAGAAGAAATTATAGTTAAAAAGAGTATTAATAAATTGATGAAAAATTATAATTCAATTTATTTATAACTCTTTTTTGCTTTTTTATAAAATGGAAAATTTATAAACAAAAAAAATCTATCTTTCGATAGAATTATATGCCAAACTCGGTAATGGTTCCGAGCAGATTCCTCAATGGAGCGAACGAGGGGAATCGAACCCCCATCGCAGCCTTGGCAAGGCCGCATTCTAACCATTAAACCACATTCGCATAAATTGATAAACATAAATAAAATAATGGAGGGGCCTAACGGATTTGAACCGATGATCAGGGTGTTGCAGACCCACGCCT
>CAMUZJ010000004.1 GCA_947165195.1 uncultured Bacillota bacterium
CTCTTCCTACATTCATTTTTTTAAAGCCAAAACCTCTTGTTTTTCTTCTCCATTAAAAGAATAAGATGTTTTTAAAGCATCATAATAATTAATATTTATACCTACTTTTGTCAATCTTTCTAATTTATCTTGTCCATCTTGATTACTAGTTATAATCCAGCCATCATCTACTAGTTCTTTTTCTGAAAATGGATAAGCATTTTTTCTAGCTTCTTCCTCTTCTAGAGAAGGTCCATAAAAAACAACATCTTCTATTTGCTCTCTAGGATTAAAAAATTCTAAATTATTACTATCTTTTTCTCTAAACTGAATCACATTAGAAACTTTATTATCTTTATTTAGAAAGTTAAACTTTCTTTTTATATTAATGATTCCATTTTCACTTGTTACCTGCCAACCGGTATGTTCCAAGAGTTCTTTCGGAACTCTATAAAACCTTTGACCTTCTTCTGAAAGAAATGGTTTTGCATATAAAACTACATTTTCTACTCTATAATCCACACCCTCTGTAACATAATTAATAATAATCTCCTTCTTTCCCTCATTTTGATATTCTTGATACATTTTTGGAATTTGATGAAGTTTTATTCCTAAAGGAATGTTATCTTTATTTTTTTCTAAAGAATTTAATACTCTTGTCGTTATACAAGTTTGTTTTGTATGATCAACAATATCATTACCAATTATGAAAGAATAAGAATTTATTTTATCTATAAAATTTTTTATAGGAAAAGTATTGGCATCATCTAATAACTCTCTACTATTTTTTTCCTGTGAGGAAGAATAAGTATTGGAATAAGTTGAAGATGCATAAACATTATTAGTAGTTTTTAATCCAACAACACTACACGTAACCAAACTTAGTACTCCTAAAGAAATATACTTTATTAAATTCTCTTTATAAATTTTTATTTCCATTTTACGACACCTTCTTCTTTTAAAACAAGAAGTATTATATCAATCAGGGCAAAAACTGTAAATAGCTAGAAAATAATATCCAATTAATTTGACGGCTTTTTACTAACTACTACTGCCATCATAGAACTAAATTCTGAAACCGTATTGGTAATCCATTTTTTCTTAACCATTAGATTATTTTCAGCTAATTCTTCTAAGAAAGTATCCCAATCTACCATTTTACAAGAAGTAGCTACTACTTCTACTTCTTTTTGATTATTAGATACCTTTCTTTTTACATTAGAAAAAGCTTCTTCGATACTAGATTCATATTGTTTTTTTCCATCTCCCATAGAAAAGATAAGAGCTTTTCCCTCTTCTTTTAAAGAATTATAAATAAACTGATAAAATGCTTTTCTATGAACTTTACTTACAAACATATGAATAACGGCTACAGAATAGATAAAATCATATTTCTCATCTAAGGTATCGGTAATAATATCCAGTTGTCTAAATGAAGCATCATATTTATGATTTGTTAACTGTTTGCATTTATCAATAACCGTTTTGGAGTAATCTACTGCTAATACTTGATATCCTCTCTCTAGTAAATAAATGGCATCTCTTCCTTCTCCACATCCAACTTCTAAGATAGAAAAATCTTTTCCAATAGAATACTCTTCGATTATTTTTATAACATCAGGAGTATTTTCTTTAGAAAACCATAGAAAATCTTGTTTATATACTTGCCTATATCTTTCTTCATATGCTTTATAATAACTTTTTTCAATTTCTTTTTTATCCATACTACCACCTCTCCTAGCTATACTATAATATTTTTAGACCAAATAAAAGATTAGAATTGAAATTCTAACCTATTTTTTTAATGTTTTTCCTAAATTTTTCTGAATAAACTCATCAACATGTACTTTAATATCTTCTACAGCTCCATAAGAATGATCATCTCCTGGAACAGTAATTAATGGTATTCTATCCTTTAAGATTTCTTTTAACTGTTGTGCACTACATAGTGGATCTTTTTCTTGTTGTATAAATAAAACTTTATGTTCATCTACCATCGATAATAAATCATCCATATAGCTCAAATTTCTTTGTTCCATAAAAGCTAATGGATATCCTAAAAATACGACTACTTTTGGATTTAATAATCCTTTTTTCATAGCTTTTGTAGAAAGATATGTTCCTATAGATTTCGCAACTATAATATCTATATCTTTATCTTTAATAGCTTCTCCTATTTTATTTAATTGATTATCATAATCCATCTCTTTATCATTATACCAATGATCATATTCTACTGTTGTAACGTTGTAATCTTTTGAATAGGCTTCTTTCATATTTCTTAGTAAATCAATATTATATTTGGAATATCCGCATAATATTAGCATATTTTTATTATTCATCTTCATCACCTCAAGTAACATTTTACTATCTAAATTTCCCATTGTCCATTTTTAATTTCTTTTAAACCATTTTGTACTATTGTATAATTTGTTTTAAAAAATTCACAGTCTAGTTGTTCTTTAATAATACACCAATAAAGAGAAGAATAAGCATCATATAAACTATAAAATTTTAATTTAATATCAAAATCTTTACTAACTGCTTTTATACTAGTATATCCTTTTAAGAAAATTTGAAAATTTTCTTTAGAGAAAATCCTTTTCATTTTTACAAAGTCATATACATATTCTCCACTTTTCATACTTTCTAAGTCAATAATTCCTACCTGACTATTTTCTCCAAATATAATATTTCCTACTCGAAAATCCATATGCAAAATAGAGTTTTGATAATGATTCTTTATATTTTTTTCTATATATTGCCTCATAAATGTAAAAATGATTTTATTATCTTCTTGTCCAAGGGCTTTAAATAATTCACTATTACATTTTTCTAAGCGAGTCTGTAAATAATGATACCATAAATCTTTTTCATCATTTAATGGTTTACATTTTTGAATTTTAGCAAGTAACTCTCCTATTTTAAAGATTTCTTCTTGTGATAGAGAATTACAATCTTCATCATATAAATTTTTCCCTTCAAAGAAAGTCATAATATTTACTTCGTTTCCATCTACTGTACCACTATATAGTACTTTAGAGGTTGGAACATATTCTGATAAATAGTTATAATATTTACATTCATTAAGTCTTTTATCTCTATTTCTAGATATTTTTAAAACATATTTTTTCTCATCTATATCTTTTATAATATAGACTTTAGAATTATAGGAATTAGTAGCATTTTCTATTTTTTTAACAGAAATGCCACAGGTATGAAATAGTTCAACAATTTTTTTGTTATTCATGTACACTTCTCCGTTCTGCATATTTTACTAATTATTTTTTATAAATCAACAATTTTATTTTAAATTGGTGTTTTTATCTTTATCATCTCCTACAAAATCAATGTAAAAGAAAGATGCTAATATCTCTATTAACATCTTCCTTATTAATCTATTTTTGTTATTTCAATAATATCTGCATCTTTATAATACATGATAGTTAAGGTATCTGTCTCACCTACAAATGGTAATTTATTAGATACTTTTAATGGTACCATATATTTTTGATTATCTTGATCTACTATATAATAATAAGTATTAGAATCAATTACTGCAGAAGTAATACGTTTTACTGTAATTGTCTTTTTATTCAACAAATCAGAAGATATTTCTTCACTATTACTATTTAAGTAATTTTCCATAGCTTTTGTAATTCCTAAAGAAGCATCTGTTACTACTACTTTTTGATAATCTTTTACATCTACAAATCCATACATTTTAACAAGTCCAGCATTATCTTTTAAAGATACTAGATAGGTTGGTTTTCCATTTAAGTTAATTAGTAATGGGAAAGTAGAACGATAATGCATCTGTTGTACTTGTCCTTCTGCAGAATCCATTGCGGAATACTCTTCTGCACCTGCTACATCATAATATCTAGTTTCTCCTGTTCTTAAGTTTGTTAATATAAATCCTAAATTTGATTCATCTGATAATACAGAAGTAATTCCTGTATATAAATAAATATCATCATTTAATGCTAAATAGTTATAACCTTCTGTCGTATTAACTACATTCTTTTGTCCAAATATAGAGTTAATAAATCCATCTCTATAAGTTCCCCAATGATTTACTTGTTCTAACACTAAGTAGGCAGGATGTACATTATCTACCCATGATGGAATATCTTTCATATCATATTTTTTAGATTTACCAGTAATAGGATCTGTAATAATTGCTCCTGTTACTTTTGTTTTATTGGTAACTCCTGTATAACTTAGTGTTGGAGTTATATAATATGGATTCCCTTCATTATCGATTTCAAACATAGATTCTCCAACTGGAGTAAATGGATATTGGAATCTTATAGTTCTTGTTAGGTTATCATTAAAGAAAGCACTCTTCATATATTTTAAACCTTTTTCTAGTTTTACTAATTTAGATTCTCCGTTAACAGAGTTTACTGTAATATATCCTTTAATTCCTTCTCCTCTATTGGAAATCCATTTAATTAATCCATCATATTCTAGCGTAGTTACTCTTAATATTTCGTCATTATAATTAATTTGTGTATAATCATCTGACACATAAAATTGTGATACATAATCACTATTTTGTCCCATGACTCTGTCTCCAAGTTTTTCTGTAGAATCTCTATCTAGTAATGGAACTTTCTTAAAGTCTACTTCAGCAATATCTTTTGAAAATTCTCCGGACTCATCTACTGTAATTCTTTGGGAATAACTTTTGGCATTAAAAATAGGGCTTACAATAATATTCACTAGCATAATTCCTGTAATAATTACAAAAATAGATGCCATTGGAAGTAATATCAATTTAGGTAAATCTTGTAATTTTTCAATCACTCTTAATTCACGACTAGATACAGTCATTAAAGTAGTGATTACAGAAAAATTAATAATTAATGCCATTAGATAAACCCAAAATGAAAAACAAGTTGGATTTAATACTGGTAAAAACATATAGTAATAAATTCCTGCTAATATTAACTGAATAAGAATACTAATAACTATTTTTTTATTCATAATAAACCTCTCTTCTAATTACATTATACTATAAGATATTTTATTTTTGTACTATATTTTTTATTTCTTTGCTTAACTCTTGAAATGCTTTTTCAGAATTTACTATAGTTTCATGTGAAACACAGTAAGCAATTCTTACATAGTTTGGATATCCAAAAGAAGATGCTGGTACAAATAATAGATTATATTTTTTAGCTAACGTACAAAACTCTTTATCATCTATTGGTGTTTTCATAAATAAGTAAAATGCTCCTACTGGTTTTACACAAGTAAAGCCACATTCTGTTACTATCTCATATAATTTATCTCTATTTTTTTTATAGTAAGTTGTATCTACTTTTAGATCTAGGCAGTTTGCTACTACTTTTTGCATAAGAGATGGGGCATTAACACATCCAATGATTCGATTAGAAATAGTTACAGCATCTATCATTATGGAAGAATCTTTCATTTCATCTGGTATAACAACATATCCAATTCTTTCTCCAGCAAGTGATAAAGATTTACTATAGGAGTAGACAACAAAGGTATTATGATAGTATTTTGTAACATATGGAACTTCTATCTCATCATAAACTAATTCACGATATGGCTCATCAGATATTAAATAAATATCGATTCCTAATTCTTTTTCTTGTTCTTCTAATACTTTAGCAATTCCTTTTATTAACTCTTCAGGATAAATAACGCCTGTTGGATTATTAGGAGTATTGATAAGTACTGCTTTTGTCTTAGAAGTAATTGCTTTTTTTAACTTATCTAAATTTGGATAAAAAGTATCTTCTTCTACTTTAATAGGTACTACTACCCCATCATAGTTTCCTACATAATTGTTATATTCACTAAAGTAGGGAGCAAAGACAATCACCTCATCATCTTTATCTAAAATAGATTTTAATACTATATTTAATCCACTAGCAGCTCCTACTGTCATAATTATATTTTTAGAAGAAAACTTTGTATGAAACTTTTGATTAATACTTTTACTTATCTTTTCTCTAACATCTAAATAGCCACTATTACTCATATATCCATGTAGAGATACTGCATCTTCTTTTTCTACTATTTTTTTTATTTGTTCTGCTACTTCTTTAGGAGCAGGTACGTTTGGATTTCCTAGACTAAAATCAAATACATTTTCTTCTCCATAAATCTTTTTTAATCGATTTCCCTCTTCAAACATTTCTCTTATTACAGAATTATTTTTAACTAACTTTTGCATTTTCTTTGAAATCATATTTTACACCTAATACTTTCCTAATATTCTAATAAATATTCCTATATCTGTCATTTGACGAATCACTTCATCTTCTTTGGAATTATCTAATTCTACATCAATTAAAAATACATATTCTCCTAAAACGGTTTTAGCAGGACGAGACTCAATCTTTGTAAGATTAAGATGATAATCATTAAATATTTTTAATACTTGATATAATGCTCCGGGATGATTTTTTACTCGAAAAACCATAGACATTTTTGTCTTTTTTGCTGTATTTTTCTTCTTTGACAATATCCAAAATTTTGTCTTATTCGACTTATTTTCTTGAATTCCTTCTACTAGTAATTCTAGATGATATTCTTCTAGACAAGAAATATTTCCAATACAAGCTGCTAACTCATTAGATTCACTTACTTTCTTAGCGGCATAAGCAGTACTTTCTACCGTAACTACTTTATCAAACAAATGATTTTCCATTAAAAATTTTTTACATTGGGAAATAGCTTGTGGATGAGAATAAACTTTTTCAAGCTTTTCAAAAGGATACTTCTTTTTAGCCATAAAATTTTGTTTTATTTCTAAATCTAATTCTTCTACTACATAGACACCATCATTTTCTATTAGTGTATCTATAGTATCTGTTACTCCTCCTTGTAAGGAGTTTTCTATTGGAACAATTGCTTTATCTACTTGATTATTTACTAGCATCATAATTGTATCTGGAATTGTCTTACATTCTACCATTTCATAAGAATTGTTGCCATATTTACAACAAGCCTCATAGGAAAAAGTACCTTTAGGCCCTAAATAACTTATTTTCATATATATACTCTTTTCTTCTTCTATTCATCTACACCATTATAGCACTTAACTAATCCATTATTCATTATTTTTAGTATTTTTTTAATTTATTTATTTTTTTATAATCGATAAAAATTCTCTTTTTAATTCTCTATCTTTTAAAAATAATCCATGAGTTGAACTAGTGATTACTTGCATATTACTATCATTTATTCCACGGGAGGCACAACAAGTATGTACTTGACCTGGCTTACTATAAGCAACTACCATAATATTATCTGTTTCTAGTCCTATTTTTAATACTTTATAAATATTGGTTACTAAGTTTTCAACCATTCCACTATCAAATCTTCTAGAAACTCTATGTACTACTCTACTATATTTACTAAGTCCCATTACTTTTCCATTCGGAATAAGTCCAATTGCTATAGTTGTACTATATGGACAACAGTGATGACAACAAGTAGCCCAACAAGTTATATTATCTACTACTATTAAATCTTTATTTTCTGATGGAAAAGTTTTACAAATTTCTTTAGCAATCACTTCTAAAGACGTATTGGACTCTTGAAACCATTCTTCAAAAGCTTTTAATAACCTATGTGGAGTATTTTGTATTAATTCTTCATCAGTACTTATTTCACTAATAACACTTCTTACTCCAGTTATAAACTTTTCTTCTGCATCACTAGAAAATAAATGTTTTTCCTCTCTGACACTTCTATCTATCTTAGTGTTATTCATTTCAACCTTAGGAGAAATTGCATAATCATCATAAAAAGTATCATCTTCTATTTTTCCTAAAAATTTATCATCCATTTTATTCATTCCTTTTTCCATATAAAACGACTCTACTCTATCATTTTCTGTAATTATTTGTCAAACATATTCGAAAGAAAAAGAAATTAACAATCTAATTGCTAATTTCTCAATTTTTATAACATCTATTAATTTTCTTCTACTTTCTTTATTTTTTTACGTAAAACATATGTTAAGAGCATAGATCCTACAACAACAAACGCTACTCCAACTAAATAAAGAGTGATATTTAAACGACTAATTGTATTTGGTACTTGTACAACTTGATCACTATTTTTTGTTTGATCAGTAGTAGTATTATCTTTTACTTCATTTTTATTAGGAGTGTTATCATTTGTAGAATTAGGAAGTGCATAATTTCCACTAAGTGTACTAGGAACATGTACTTCACTAGAACCAGCTGAAGCAGAATTGATAATAGGTGCACCTGTTGTTTCAATAACATAAACTGGGCTCATAACATTTAAGTATGGTTTAATATCATCATATCCTACAAAAGATAATGTTACCTCATTTGTAATTTTTTGATCAGCTACATCATAAAATATAGAATTATTTCTATAAAAATCTGTATAAAAAGTAGAGGTTGTACCATAAGTTGTTTCATAGTTAATATCAGCAGTTCCTTCTATTAATTTATACTCAAAATTAGAAAATACTTCTGAATAAGGTGTATTTAAAGCTAATTCTGTCAATGTCATATTATCATCATTATAAGGAGCATTTGTACTACTATTATAAGTAACTTTATATTTATTAGTAGCTTCTCCCCCTGGTACAGCATTCATTGTATAATCAACCATCATTCTAATAAAATAATGATTATTTTCATCTACTGTTGCTATTTTGGTATCTAATAAACTCTTTATATTTTCTTTTGTTGCATTTAAATGTAGTGAAACATAATAATCTACTTTATCAAAATAGTAACTATCTGGATCTCCTTGTACAGAGTTTTTAATATAGTATTGTGGATTTATTGTATAATCCTGTGGTAAATCAATTTGGTATAATAACGTAGGATCATATCCATTAAACTTACCATTCTCTATATTAGATTTATATACATCTAAATGTATTTTACTAATCGTATAACTAAAATCATCTTTTGTATAAGTTCCACCTAAAGCTTGTACATTATAGCAACCAAATATTGTCATTACTATAAATAAAAATAAATATTTTTTCATAAATCTTATTCTCCTTCTATCATTAGAATATCACTTTATATTTATTATTGCAAGATAGCAAGTTTTTAAACTCTTATTTTATATAAAATTTTACAGTAGTTAACTAATTCTATAGTGTCCTACAATATCTTTTCTAGAGCTTAAAATATCTTGTTCATATTCTTTTTGAAATTCATTAGCATGATGAATAACATAAGGAACCCCATATTTATTTCGATTATTAGAAATAATTCCAATGTGTTTTTGGAAGACTACTATATCTCCTCCTTGCCACTCTTCTATTTCTTTTGGATTGGTTGTTAATGATATAGCTGTATTTTCAAAATATACTTTGAGGTTTTTTACTCTTCTAAAATCAATATTTTTATCAACTGTTTCTATATCATAGGAACCTCTATTTTTTTCAATATCTATATTTACTAATTCTCTTAAATCATAACCTGCTCCACGGAGTGCAAAAGCAACTACATCCGTACATACTCCATATCCATCATCAGGATAGCCTCCTTCATAATAATTGCTTTTATATTTTGGTTTTGTTTCTACATAATTTTTAGCATTCGTCAAAATATCTGTTTGATCATCTATTCCATCCAAATCGTTATCTATATCACTTGTATAAGTTTCAATACCAAAAAAATTATCATCATATTTTGTTGGTTGCATCATAAAGCCAACTCGAGCAACATGAATAAATCCTACTGCTAATATTAGAAAAAACACTAATATTATAATATTCTTAGATTTCATAATTATCTTCCCTACCTTAAGTTAATTATAATAAATTCTAAAAAAATAGTAAAGAATGAAAAGTATTTTGCTATTTAAAGTTTAGTTTCTATTACTGTTTCTTTTACTTCTTTCCAAAAATCTTTTAAGTTTTGATAAGATAAAATAGCTTCTACAGAATCAATGTCTACCCAAACAATTTCTTCTTTATCTTCCTCTTGTATGCTTTTATTAGTTTCTCCTAAGTCTTTTGCTAAAAACATATAAGTATAGATATCTCCTTCATCATTTTCATACTTTATAATTCCTAATGGTTTATCTCTAAGTAATTGACATTTTCTTCCGGTTTCTTCTTCTGTTTCTCTTAGCGCACATTCCTGCAAGTTTTCTCCCTCTTCTAGATGTCCTTTAGGAAAAGAATAATCTCCTCTTCTTTTTCTATAAACCAAAGCTATTTTTCCTAAATCTTTGCTTATTAGAACGCATCCACCTTTATTTACCATAATATCTCTCCCTTTATTTTTTTATCATAGCATAATTAATAATAATTAAAAAGACAGGTTTCCCCATCTAATTTATGCTTTTTTCTTTCCTACTAATTTTATACATATTATGAATGCTATTACGTAAAGAATGAAAGTTGCGACTAAAATATAGTCATAGGTATAATTAGTACTTTTTAGGATAAGCTCAGACATATTATTACCTGTAAGTCCTGCTATTGCCCAAGCAGAAAGAGCTAATCCATGAATTTTACTAATCTTTTCCATTCCAAATCTTTCGGATAATAAGGCAGGAAGAGTAGAAAATCCTCCACCATATCCAGCATTGACAACTACTAATAAAAGAATAACAACAATACCTAAAAGAATAGAATTTGCTCCATTAGTAATGGCAAATGGTATTAATGCAATAGCAGTTACAAGAATGCAACTTGTAAAAATAATTTTATAAATTGTATTTCTCTCTTTTAATTTATCGGATACTGTAGAGTAACCAATTCTACCTAAGGCATTAAAGGCTGCGGTTAAGGATGGAACAATACTAATAATAACTGCTAAAATAGCAGAGGATGCAAAAGCTACATTCAAGATTTGTTTTTCATAAGTAATCAAAGCTAGCCCACAATGAATATTGATAAAGAACATTAACCAAATTCCAACAAAAGTTTTGTCTTTAAACATATCTAAAAGTTTAAAACCACTTTCTTGTTCTTCTTTTTCTACCCAACCATCTGGTTTTTTAATTAATTTATGTCCTATAAGCATCATAATAAAATAAACAATTCCTAAAATATAAAACATTTGAGATATTCCTAAATTATTTTGAATGAGTTCCATAATGGGAGTAGCAATGGCTTTTGCAAGACCAAATCCCATAATAGAGATACCGGTTGCTAAGCCTTTTTTATCTTTAAACCACAACATCAAGTTTTTGACAGGTGTTATATATCCTACCCCTAATCCGACTCCCATAATACAACCATAACATAAGAAAATTCCAAGGAGTGCTACAATTCCTGTAGTAAACTGAATAAATAGCCCTGTACCAAGCATTCCTAAAGTAAAACAAATACAAGAGATTAAGGATGATTTATGAATATTTTTTTCTACCATTTTTCCAGCAAATGCTGCCGACATACCTAAGAAAAATATTGCTAGAGAAAAAGCCCATCCAACTGCAAACGTACTCATTCCTATTTGATTGGCAATGGTTTCTTTGAAGGTTGACCAACAATATACTGTACCGATTGAGCAATGAATCAGTAAAGCTGGTATTGCTGCTCTAACCCATTTGTTATTTAATTTGTTCACTTCTATTACCTCCTATTGAACAAATGAAAAGGCAAAGAAAAAGTTCTTTGCCCAGGCGGCCGACTTTTTAAAGAATATACTGCACTGTGTTTCCTCACATAATCCGCCAGCAGTAAATCCTCTTTTAGTATATCAAAAAGAAATATTTAATTATAGATATTTTTCATACATTTTACATTTATTGTCATTTTTTTACTTTTCCTATAAATTTTTTATAAATATTCTAATCACTAAAATCTGTATCAATAATGATATTGTATTCATACCCTGGAAATTTTTTCTTTAATTTTTCGGCCATTTCTGAAACTATTTTTTCTATTTGTCTCTCATCAAAGTTAAAAATAACATCAAAAGAGATGGTATTTATATCTTCATCTACATAAAAGCCATGAATTTGAATAATATTTGGATAATCCTTAGATATTATCCTTACATACTTTTGAATTTTTCCATATTCTCCTCTATCATTAGAAGCATAAATTCCAATTGTCATAATAATTCCTAATTCTTTATAGATATCCAACGTCATTTTTCTAGTAAGTCTATGAAGCTCTTTCGCAGTTTTCTCATCATCTACTTGAATATGAACAGTTCCAATCAAATTATTAGGTCCATAGTTATGTAAAATTAAATCATATACTCCCTGTACTTCTTTATTGGACAATATTTTTTCCTTAATTTGTCTAGTTAATTCAACATCTGCTCTAACTCCTATCATATCATTTACAGTATCTTTTAATATTTCAATAGCTGATCTTATGATAATAATTGAAATTACTAAACCTAAATACCCTTCTAAACTAACATGCCAAATCAAACTAATCATAGCTGCTATAAAGGTAGATAAAGATAAGAAAGAGTCACTAACGGCATCTGTTCCACTAGCAATTAAACTACCAGAATTTAATTTTTCTCCTTCTTTTTTTACGTAATTTCCAAAGAAATACTTAACAAATACTGCTATTGCAACAACGACTAATGAAAATATAGAATAATCCGCTGTAGTTGGATTTAGTATTTTTTCAAAGGATTCTTTCAAAGAAGTAAAACCTGCTACTAATACAATCACTGCAATAATAATAGAAGAAAAGTATTCTACTCTTCCATATCCATAAGGATGTTTCTTATCTGGTCTCTTTCCTGATAATTTGGTACCAATAATCGTTATAATAGAAGAAAGGGCATCACTTAAGTTATTGACTGCATCTAAAATAATTGCTATCGAATTAGCAAGTAATCCTACAATCGATTTAAAGATAACCAATACTAAATTTACCAATATACCGAAAATACTTATTTTTATTATTTTCTTATCTCGTTCCATTTTTATCAACTCCTTAATTTATTTAAATATTATACAATATTCTTTTTAAATTTACTAGATATAGCACACAAAACAGAATCCCTAAATTCATCTGTTCTAGTATAAGCACCATTAGTAAGTATTCCATTAGTACCAAAATTTCGAACCTTTTCTTCGCTATTTCCCATATAGTTTGCTACTACTTCAGATAACCGTTTAGATTGTGTACTTTTCTTTAGAATTTCATCAGGCACTTTTACTTTAGCACTACATCCATAATAATATTCATTTAAATATTTATTATAGATAACTGTCCAACCACAAAGAAAAGTACCATAAGAATTTTTTGTTAATATTCCTTCCATCGCTATATACAAATAGCCAGTAGAGTCTTTTTTTATTGCATCTAAAATACGATTTCTACAACCTAGTATCCCTTCTTCATCTCCAACTGGTGTTTCAGATACTTTAGAGTCTGTTTCTAAAGAGTATATTTCATAATTTGAAAAGTAATCTTTCATAACTTCTTCCACTGCTTCATTTTTAGCCTTATTTTTAGAACATACGACAATTTTTACTTGATTCATATTTAAACCTCCTATGTTTCTTTATTATATACTATCTTATTAAAATCTTTCTACTAAATATTTCTATCAATCAAAAAAAAGAAGATAAGTTTTTATCTATCTTCCTCTAAATTTACTTTATTTCTAGTTAAACCCATACATTTTTTCATCAAATCATACTTTTCTTTAGCAAGTTCTCTACTCTTTTCTATTCCTTTATTAAGTATTTCTTCTAATTCATGACTATCTAATAATTGATAATATCTATCTTGAATAACTCCAATATGATTTGCGACTACATTTGCAACACATTCTTTAAATTCTTTATAGCTTTTTAAAGCAAACTCTTTTTCAATTTCTTTTAAAGACTTTCCAGTAAGAGATGATAATATATTCATTAAATTAGATATTCCAGGCTTTTCTTTAGAATTATATAAAATCTTATTATCATTATCTGTTGTAGCCTTTAAGATTTTGCTAATGATTACATTTCTTTCATCAAACATACTAATGACTCCTAAAGGATTTGTATCTGATTTACTCATTTTTTTAGATGGGTCTTTTAAATCTTTTATTTTGGTTCCTGTTTTACTAATCATTGGTTCTGGTAATTTAAATATCTCCATATAGCGATTATTAAATCTCTCTGCTATATTTCTAGCTAATTCTACGTGTTGTTTTTGATCAATTCCTACTGGTACATAATCTACATCACAATATAGAATATCAGCTGCCATTAAAATAGGATATGTTAAAAGTCCAACAGAAAAATTAGAATTTTGTTTGGATTTTTCCTTAAATTGAATCATTCTAGAAGCTTCCCCATAAGTAGTAGTACACTCTAATAGATAAGAAATAGCTGGAATATATTCATTTTCCGATTGGATATAGATGGTATTTTTTTCTGGGTCTACTCCACAAGCAATATATAAAGCTAACATTTTCTTTATTCTTTCGTTTAATTCTATAGGGTCTTGATAAATCGTTAGAGCATGTAAATCTGCTACAAAAATATAAGAGTCATACTTGTCTTGTAAATCTATCATTTGTTTGATAGAACCAATATAATTTCCTAATGTTAAATCTCCTGTAGGCTTTAAGCCAGTTAATATTTTTTTCATTTTTTTATTTTCCTTTCTTTATTAATATATTATTTTTTTAATATTGCTTATCCCATACACAAAAAAATACAGATTAATAAATAACCTGTATAGTATTGCTTTATATTTTATAACTCTTCATACAGGTATAAGCAACGTAAAAATCACTTATACCTATAATCGAATTTAGTATCGACTAGTATAAGTGTTACCTATATGACGCCATAAATTGTTAACTGTTCTTTTTTTCATATAAATAACATCCTTTCGACTTTTTTTCAGTTTTATAAAACTGATAGAAAAATAGTATCATTCTTTTTATAATCTGTCAACAAAATGAAAAGAACCATTTCAAAATTTATGAAACAGTTCTTTAAAAGAATTATAAATTATAAGCTTTTGAATCAATACAGTCTGCTACTTTTTTGATAAATTCTTCAACTGATAAAGTTTTAGTCTCTTGACTACCAAATTCTCTATAACTTACCATATGATTATTCATTTCATTATCTCCAATAATAATAGTTAATGGTATTTTCTTTGTTTGGCTTTCTCTCATCTTATAACTTAATTTTTCATTTCTATCATCTAGTTTTACTCTAAATTTATTTTTATCAAACATTTCAAAAACTTCTTTTGCATATTCTAAATGTGCTTCATTATTAACTGGAATAATATTAATTTGTACAGGTGATAACCATAGTGGGAACGCTCCCGCATAATGTTCAATTAAGATACCCATAAATCTTTCAATAGATCCAAAGATAACTCTGTGTAACATAATTGGTCTTTTTTTACTTCCATCTGCATCTACATATGTTAAATCAAATCTCTCTGGTAAATTCATATCTAATTGGATAGTACCACATTGCCATACTCTTCCTAGGGAATCTTTAATATGGAAATCTAGTTTAGGTCCATAGAAAGCTCCATCTCCTGGATTGATTTTGCAGTCATGTCCAGCTTTATGACAGGCTTCTTGTAGTACTTTTTCTGATTTTTCCCAAACTTCAAGACTTCCTATATATTTTTCTTCTGGTCTTGTAGATAATTCTATATCGTAAGTTAGACCAAAAATACTATAAATTCTATCTATGAAGTTAATTAATCGAATAACTTCTTCTTCAATTTGGTCTTCTCTCATAAATAGATGTGCATCATCCTGAGTAAAGGTTCTTACTCTGAATAAACCATTTAAAGCTCCACTAGCTTCATGTCTATGTACTTGTCCTAATTCTCCTACTCTAAGTGGTAAATCTTTATAAGAGTGTAGAGAGTTTTTATATACTAACATTCCTCCTGGACAGTTCATTGGTTTAATTGCAAAAGTCTTATCATCAATTTCACTAGTATACATATTTTCACGATAATTAAACCAATGTCCTGATAACTCCCATAATTCTTTATTTAACATAATTGGAGTTTTTATAAATTCATATCCTTCTTTTGTATGTTCTTCATACCAAAAACTTTCTAATAAATTTCTAATAATCATACCATTTTTTAGGAAGAATGGAAACCCAGGTCCATATTCACTTATCATGAATAATTCTAATTCTTTTCCTAATTTTTTATGGTCACGTTTCTTAGCTTCTTCTAAAAATTCTAAGTATTTATTTAAATCTTCTTCACTTCTAAAACAAATACCATAAATTCTTTGAAGCATTTTATTATTAGCGTCCCCTTTCCAGTAAGCTCCACTAACTTTTAATAATTTAAAGTATTTAAGTTCTTTTACAGTATCAATATGAGGTCCACGACAAAGGTCTGTAAAATCTCCTTGACTGTAGCAACTAATAACAGTATTTTCTTCATCCATATTAGAAATTAAATCTATTTTATATGGATCATCTTTAAACATTTCTAATGCTTCTTCTTTTGATATTTCATGTCTTATAATTTTTTTACCATCTTTAGCAATTTTTTTCATTTCTTTTTCAATAGCTGGTAAATCTTCTTCTTTTACTACTTGATCTCCTAAGTCAATATCATAGTAGAATCCATCTTCAATAACTGGTCCTACCCAAAATTTAGCATCCTTGTATAAGTGTTTTACTGCTTGTGCAAGTAAATGTGCACAACTGTGATTTAATACGTGTAAATCTTCATCTTCTTTTATATTTATCATATCTATTCCTTCTTTCTTATAAAATAAAAACTCCTTGCAATAAACTGCAAGGAGTGAAAATCACGGTACCATCCTATCTTTAACTTAATTAGTATCTATAACGAGATAAGCCGGGAAGGATTGGTTCCACTCATGGATAGTAACTTATGCATATTTAACTAACTTTCACCAACCGTTAGCTCTCTAAATAAAATTTGCATAAATGTTGTTCCAATCAACGTTTATGAATGTATCATAGCACTTTCTAAAATAATTGTCAACAACCCCATCCACAACTTATTTTCTTCTAAATTGTTTTGCTGGGTTTTGTGCTAATGTTTTTACATAGTCAATTACTTGATCTTTCGATTCTGTATGAATTTCTTTTTCTCTCAAATTTCTATAACTTATAGTTCCATTAGTAAGTTCTTTTTCTCCTACCACAAAAGTCATAGGAATTTTTTTAAGAATTCCTTGTCTCATTTTATAACCCATTTTTTCATTTCTATCATCTAGTTGTGTTCTAATGTCATTATCTAATAGTTCATTATTTACACAACGAGCATAATTCATGATTTTTTCATCTTCACTTACTGGAATAATGTTTACTTGTGTAGGAGCTAACCAGAAAGGATATTCTCCTTTATATTGTTCTGTTAGGATACCAATAAAACGTTCTACAGAGCCAAATATAACTCTATGTAACATAACCGGTCTATGTTTTTCCCCATCTTCTCCAATATAGGATAATTCAAATCTCTCAGGCATTTGAAAATCTAGTTGAATTGTTCCACATTGCCATTCTCTACCTAAACAATCTTTGATATGAAAATCTATCTTTGGTCCATAAAAAGCTCCATCACCTTCATTTATTTTATAAGGAGTTTCTCTTTTTTCTAGGGCATTTTTTAAAGATGTTTCCGCAAGGTGCCAATCTTCATCAGAACCCATAGAATCCTCTGGTCTAGTCGATAATTCTACAGTATAAGAAAATCCAAACATTTTATAGACATCATCTATTAATGACATTAAATTGGTTATTTCAGATTCTATTTGATTAGGTAAACAAAAGATATGAGCATCATCTTGTGTAAAGGTTCTTACTCTAAATAATCCATTTAAAGCCCCACTTGCCTCATGTCTATGGACTTGTCCTAATTCCGCATAACGAATTGGAAATTCTTTATAAGAATGAATTGCATTTTTATAAACTAACATTCCTCCAGGACAGTTCATAGGTTTTATCGCATATGGAATATCTCCTACTTTCGTTGTATACATATTTTCTTTATAATGATCCCAATGTCCAGATTGATGCCAAAGTTCATTACTCATCATTAATGGGGTTTTAATTTCTTGATAGCCATTCTTTTCATGGATTTTTCTCCAAAATTCTACTAATTTATTATAAAGAGTTAATCCATTAGGTAACCAAAATGGCATCCCTTGGGCTACATCTTCTAACATAAATAATTCTAAGTCTTTACCAATCTTACGATGGTCTCTAGCTTTTGCTTCTTCTAATTCTTCTTTATATTTCATTAAATCTTCTTTTGTTTTAAAAGCAATTCCATGAATTCGTGATAAAGATTTATTAGAAGCATCATCTCCCCAATAAGCTCCACTAACATTCATTAGCTCGGTAGACAAATTAGATAAATCAGAAGTATCAATTTTCTCTTCAAGTATATCTTGATACTCTCCTATTTCAATCAACGATATAGAATCTTTTTCATTAGATATTTGCTCTAATTTATAAGGATTTTCCCTAAAAATATTCATAGCTTCTTCTTTAGAAATTTCTCTAACCGATATTTTTTCTATATTTTTTTTAATAGAATGATTGATTTCTTCTAATTCTAATTTAGATAATGTTTTTTCATTCATATCAATATCGGAATAGAATCCATTTTCCCCTACTCCTACTCTACCTACTTTAGCAGTTGGATATTTTTTTAAAATAGCACTGTTTAATAAGTATGCACTGATAAGATTTAAATTTTTTAAAGCTTCGTTCTTTTCTATATTTTCCATAAAAAGCCCCCTAAAATTAATTATTTTCCTATACTAACATATAAATAAAGAAAAATCAATTTTAAAATTAAAAAGAACTATGAATTTAAGTTCTATCGTTCATATTCTTCTATAGGTTTTCTTACTATTCTTTTTACTTTTGCATTTTCAACTATCTGTTCTGCATTCTTAGAAAATAAATATTCTAATTCTTGATCAGTCAATCCTGCCATAAGAGCTGGCTTCATATAATCTTTTTCTTTTACTCCAGGGGATACTTCATAGGGAAAATCCGATCCATATAGTACTCTTTCTTTTCCAAATTTATCTATTGCATATCGTATTAATTCTGGATTACTAATCGTAGATATATCGGTATATATTTTTTCATCTTTATATAAGGAGTCTATCATATTCTTTGTATAATCAAAATCTCCTGCTCCATTTCTACCTAAATGAGCTAATATAATATTCATATTCTGAAATTCTTTTCTAAGATGTAGGACATGTTCTAACGTAGCTTTTGATAAGGTATGTAATAATAAATAACCTTTCATTTGTTGAAGATAATCATAAGTTTGATTCCTATCGGCTATATTATATGGATTATGTAGAGTAAAATGCTCTTTCAAAATATTATATTCCATTACCTGTTGTAAATTAGAAAGATTTTCATTTTTACTCAATAACAAGATAGGAATAGCTTTCTCATCATCTTTTACATCCTCCAGTAATTTTTTATTTGCTTCTTCAATATTTGTTTCACAAAAAAATAATGGAATAGCAAAGTATTTATCTACATCTTTTAAAAATTCTGAAGTTGTTGAAATCGTATCCGGATTA
This sequence comes from uncultured Bacillota bacterium, assembly GCA_947165195.1. Taxonomy (GTDB): domain Bacteria; phylum Bacillota_I; class Bacilli_A; order RF39; family UBA660; genus RUG14891. Next base: position 19,479 of record CAMUZJ010000004.1, read on the forward strand.
ATACAAGAATATATTCTATAAATATCTTTATATTGAGAATTTTCAATAATTTGCCTACATTCCTCTCTATTTCCAATATGTATATGAGAATCTATTAACATAAAAACACCACCTAAAATTTATTATAACGCAGTCTACAACTAGAACATAACAAAATTACTAATACTTTTCCATTACTTGTTTTCATAAATTTTCCCCAACTGACTTATTAAACTTTCTATTTCTTTTTGAAAGAATAAGTAAACATCTTTATCGTCTAAATCTATTTCTAAATATTCTTTAATAGCTTTATCATCATATAATTCAGCTTGTTTTAAAAAATTTATATATTTATCTGAATAATTTTTTTCTTGATGGATTTTTCTTACAATAGAGATTGCTAACACACAGGAGATAGCATATTTATAGCAGTAATTATTATTTAAAAAATGTTTTACTTTTAAGTACTCATATTTTTCATTTTCTAATATAGTAATTTTATTAAAATATTTCTTTTTAATAGAACCATATAATGATGCTCCATCAATTGCTTGCTTTTCTTTTAAAGTAAGACAAAACTCATTTTCAAAAATAGTAAACATTCCATAGCGATAAAAATTATTAACGACTATATCTAGTAAATTCATAATGCTTTTACTAGAATCATCTAATAGATAATAGGCTGTTAATAATTCATGAACTAAAGAAGGAATTTCCATATCATCAAAGTTTTTCATTTCTAAATAGGTTTTATTTTTCTTCCGTAAGAAATAGGTAGCAGAATGCCCTATTTCATGAGACAGTAAAAATAAATCTTTATATGTATTATGATAATTTAATAATATATAGGGATTCATATCATAAGATTTTATTGTAAAGTACCCATCTATTTTCTTTTTCTTAGGGTAAACATCTATCCAGTTATTTTCTAAAATGAAATCAATTACTTTTTCGATATGTAATACAGATAAAGAGTTTTTGACTATTTTTTTAGCTTGTTGATATTCTATTTTTTCATTTTCCTTATTGGTAAATAAGTCATAAAAGTAAATATTATCTAACTTTAGTATTTTCTTCTTCATTTCAAAATAAGAATTAAATAAAGAAATAGTATCTTCTAATAATATTTTTATTTTATCGAAGTGTATAGGACAAAGATAGGATTGACTTTTTTTCATATTGTTAAATAGAGGCATCAATTGTTCATGATTTTCTAATATATTTTCTAAATAATCTATAAAAACACTTTTCCTATAATTTCTATCTTTACTATTTAAATTTTTAGAATAAGAGACATCATTATAAGAAATGTCTTTTCCTTGATAAGAAAACTTTCGATTAGATATTTTTTCTAAATAAGTCAAATATAATTTTTTATCACTTATTTTATTAGTTGTTTTAATATTTACTAAACTACGATAAGCCTCATCTAAATTATTTTTATATTTTATATATAAGGAATTTTTTTTATTGATGTATAGTTTTAAATTACAAAATGTATAGTACTTAATAAAGAGCCTTTTATATTCTTCTTTCTCATCAACCGCTAAATTTAAAAATAAATGTTTCTTATTAAGAATATCAGCTATTATTATTTTTTCAAATTCATCATTTGTAAATAGTTTATCTAAATTCCAAGAGTAACATTTCATTTTATAATACTAAAAAATCTATTATGAAACCTAATTCATGAAATTTTTTATTATATTCTTCATCTGATAAAATAGCTGGCATTTTTTTAAACTGATTGATTTCTAATGGGGATAAATAAAATTTATGATTATCTTTTATATTTAGTAAATACTCATCACAAATCTTAATATCTGGATTTTTTAAGTAGTATTTCTTTTGTAAGTCTGGAATAGGAAATACTTTATTATTTCCATATATTATGTACGAATAATTATCATCCAATAATTTCTTTTCTTTTCCTTGTAATTCCAATTCTAAAATATTATCTTCTCTATCATATAGACTACATTTTGTTACTTCATTTGAGTTATTTTCAAGAATAATTTTATTTTCCTTTTTATAAAACTTCACTTGTTCTACGAAGAAAAAATCCCAATCTTTGGTGCTTGACTCTATCTTAACTCCTCTACAAGTTAGAGAAAAAACTACTTTATACTTTCCTGAAAGAAAGTTTTCTTCTATTTTTATAGGAAAATAGGTTTCATAAAGATAATTTGCTTTTCCTAAAAGAATAGAGTCACTATGTTCATAAATTTGCTTATCTTCTGGATTTTTTACAGATAGTTGATATTTTATAGTTTCTGTTTTCTTACTTGAATTTTCAAATCTTAAATGAATAACTACATTTTCACCATGGGTTACATGTTTTGGAAAGATAGACATATTTACCTCCTAAAGTGGACAAAATTCATCTTTTTCATAGATACCAGAAAAAGCACGACATCCACCACAAGAAAATTGAAATTTACAACTTCCGCATTGATTAATTTTTCTTTGTCTAAGGTTCTTAAGTATTTCACTATGATTCCAAATGTTTTTTAACGACTCTTCCATTAAATTTCCAACTTTCTCTCTTAAAAAGATACAAGGAAATACATCTCCATTACTAGAAATTCCTAAGTTATTAATTCCAGCACTACAGGCCAAGTAATTTTGATTATTATGATTTAATAATACATTTAAAATTGGATCATCTATTAATACTTGTAAATCTTTAGAGTTTAATGCCGCTAATTTTTTTATTTTTTCATAGTATATTTTTTTATCTGGAAGAACATAAGAATTTATTTTTGCCTTTCCATAAGGAACAACACGTCTATAAAATACTTTATTAACTCCTATTTCTTTTGCTTTTTCATAGTTCCATTCTAAGGTGTTTAAGTTTTCTTGAGTAATTGTTACATTCATTTGTGTTCGAAGTCCATCTTCTTTGGCAATTATTAAAGCTTCTAGGGCTTTTTCATAAGAATTTTCTACTCCTCTAAACTTTTCATGTAATTCTTTAGGTCCATCTAGAGATACTTGTACCATTTTTATTCCAGATTTTAATATTTGTTTTCGATATTTTTTATAGAAATAGCCATTCGTTGAAATAATTACATAAATATTGTTATCTGTTAATTTTCTAGCTATTTCAAATACCCTTGGATTTAGAAGTGGTTCTCCTCCTGAAATATTTACAACAAATACTCTAGATTTTATCAATTCCTCTATAATTTTATTTTCGTTTTCTATATTTTCTTTTTCATACTTTTGAAAAGCTCTACAATGTGGACATTTATAATTACAATTATTAGTAATTTCCCATACAACAGATATAGGTGATGTTAACTCTATCATATAAAACACTCCAAATCTTCTTCTAAAAAATCTCCTGTAATTTGATAAGCTGCTGCTCGACATCCACCACAAATCATTTTATGTTTACAAGATCCACATTTTCCTTTTAATTCTCTATGCATAATCTTCAGCATATTAGCACTATTTAATATAGTATCTAAATCATCTTTTAATATATTTCCACAAGAAATATATAGTAATGTACATGGAGTAACCGTTCCATCATTTCTAATACTTATACCATTTACTCCTGCAGAGCACCCAACACAATCTAGATGATATTTATCCATTACACTTTTTACTTTTTCTTGTTGATAAATATTTTTCATTGGCATATCAGAGGTAATAATGGTTTTTCCTTCATATTTTTTTTGGAGATATTCTAAATTTTCATATAGTTTTTTTAGTCCTTCTGGACCAAGGGAGGATGTATCTTTTAATACATTGCTAGGAATAAATCTTTTATAGCCAAATATTTGCACATCAATTTTTTCAACATCTAAAATTTGATGTGCAAACTCTTCCATAGAATCTAAATTTACTTTCGATACAACACTATTTATATGAAGTTTTATTTTATCTTTATAACGATTAATAAGCCTTAACTTTTCCATTGTCTTTTGATAAGTCCCTGCACCTCGGATATAGTCGTGATCTTTTTCAACACCATCAACACTTACTTGAATATAGTTTAGACCAGCATCAATTAATTTTTGTAGTAATTCTTCTGTAAGTAATAAAGAATTCGTATTTAAAATGGTAACTGGAGCTAACTTCTTAGACTCTTTTACTATTTCTACGATATCTTTTCTAGTTAAAGGCTCTCCTCCTGAAATAAATACCCCCCTTGGAGCAAATGGTTGTAATTTATGAAAAACTTCTTTAATTTCTTCTAATGACATATCGTTTTCTATTTCATTTACTCTACAATGTTTACATCTTAAATTACATTTAGAGGTAACATCAATGGTTACATTCATGTTTTTATATTTCATCTTAATCACCTTCTATTAAAATCTTATTATTTAATAAATATTTCATATATTTATCCTCTAGAAAGATTGTATCTTCATGATTTAATTTAGCTTCTATATATTTTTTAGTATTTCCTTTAAAGAAGAACATTTTGTTAGTGATTACATTATAGCCTAATAAAATATCATCATTTTCTCTTCGAAATCGGAAATCTTTTTGATTTATTTCCAACATACATCGTCTCCTTCTAAATAATCTTGATATTTTATATAAGCATTGGCACGGCACCCTCCACAATTCATTAAAAATTTACAAGAACCACATTTGCCTTTTACAAGCTTTCGATTCCGAAATTCTTGAAAAACTTTACTATGATTCCATATATCTTTAATAGATTTTTCTCGAATATTACCACCAATAACTGGAATTTCACAACATGGTGAAACATCTCCATTAGCAAAAATAGCCATTTCTGAAATAGCAGCTGGACAAGATGCTTTCATATTTGGATTTTTACTTTTTAATAAAACTGTATAAGGTAAATCTAGATTAACAATAAAAGGAGCGTCTTTAGTTAGATTATCTACTTTTATTAAAAAATCCCTTACCTCTAAAGGAGTAAGAACTTCTTTAGATAAAGAACTAGCCCTTCCAGCACTGGATAATAATGGCAAAAACCATCTCTTAATTTTCAATTCTTTTAGTAATTCTACCATTTCCTCTAATTGATTGATATTCTTATGGGAAATACAAGTTACAACACCAACATCTAATCCACTGGCTACCATCTTTTTAATATTGTCGATAGTTTTTTCAAAGGAACCTTTTTTATTTCTAATAAATTCATGAGTATCCGCATTAGGTCCATCTAAACTAACTCTAATTAGTTCAAATTTATATAAATCGTTTTCTATAAGTTCATCTGTAAATAATAATGAATTTGTAGTTACATTTATAAATATTCCACTTTGAAATGCATAATCTGCTATTTCCATAAAATCTTTTCTAGCAAATGGCTCTCCACCAAAGAAAGTTAATCTTTGAACATTATTTTTAGATAATTCATCGACTAATTGGAAACATTCTTCTTTCGTAAGTTCATTTTCTATTCTTTCTCCACTATTCATATTACAATGAACACAACGTAAATTACAGGCATTTGTAATAGCCCACCCAACAGAATATGGATAGTTTGCTGTTTTAATGAATTGATTATTCATAACAAATTATACATCCCTTCTCCACTAATATATTTAAGTAATTTTCTAATTCTTTATTGCTTAAATGTAATCCCTTTAAATTCTTTCTATTTTTAATGTTTGTGAATATTTTTTTTAAGTTACCTTTTAGTAATAAAATATTTCCATTAACATATACAGATGTTTTTTTTCCTTCATTTCGATAAATTATAATAGGATTTATATCCAATTTATCATTTGTGCTTGCATTTTTTTTATTTTTTGGTATAATATGAAAGCCATTTCCACAAGTAATGGCAACATTTTCATCCAATCTATATTCCTCACATTCATGATAAGTAAATGTATATTTTTTCTTAAATAGTTGCTTACCTAGTTGAACTACACTTATGATTAGTGTATATTTTTCCAAATTTAGAAAAGAATAATCTATAAATAATTCATTAGTTTTTAGTAGTTCTTCTATTACTTGAATATTATTTTTAGAAATTATTTTTATTCTTACTGAGAAAATATTTTTCTGTCGATTATTTAAGTTTAAATTAATTTTCATACATCCTCCTATTATGAATATGTTCATCTTTTTAAAAAGAGAAATCCCGACAATTTCTCTTATATATAAAATATATTTATAATTAGTTGATATCGCAAGTTCCGCAACTAACAGATACAACTTCTTCTAATTCTTTTTCTTCCATGACTTTAGCCTCCTTTCACCAAGGGATTTAGTTTTTTGACAATGAGTTCCCTATAAACTCATAAATTACTTTGGAACAATTCAATTATTCACGGCTAATTATTCTAAAAAATTATTTTTTTATAATCACAATATCTTGCTTTTTTTAATAAGAATTGTATTTAAGGTACTATATATCTTTTTTAAAGTCAAGGACAAAAAGTTGAATTTTTTTCTTTTAAAATAAAAAAACTTAGTGCACATTTATCACTAAGTTTTTTATATTATTATTTTATTTTCTTTTTATCAGTTGACTTATTATCATTTGAATTAACTTTTCTTAAGTCTAAATCTGTTAATTTAAATCTAGAAAATTTTTCATCTTCTGGAATTTGTATCGTTTCCATAAATAAATCACTTACATTAGAGCTTACATATTTATCATTACAAAATTCAGATATATTATGATATTTTCTTATAAAACCTACTCCACCACCGATAGTATTTCTTTCAGCGTTTTGTGTTAAAGTACATTCTGTTGCTAATATTTCGCTATTTTGTAATTTAAATTCATAAAATTTTTGAACGTTAGATATTTTCCATACTGTTTCCTTAGCTACTTTTCTGAAATCGTATTCTTTTTCAATTTCATCTATAACCGTTACTAAGGTATCATTATCACTAAGTTTTACACTTATATTTCTACTTTCACATATATCTCCAAAGTTTGGAGTAACATTCAATTTATCTTTTAATACATCATAATCCCAAGTAGCCTCTTCTGGTGCTATTTGTTTTGCAAATGATACTAATGATGCAACTCTTTCAACATCTACATTTTTTAAAGCTTCCTCTTCATTAACACGTTGATCTTTTTCTGGAACAATAGAAACAATGATATCATCTAATAAACCAGGTATTTCTGTATGATAATATTTTCCCTTTCTCATTTCCTCTTTTCCTTCCTTTCAAGGTCCATATTATATCATTTTATATTTGAAATGTCAAAATTTTTTAAATATAAACCTATTTTTCTATATTTTTTTTATAAATTCAGCCATTTTTTCATAAATTTGTAATTTTTTTTCAAAATGTTTTATGTTATCTTCCTCACTATTCAAAGATTTAGGAAATTTTTGCCCTTCAAAGATAACAATTTTATCAAAAGTTGTACCTTCTCCATATGCTTGTTTAGATATAGTTGCTTCTTCTACATTTACAAATTGAGTTGTTTTACCATCAGGAGTTGAAAATGTTAAACACTCTTTCAAGATTATTTTACGATTTTCTTTTCGTTCCATCATTTTTAATATATCTTCGCTTTGTAACATTTCGTTAGCATATCTTAGAAATGGCCCTGGAAAGCCACCTAAACTCTCAATATAGTATCCTACATCGGACTTTATAACTGCTTTATTTAATTTTTTAGCAGCATATATGGCAGAATATTTTGAAACATCTTCCACAAAATGGGATTGAATTTCGGGAGTATCCATCTTCCCATGTTCTAATTGAACATGATATTTTTTAAAAATATCAGAAGCTATTCTCCATTTTCCTATATTTCCAGTTACCATAACCACTTTATCCATATAAAATCACCTCTAAGGTTACTTACTAAACTAGTATTATATAAAATCTATTTGACAAAATCAATAACTTAACTTAGAATCGTTATATATATGGTATGGCAGTCATATTATATAAAACAAAAAAAGAATACACAGGAGGATGATAAATATGAATTCAAGAATATTTACAAAAGAACAAAAAGAATTTTTAATTAGAAATGTAGAGGAGTTAAAAAGAATAGAAAGTCTAATTAAGAAAACGAATAGTCTTTCAGAGCATTCTGATAGATATGTACCTATAAAAGGTGTCAAAGACTATTTACATGATAATTACACAAGAGCAGTTGAAAATATTCAACCATTTGTTAAAAGAGATAAAATTTATCAAAAAAGGAAAAATGCAATTCTACAAGAACATGGATTAAGTAAAGATGATGAATTAGACGAAGGTACAAGAACAGATATTCTTCACCTACAACAAAAAATGTTAGAAGAAGTAAAAGATTTAACTCCTGACTTACGAAGTAAGCAAATATCCGATAAAGAAAAAGAAGCAATTTTTAACCCTGATGGAGATAGAATAGTAGAATTTATTTTTGAACCTGATCCAAAATATAAGAAAAAAGTTATAAATTATCATGATGATGAAGACTTATCTAGATAAGGAAAAAGTAAGGCAAATACCAATTTGTATTTGCCTTTTTAATTTCTATTTTTCATACTGAAAAAATCCATTGTCTTCTTTATATCCAGCTATTTTTAATTGTTCTATATAAAAAGATTTTTCTATATTATCAGAATGAATTTCTATTAAATTATCTTTTGAAAAAAATTGTAAATAGTCGATATCATTCTGGTACTGAGGAGATATTCCAATATCTTCTATAGATATAACTAAAAAATCATTATGTATATATTTAGAATAAAGAATATAACAAATTATTTTATTGTTCTTTTTATCAATCATTCCCTTAATAAAACAATAACTCTTTTCGAAATAATTATCTAACCATTCCTTATACTTTGTTGATTCAAATTTTTTATTTACTAAGTAAACTTTTTTAGAATCTACCAACTCTTTATTATCAAAAATTTCAAAATGAGGCTTTGAATCTAGATATTCGATTGATATTTGATACTGATTATTATACTTTTGAACTAGTTTGTACAATTCTTTTTTTACCAAAAAGAATATTTTATCTTCTAATAAATCCTCTTTTAAAACTTTACCATCCAAATGGCTTTTAATATGCAACTCTTTTTCCGAAATAGTATCCAAATAGTACATTTCTTCTTGTAAAGTACATTTTTTATCAAAGTTTCTTCGTTCTAAATAAAGAAGTTCTTTATCCTCTTTTAATATTTTTTTTCTTATAAATTGGCTTATTTTAGTATAGTCTTCTTCTAATAGTTCGTACTGATAAGCTATTTTTTTTAAATAATCCATTATAAGAAGTTGCAATCTATTAGGTTCTTTTTCTATTATTTCTATATGTAGGTTTTTAAATTCCCTTCTAACAGAAAATAAAGAATAGGAAAAAAGTGTCTTTCTATATTCTGCTATATCAAAATCAAAATGCTTTTCCTCTAAATGGCTATCTTTAATAAAGTATTCTACACATTCTAATGAAAAGAGCTCATCAAAATAATACCATTTCATATCTTGATAAAGTGTTAATAGTTTTTCAATTTCTTTTCTATAATTTTCATTATCAAAATAAAATCTTGCTCTATAAATATTACTTTCAAGGCATTCTACATAAAAAAGTTTAGGATTTGTTTCATACCCATACTTTTCAAAAGCATCAAATCGAAACGGAATACTATCATAACTTTCGAATTGAGAAAATAATTCCAATTCTAAATCTTCTATTTCTTCTTTTGTTCCTAAAACAATATTATATTTTCCATAAATAAAATAATCATATTTACTACTATATGGCTTTGTATAAACTCCATTTT
>CAMUZJ010000005.1 GCA_947165195.1 uncultured Bacillota bacterium
TTCTACTTTAAATCTATATTTTTAATATTTTCTTTATAATTTCTTTTATTTCATCAGCTACATAGTATGTATAGTATGAACCTTGATCGTAAGCAAATACATATAATCCTTCTATATCTGCTTCATATGCTGAAAATATCATAGAGTTTTCATTTTCTAGTAATCTTGTAAAAAATATTTGAGTAAATATATCACTTCATCCTATAAAATTTAACGAAAATTAGGTTATAGGATGATTTTTTTTATGTTTTAATTTCCTATCTTTCATAACTATTGATTGCCCTCCTATTCTCTATTTTATGATAACAAAAAATTGGTTGAATTTTAATTCCTTTGCAGATACCTTTCATTTCCTATTAATATTTTAGAAAGAAAAAACATATTCTTTAATAAGGGAGGAATAAGATGTATGAAACTTATACGGTAAAGCGAGGAGATACTTTATATGGGATTAGTAATCAATTTGGAGTATCTGCTGTTGATATAGCAAATCTTAATAATTTAAAAGACTCTACTATACAGGTAGGACAAGTATTAAAAATACCTACTTCAGGAGGTATTAATCCTAGTAGTACTTTTATTTATACCGTAAAAAAAGGAGATAGTCTATATTCGATTGCCAAAGTATATGAAACAACTGTAGATACTATTATTAAACAAAATAATTTAAAGTCTAACCTATTATCGATTGGCCAACAACTCATTATTCCAGAGTCAGGGGAAAGTGTTACGACAAAGCCTAATTATATAACTTACACAGTAAAAAAAGGAGATAATCTCTACTCCATTGCCAAAAGATATGGAGTTAGTGTAGAGACTATTTTAAAAGATAATGGTTTAAAAAATAATAATTTAGCTATTGGCCAAATCCTTAGAATTCGAACAACCCCTTCTACCGATGTTCTTGTAGAAGAGTGTTATGGAGAAGATTATACTCCTCCTAGGGAGGATATTTTGTATACAGTCAAAAAAGGAGATAGTCTTTACTCTATCGCAAAGAATTATAATACTTCCGTTGACTCTATTAAGAAAAAAAATAATTTAACTAGTAATAATCTTGCGATAGGTCAACAATTAAAATTATAAGGAGGAATTTTATGAATGAGATTTTTTATACGGATGAGCGTTTAAAAAGTGATGCAGCTTATCAAGAATTTTTAAGAGAAAACCCTGGAGTTGGATATTTAAAGGTAAGAGCATCTGCTGCTAATGAAGCAGTACCTATTAGTGGTATTCAAATTAAAGTAAGTAAACTAATAGGAACAAATAATGTAGTTTTTTTTAGAGGAGAAACAGATTATTCTGGAATGATTAATGATATTGTACTTCCTGCTCCTAAAGAAGTAGTTAGTGATGAGGTAATTCCAAAATTTACAAGTTATGATTTAACAGCTAAGGGTTCTATTCAAAATATAGATGATAGATATACTATTTCTGTTTGTTGTGGAATTACTGTCATTCAATATATTAATGTTACTCCTCTCATTTATGCAGAAATCGGGTGATTAAATGGCTATCAGATATCCCGTTATTCCAAATGAAATTACTGTCCATTTAGGAGCTCCTAATCAAGCAGCTGCTGATATTACGATTCCTTTTACCGATTATATTAGTAATGTTGCATCTTCTGAAATATACCCTACATGGCCAGTCAACTCTCTAAAGGCTAATATTTTAGCAATCATTTCTTTTACGATGAATCGTATTTATAATGAATGGTATCGTAGTAAAGGATATAACTTTGATATTACATCTTCTCCTATCTATGATCAAACATATACACCTAACCGAGAAATTTATGAAAATATTGCTAATTTAGTAAAAGATGAGTTTGATGATTATATCGTAAAAGAAGGACAAGTTCAACCTTATTTTGCTCAGTACTGTGATGGAAGAAAACTAATTTGTAATGGTCTTTCTCAATGGGGAAGCGTCTCTTTAGCTAATCAAGGAAAAAGTCCTATTGATATTATTCGCTATTATTATGGAAATGATACTAATATTAAATATAATGCTCCAGTTGGGGATTCTACTACCAGTTTCCCTGGATATGATATAGGTCTTGGACAAGCAGGAAATCCAGTATCGGCTATTCAAAGAGATTTAAGACGAATTAGACAAAATTATCCAGCTATTCCTAATATCGAAGATACTCTAGGAATTTATAATAATGAAACAGAAGATGCCGTAAAAAAATTCCAAGAGATATTTGCTCTACCTGTTACTGGAATTGTCGATAAAGCGACATGGTATAAAATTAAATATGTCTATACAAGTGTTAAGAAATTATCGGATTTATATACAGAAGGTTTATCTCCTGAAGAAGCAACTTTTTTATACCGTGATGAATTAAAATATGGGGATACTGGAATTGAAGTAGAATTTATTCATTATTATTTAGATGCTATTTCTTTTTTAGATAAAGATATTCCTAATCTTAAGACTAATTCTGTTTATAATGATGCAACAAGAACAATGGTTATGGCTTTTCAACAAAAATATGGTCTTCCTGTTACTGGTATTTTTACATATGCAGATTGGAATGTTTTAAAAACTACTTATGATAAGTTATTAAAGTCTTTTCCTTTAGAATATAGTGCTTATGTAGATGAATTATATCCTGGATATTTTATTAATAAAGGTATGAGTGGAGAAGATGTATTAAAACTACAGAGGCTTCTTTTAAAAATTTGTCAATATGATAAGTCCATCCCTGGTGTTCGAGTAAATGGTACTTTTGATGATTTAACTGAAAAGTCTGTTATGAAAATTCAAGATGATTATAATTTAGGTATTACTGGTTTAGTTGGTCCCTTCTCTTGGAGAAAGATTGTAGAACTTGCGAATAGATAAGAAAAAAAGATGCTTTTATAGGCATCTATTTAGTTTTATTCTCCAATATAATAATGTCTAATTGGAGTTAAATCATCATTTAATTCATAGCAAATAGGACTTCCTGTTTTGATTTCTAATCCTACTACTTCTTCATTAGATAAATTATCTAGGTATTTCATTAGCCCTCTTAGACTATTTCCATGAGCTACTATGAGCACATTTTTTCCACTTTCTACAATAGGTTTTATATCACTATTCCAATATTTTATGACTCTATCTACTGTATCTAATAAGTTTTCCGTTAGAGGAAGTTCTTCTTCTGTTAAGTCTTTGTATTTTGAATCATTTCCAGGATACCTTGGATCTTCTTTTGTGAGTGCTGGTGGTCTAACATCAGCACTTCTTCTCCAAAGTTGTACTTGCTCTCTTCCATACTTTTCTTTGGTTTCTTCTTTATTTAATCCTTGTAGGGCTCCATAATGTCTTTCATTTAGTTTGTAGCTATAGTAGATAGGAATGTCTTTTTCTCCTAATTCTTCTAATATATAGTTAAGAGTATCATTTGCTCTTTTTAATAGAGAAGTAAAGGCTATATCAAATCTATATCCTTTTTCTTTTAGTAATTTTCCTGCGTTTTTAGCTTCTTCTATTCCATTACTTGATAGTTCTACATCTGTCCATCCAGTAAACTTATTTTCTAAATTCCACTGACTTTCTCCATGTCTTACAATTACTAATTTTTTCATATCTTGTCTCCATTCTTTTGTTAACATGATTTTATAGGATGACTCCTACAATGAATAATATATCATATTTTTACTTCTTTAAATAGTTTCTTACTAAAGTAATATCATCTTTCGTTGTTATTTTTATATTAGAATAATCTCCTTCTATAATTTTTACTTTGTATTTATCTATTTCTAATAACATACAATCATCTGTTATATTTTCATTATTTTTATATTTATTATGCATCTCTAATAATACTTTTTTATCAAAACATTGTGGTGTTTGAATAAGCCATGTATTTTTTCTTTCTGTTGTTTCTACTACTTCATTATTTTCATTAACTATTTTTATCGTATCTTTTGCTTTTACTCCTACGGTTGCTCCTTTATACTCTTTCATACAGTCAATTAATTCTTTGATGAATCTACTTTTTAGACATGGTCTTGCTCCATCGTGTATTAAGACAATATCTGAGTCTGTTTCACGAAGTGCATTATATACAGACTCTTGTCTTGATGAGCCACCTATTACTATTTTTATTGGTTTTTGGTATTTTTCTTCTACTAGTATAGAATTTACAGTGTCGATATCTATTTGTCTTGCTACTAAAATAATATCTGTTATATATTGGCTATTATTAAATATATCTAGACTATAGGATAGAACGGTTTTATTATTTACTAATTCAAAGTTTTTATTTCTATTTTCTCCATATCTTGTACTATTCCCTGCTAGTAATAAGATACCCGTTATTTTTTTCATTTTAATCTCCTTTTTTTTAATGCTTTAATACTACTATTCTATTATTAAAGTATTTTCTAAGTCAAGCTAGGAATTAATCAAAAAAAAATAACTAGAAACTAGTTATTTATTGTACTGGTTGAGATGGAAGCTCTGGAGTTTGTGGCTGCATTGTATTCCAATCATTAGTTTCTATGTCTAATAGACTATCATCAAAAGTATAATCCATGTTGTTATTATAATTAGCAGAATTTAATAATTGTTCAACATATGGGTAAATTGCAGAGTTTTGTAAAATATTCATTGTTCTTTCTGATATTAGTTGTAATTCTTCCTCTGTCATACCGTTAAAGTCTTTAGCTGATGCTATATCAAAACTTCCGACATTGATATTTTCTTCTATTTTAGATTCTAATTTTAAGGTAGTTGTATCAGATAAATAGATATCTGCTACATTTTCTTTATCATTTATTTTTGTAATAGTTGCTATTAATTGTTCTTCATTATCTTGAACAAGTTTAATATTACAAACACCTTTTTTTGTTTCAGCAATAAATCCTGATGAAAGAGAAACTCCATTAATTGTTAATAGGGAATAGTCATTATCAAATACATATTCCACAACCTTGGTATTATCTTGGGATAGATTAAATCCAATAATATCATTTAATATTCCTTGTGTATAAAAACCTAATTTTATATTAATGTCGCTATATTCCATCTCTTTTAGTTCGTTTAGTGCTTCTTTAATATTTGCCTCTGTTACTTCATTACTTGTTTTTGCCATAATTTGTATGGCTTTCGAATCATTTTCATATACTTCTACAATGTTCGTTACTATTCTTTTTAGACTCTCACTATTAATTTTATAATAATAGTTTTTAGCTGAAATACTTTTTCCATTGATTGCTAAAGTTATATCTTCTGTAGTTGCTTTTTCATCTTTAAAAGCTGATTTTAATGCTTTTTCTGTAGTATTTATTATATATTGTTCATCTTCTGTATTTAAAATATCTGAATTAACAATATTACTTATATAATAAACATTTTGAAGTATTTTATCTGATTGAATATATAATTTATCTCCTGTTAAATAAGTAGCTAAATCTATTAAGGGTATATTATTTTCATTAAGATTTAATTTTAGTAGACTATTTTTTGTTTTGGGATCCACCTCTGTTGTGTAGTCTATGGAATAATTATTAAATACTTTTAATGCTTCATCGGTTGTATCTAGCGTTATTAGTCCACTTAAACGATAAGATTTACTGGGATCATAATTACTTTTTGCCATAGAAAATACTTTAGAAACAGTTGCCTCATATGGGGATTTTAAACAGAATTTCATAGCTACTACTATACCTGCTGTTATTATCATAATGATTAGCATTAAAAAAATAATAAGTCCTAGTTTTGATTTTTTCTTTTTTTCTTTTTTATTTTTTTCTTCTTTTTCTTCTTTTTGTACTTCATTTGTTGTTTCATCTTTTTTTGCCATACTACTTGCTGGAAGTTGTTCTACTATTTGTGGTTCTTCATTTTGTTCTTTAGCAGATATTTCTGTAATAGTAGGAGGCTCTTCTATGATTGGTGTAGTTTCATCTTGAGGGGTATTTTCTTGAGGTAGTGCCATATCTTGAGTAGCATTCCAATTATTTATATTATCATTATTTATAGAGTCATTATTATCTATTGTTGTAATTTGTGGTTGAAAATCTTCTACTATGTTATTTTCTATTGCTTGAGTTTCATCTTTTGTATTTTCTATATTATTTTCTATATCATTGTTATTTTCTATATTTATATTATCTGGTATTCCTACTTCATTCATTGTATTATCAACTACTGTATCATTGCTTAATGGAATATCATTTTCTAAATTATTATCATCTAATGAAGTATTTGATACTACATCATCACTTAATCGAATATTTTGCATATTGTTATCTATATTATCTACTTCTATATTTCCCATCGGTTGAGAAGTTTCTTCTGTAGTCATATTATTATAATTATTATCATTTAATGGGATATTTTGCATATTGTTATCTATATTATCTACTTCCATATTTCCCATCGGTTTTGAAATCTCTTCTGCAGTCATATTATTATAATTATTATTATCATTTAATGGAATATTTTCAGAAATATTATGATTTAGTATTGCATTTCCTACTGGAATATCTGCAGTATTAGAGTCCATTTCATTTACATGGTTATTCATCCCTTGGTCTTGCAAAGCACTACTTTCTATATTCTGATTATTCTTTGGCAATGAACTATTGTTTTGATTTTGTACAAAAGGATTTATTCTATTATTATCATTTTGTACATTTTCTCTATTTGTAGGTATATTTTCTTGAGGAGTTCTAGATACCATTTCGGGATTTGTAAATGGATTAGCTTGATAAGCTTGCTTAGGACTATTTTGTGAATACATGGAATTTTCTACTGGTCTATTGTTATTTAGATGATTGGCAGGCATATTTTGATAATTTGTATTTTTGTTCATATTTATTGGATTTTCTTGAGAATTTTGCATTCTATTTGTAGGATTTTGGCCATTTATATTTTGTGTTGCCATATTATTTCTATTCATATTAGGATTTGGCATCATTCCATTATTATGAATAGGGGCATTTATACTTTTACTAGTTGCCATTCTTCCTGTTGGAATAACTTCTTCTCCATATCCACCTCTATTATCAGCCATTTGATTTCTATTGCTAGAAGGTATGTTATTCATCATTCTGTTATTTACATTATTTCTCATCATATTATTATTCATGTTTGTAGGAGTAGAACTCATTGTATTATTCATCATTTGTCCATTATTCATTTGTCGATTTATATTATTTTCATTATTCATATCTTACACTACCTTTACTATTTCTATTTTAATAATACCATAAAATGCAATTTTTAAACACTTTTTTTAGAAAAAAATAAAAAAACTTCTATATTGAAGTTTTTACATTTCTTTTATAGCTGTTGTTGCGGATATTGCTCCATCACTTACAGCAGTTGTCAATTGCCTTAACTGTTTTACTCTTGTATCACCTGCTACATAAATTCCTTCTACATTTGTATGAACTCCATCTTCTGATACAATATATCCTTTATTATCTAATGTAATCAAGTCGGAAAACAAAAGGTTTTTTGGTTCTTGCCCTACTGCAATAAACAATCCATCAATGGTAATTTCTTGAATATTTTCTTGATTATCTTTTACTTCTATTCCAGTTAATTTTTCGTTTCCTATTAATTTTACAACATTAGAGTTGAGTATAAATTCTACATTAGTTTTTTTCTTTAACTCTTCTAGTGATTTATCTTCTCCCCTAAATGTATCTCTTCTATGAATTAAATACACTTTATTAGCTATACTGGATAGGTAAAGGGCATCTTCTAGTGCTGTATTTCCTCCCCCTACTACAGCAACTACTTTGTTTTTATAAAAGTTTCCATCACAAGTAGCACAATAAGATACTCCTTTTCCAATAAATTCTTGTTCTTTATCTATATTTAGTTTTCTATTTTCTGCTCCTGTTGCTAAAATAATACTTCTTCCTTGATATTCTCCATTTTTTGTTATGACTTTCTTTTCTTTGGTAATCCGAAGAACTGTTTCTAATTTAAATTCTGCTCCTAACTCTTTTACTTGATTATAAAGATTTGTAGCATATTCAAAACCAGAAATTTTAGGCACCCCTGGATAGTTTTCTATCAAATTGGCATTAATAATTTGTCCTCCGTAGCTTTTTGCTTCTAATAGTAATACTTTCTTATTTGCTCTTCTAGCATATAAAGCTGCGGTTAATCCAGCTGGACCTGCTCCTACTATAATAATATCGTACATTCTACCACCTTATAATAATTCCTTTATTTTTTCTTCTATTTTGGAAATTGACTCAACTGGTTCATATCTTTCTATTACTTTTCCTTCTCTATCGACTAAGAACTTTGTAAAGTTCCATCGAATATCTCCTGAATTTTTTACAGTTGTACTCATTTTTTCAATTGCTTTCATAGTAATAGAATTTTTTAATCCATTTACTTTTTTATATGGTTTTTCTTTTTCTAAATAAAGAAATAGCGGACTTGCATTTTCTCCATTTACTTCAATTTTATCAAATTGTTCAAAAGTAGTATGGTATTTTAAAGTACAAAATTCATGAATTGCTTCTATCCCCTCTGGTGCTTGATTTCCAAACTGATTACAAGGAAAATCCAGTATTTCTAATCCTTTTTCATGATACTTGTTATAGAGACTTTCTAATTCTTCATATTGAGGAGTAAATCCACAACCAGTTGCTGTATTAACAATCAGTAAAATTTTTCCCTCATATTTTTTTAAATTAACTTCTTCTTTTTTTCTTGTTTTTACGACAATATCATATATATTCATTTTCTTATCTCCTTGTATTTTATTTTATATAAATTATAATTTTATGTAAAGAAAAAAAACAAATTAATTGTTTTTTCTACCACACATTGGACAATAATTGCTATTTACTATATACCCACAATTTGGACAATAATTATCTAAATACCTTTTTGGTTTTTCTATTTTTGAAATTTGATTTACTTTTTTTATTGCTTTAGCAAATAATATTCCTACAAAGATAAAAAATGCAATTAAAAATAAATAGTTTTTTGAAAATAGACAAAAGTCAAATACTCCATGTAATAGAGTTGGAATCAGAATACTTAGGAAAATATTTTTCTTTTTTAAATGGAAGTTTCCATTTCTTTCTGCTATTTTAGAAAGTCCCAAATAATATCCCATAAATATTCCGTCACAGGCATGTCCCGGAACAGAAATAAGTGCTCTTAAAATACCTATAAATATTCCTTGTTGTAAATTAGAACTACCTACATATAAGAGATTTTCGAAAAAGGCAAATCCTAATGTTACAAAGGTTGCATATACAATCATGTCATATAATTCATCAAACGCTTTATCATTATAGGAAAAAAAATAAAGCATAATCCATTTACTTGATTCTTCAATGAGTGCTACTCCTATCATAGCATACATGAAGATTTCTATTGTATTATAGTTAGAAATATCTCCTTTAAAAAAAGGAATGATTATGGAAAGAATTACACTTATAAAAAGTGTTAAAAAAGTTGATGCAATTCCTGCAAAAAATAGCTTTGCAAGAAGTCCGCTAGGTTCTTTATCTTTATCTTTTTTATAAATATAAAATGCTATTAAAAATACCGGTAATGCCGCTATTAAAAAAAGAATTAAATTTGTCATAACTTCCCCTTTTAACAATAAAAAGCTATTACTTAGCTTTCTTATTATCCCATTTAATAGAAATTAGTAAATAGCTTATTAAAATGGATCCTACTATTACAAATACAGCTGGATATAAAATAGATGCAAATAAGCTCTTATCGATTGCCATTTTTTCTCCATAAAATGCGGTAATTATGTCGTAAGAACCTACGGAAATGATAAATGACATTAAAATATCGATGATAATACCAAAGACAATTGCTTTACTTTTACTAAGTATAATTTCATTATTTTTCTTTTTTTTATTTTTTGAAACACCCTTCATTCTTTACACCTCTTATTATTATTATACGTTGTATTTTTTTTAAAGTAAAGAAAAAAGGTTTGTCAAAAAACCTTTTATCTTTTCCTATGAGATGCTTTTTCTGCGTAGTCATTAACTAATTCTGTTACTTCATTTCCATATTTTCCTTTTTTTGCATTTTTATGCATTGTATCTGATACATTCATAGCTAAAGCAGTTGCGGTTGCTGCTCCAAATAAGGCTGCTCTATAACTATTAGGTAATTGATTTAATACACCAATTTTATCTAATGATGAATGAGATAATTTTTCACCAGCATCTGCGATATCTGCTATAGCTTTATTCATATCTGTAATTGCATTTGGATGTTGTGATAAGTAATCCATTGCTTCTTTTACACCAGCTAAGTCAACATTTGGATGTTTTGATGCATAATTTGTTAAGTTAGAGAAACTATGAGAAATAATATCATTAAGTTGTTGTTGTGAATTACTAGAAATATCTGCTAATTCTTTTAAGGCAACTGTTTGAGATATCTTATTTTCTGCATATTTTGTAGTAATTTCAGTAATAGCATCTTTAGTAGAGTTTGCGAATGTATTATATACATCTTGAGTAGAGCTCTTCAATCCATAATATGTATTATTACCTACAATATTACCAGCATTTAATGAGTCTAAATAATGTTGAGCTTTCATTCCTTCTATAATAGCATTTTCTTTACCAGTTATTGTACTGCTCATATCACGGAAGTATTTTTCATTATTTACAGTCATTTGATCAATTTCAGATTGTACTTTATGAGCGTTAAAGAATCCTGCATGAGTCATCGTATTAACAGCTCCAAACATAGCTATCGTAGAGAAGACATCTCTAACAAATGGATCATTTCTATATTGTAGTGCTTCTGCTAATGGAGAATAGTATTTCTTACCAGTTGAGCGTTTACCAAAAATTCCATTTCTAAAGCTTGTGTTTTTACTCATTAGAGTTTCTGCTTCTACAAATGCTCTAAGAGCCATTTCATCATTTCCATATTTTATAGCTTGTCGTTCTTTTTGCTCTAGTTCTGCTT
Source organism: uncultured Bacillota bacterium (assembly GCA_947165195.1). Lineage (GTDB taxonomy): Bacteria > Bacillota_I > Bacilli_A > RF39 > UBA660 > RUG14891. The sequence continues at coordinate 10,933 of CAMUZJ010000005.1, forward strand.
CTTTATTTAATAATTTTGTATCTAATTTTTTAGGAGTTTTAGCAAATCTGTATCCTATATATGACATTTTGGAATCTGTTGCACGTACATTTTCTTCAAATCCGTGAAGTCCACTAGATAATAGGGATTTTGCTTCATTATAATCTGAGCGAATACTTGCAACTAAATTTGCTTTACCATTTAATATTTGTAGACGATGATTTTTAAATTCTTGTTTTCTTTCTTCTGAAACCTCTTTATCATTTAAAATTTCATCAATTCCATCTAGTTCTAGTACTGTTTTAAATACATCATCATATTTTTCTTTCAAACGATTATTAATTCCATCTACTTTATCATGAACATATTTACTAACTCTTTCTCCAATTAGCATATTAAGTCCTGATCCATATCGTTCTGACTCTACATGATTACTATATTCTTTGAATAAGATTTCTACATCTTTTTCTGGTAATTGATCTAATCGTTCCTTAATAGTTTTCATTCTATCTTTTGCTTTTTTACTAAATGTACGTTTAGCAATACTTTTTCTAATAAAATTAATTGGAATCTTAATAATTGCTGGTACAACGTGAACAATATTATATAAGTAATTACCTGATTTTAGTTCTTGTCTAAAACTTTCTGCTACTTTTATATTAGAAGCACGATAACGTTTTCCATCTTTTTCTTCTGGCTTTAATCCTTTTACTAATTTGGCAATAATTGTTTTATAACCATAGTCTCCTACTGGTTTCTTTTTCTCTTCTATATTTAAGTTATTAGGAGTATTGTTATCTTCTACTTTTTCTTCTAGATTATTATTTAAATTATTTAATTCTTCTTCGTTATGAGAACTAGAATTTTCTTTTACTAAATCGTTTTCTTTAATATCATTTATTTTTTTATCAACTAACTTATCAACATTATTTAAAGTTATATTTTTATTTTCTGAAACATTTTCTTGTTGAGGAATTAATTCTTTTACTAAGTCAGTTGTATTTTCTTGTTCTTCTTTTTTAGAGGATGCATCTTCTACTTCTACAGAAGGTATAGAAATAGGTGATGATACTTTTTCCTCTTTTGGTGCTTGTTGTAAACTATTTTGTTCTACCGGCATCAAAGAAGCTGGTTTTTCATAAGCCATAGGCAAGATATTTTTTTGTTCTTCTTTTTCTAATAAGTATTCTTTTATTTTCTTTCTATATTCATCCATTTTTTCTTTAGGTGGATTAAATATTTCTTGAATTTTATCACTAGTATCTCCTAATTCTAGTTGTTGAAGATATTTTTCTACTTCATCACGTTTATTAACCCTATCTACAATCTCTTCATAAGCATCTGGAGAAATATTATATTTTTTAGATTCTATAATTGCATTGGATCTATCATTTACTTTTTTCTCATTAATAGAAATGTATTTTTCTATTTTTTCTTTTTCTTTCTTTAATTCTTCTAATCTTTTATTTTCTTCTATTTTCTTTTGCATGTAAGAAGCATAAAAATTATCCAAATCTTCCATTGTAGAAAATGGTCCTTGTTCTTCTACTTCTTTTCTTTCTTCTTCAAAGATTTTTTGCATTTCTATAATACTTTGTTCTAAATTTTCTCTGGTTTTCTTAAGATTTTCTACATATTGTCTACTTTCTTCTTCTAACCCTAGTATTTTAGAATCTTTTTCTACTTCTTCTTTTCCAAGATTTCTTATATTAATGCTATCTTCTAAAGTTCTTGCAAATTCTTCTGGAATTACTTGATGTATTTTTTCTTCTATATCATCTTTTCTTTTTATAATTTCTTTACTAAGTATATCTTTAAATTGAGAATCTTCTTCACTCTCATAAAGCTCTACTAATTTTTGAATTGTTTTTGCATCATTATTTATTAAATCAATAGAAGATAAAATCTTTTGGTGCTCATTTAAAGTACTTTGTACTTTTTCAATTTCTTTATTTATTCTACCTTCCATTGCTAAGTAATCTTCTTCTAAGATTACATTACGGCTTTGTTGTAATGAATTTTTTCGTGCATATAATTTATCTAAGTTTTCTTTTTCTTGTTTTATAATTTCCAGTAATTGTTCATTATAATATGTTTCCATATATTTATCACTCCCCTGATTAATTACTTACTTTGTTTATCAATTTCTATCAAAACATCATGAATCATTTCTAATTCTTTCTCATCTGTTATATCTTCTAATGTTCCAAGACCTAATATTGGATCATAAGAAGATACATATATATTTTTTCTACCATTTGATCCAAAACTGTTATCTGAATATCCTACATAAGATTTTTCAGTATCAGGTGAATCAAAAGTAAAAAGGATATCACATTCAACCGTTTTACCATTTTTTTGTATAATTATTTTTTCATTATCCATAGATAGCACCTCTTCAAAAATTCATAGATAGGCTAACATATTTGTAAGTCTTTGTCAATTTATTTTCTTATTAACTAGTTATTTTTATTGTTAATAATTCTTTTGGCTTTATATCTTTTAAAGCCTTGATTTTTACTGTAAAAATATCTTCTTGTTTTTCATCTTCTTTCAATGAATTATTTTTAATTTGAGACTCATCATCTAAAGTAATGGCATCTTTACTATTATTTTTATATATTTCTACTTCTACATGTTTATTAGGAATAACTTCTACTATATAATCTAATACATCTTGATTAATAATATCTCCCCTATAATTACTAATTTTAAAGATATATTCTTTTGTTTTTCCCTTCTTTAAATTTTTCAAATCGATACTTACATCGTTATTAGTAGCTTTTTCTAAAACCGGAATAACAATATTTGCTCTTACATGTTCTTTCATTTCATTATGTAGGCTAAATACTTTTACGGATAAAAATATTGTCAAGATTAATAATCCTATAAAAACGATTAATAATAAGACATCAGTTGAATCTTTGATACTAATCTGATTTTTCTTATTATTTTTCTTCTTCTTATCTATTTTTTCTACTGGATCAAACTCTTTCTTTTCACTCATTTTCATTTTTATTTTCTCCTTCTATATAACCATTTAATTTCCATTTATTTCTTAATAATTCTTTCCATTCCTCTTTTTTAATATCACTTATTTCACTTTCAAAAATAATATCTTTTACTTGTTCTTCAATCAATACTTTATTATGTTCAATAAATTCTATATAGATAGTTCCACCGACTAATTTTTTTTCTTCTTTTTTAATTTGAACATTTATTGTTTTCTCCATTGAAGTTTTCTTTTTTTCTTTTAATTTACTGACAGATTCTATAGATATATCATAATCATCACTCTTTATATGGAAAGAAAAATGATTTTTCATCTTTTCGAAGCTACCTATTTGAATGTTATTTTTATTTTGAATCATTCCTTTTAGAGAATAATCTTCATATCTAAATTGTATAGTATACTGTGGAGTGTTATTGATAAATAAACTAATTTGTTTTTTATCTATTTCATAACTTAGTTGATAGAAGTCCTTGGAATTGTTGTATATTAGCTCACATTTTTTTACGGTAGGAAATATTCCTTTTGTATAGAAAGAAATAGATATTTTTTCTCCTTCCTTAAGAAAAATCTTATCTTTTTCTATTTTTAAAGAATCAAACCCATCATAGATTCCATTTAATATATTGGAAGAAGTCTTATCTTCTTTTAAATCTTTTAATACTTTATTAGTAATTGTTTTTATTTTGTCGTTATCAAGTTCTATCGACACTCTTCTTAATTTTTGTTCTTCTCCATCTATTGTAGTGTTTACCCATTTAAAAGTAAAATCCTTTTCATAGGTATTTTTATAGATTGAAGATAGGATAAACTGATATAGGTATAAAATATTATCATATGCTGTTTTATCTTCTGATAAAGTCTCAAAATAGTTATTATTACCGGCATTAATATATATATCTAAAAAGTCTTTTACGAAATAATATTTAGTGGAGTCTTCAATTAAATACTTATTATCTATCACTCCTTGATCATCTATTTTTACTATTTGATTCAAAAAAAACTTTTTATTTTCGAAGTCTTGTTGTATAAAGATAGATGTTTTGGTACGATTTATATTATGAAATAGATTTTGATATTCTTCTTCTGCTAAATCACTTTCTAAGTTTGCAGAAAGGTTCCATTCAAGACTGTAGTTATTTTTTTCTAAAATGTTTTCTTCTTTTGTAACAACCAGTTCTGATATTTGTTTTTCTAATGTTTCTAAGGAGTTCTTTATAATAATTTTTGGATTATCTAAAAAATTTTTTTTGTAGTTTATCATACTAGTAATAAGAAATGTAAGAATGATTAGGAAAGTAAATGCTATCTTTACTCTTTTTTTTATTTTTCTTCTCTTTTTCTTATAATTCCTAGGTACATCTATTTGTGGCTTTTCTATACAATTATTAAAAATATTTTGTTCTTGTCCTCTCATTATTTGTTCTTTTTCTAAAAAAGCATCATTAATCATCTTTTCAGAATCTTCTGTCTGTTTTAACTTGCGAATATCTATATTACTAAATACTACTCTTCCATGTTCATTTTTATTATTCATATACTGCCTTGCTCCTTAGTTTTGATTATAGCAAATTATACCTTAGAAGTAAATTATGATATCTACTTCTTTGTATCATTTAAAAAGGATGGGCTTTATCTTATCCATCCTTAAAACTTTAGTTCACAGATTTGGTTATTAATGTTAACTCGTATGGAAACTCTATGGTTTTTATATTATTAGTTTGTTGATAGGCCATCACAATTTTTACATTTATTTCTTCCTCTGGTTCTAGTATTTTTCCACTAACTTCGGTTGTTTTTATAACAACAGGAGAAATACTTTTTTTTAAGTTTTCTTTTAAATAATCTGGAGATTTTATAATATCAATAATTTCTGCTTTTAAATTTCCTTGATTTTTAATAACTGCTGTATAAGTAACTTCATCTAATGGTTGATATAAGGTACAATTCATATTAATTTTATGATTTTGATATTGCAATTCATTTTTACACCTTGGAGTGTTTTTTCCACCTTTTACAGATGTTTCTTCTTTTATTTTTGTAAATACTACATCATATGTTTTTTCTTCTTTTTTTATGTTTTCAAATTTTTGTGACATTACTATAAACCCTATTGCCATAAAAATTACTGTGATGCATAACAGGGTGATGATTAAATTTCTTATACTTATTTTTTTCATTTTTTCCTCCCTATTATTCGACATTAAATTTTGGACTTAGATTCAGTGTTATTTCTAAGTCATCTGTTATCTTTGTATCTTTTGGAATAGACTGACTCTCTACATAACCAACGCCATTTAATATAACTTTTATTCCTAATTTTTCCAAAAGAGATTTGGCAACTTTAGAAGACATATTGGTTACATCTGGTACGTTTATTTCCGAATCATTTGTTATTAAGTAAATTGTATCTTTATTGGTAATTGTATCTTTTTTTTCTGGAGTTTGTTTTACTACCTTTTCTCCATTTCCTAAAATAACATATGGAATACCATTAGTATCTAGCGTAGTTTTAACAGAATCTACTTTTTGATTGATATAGTTTTCAACTTGATATTTTTCTACATTAATTTTAGTAGTAGAGGAATCATCATTTCCATAGTATTTAGAAACATTTCCTACTACTTCTTTTACAGCACTTGCTATAGGCTTTTGTTGCCCATTAGTTGGTCTTTTTACTGCTGCATAAATAATTATTTGTGGATTTTCTTTTGGATAAACACCTGCAAAAGAAGAAATAATATCCTCTGTTCCCGTTAAGTATCCTTTGGAATTTTCATCAGCAATTTGACTTGTTCCTGTTTTTCCAATTAATTTTCCACTCTCTAATCGATATCCACTACCAGTATTAAAAGAACCGTTGACACAATCATCCATTAAAGAAAGCATTTTCGAAACAGTCGTAGAAGAAGCAACTTTCTCTATCTCCTCTTTTTGATTCTCTATAATGATTTCTCCTGTATCAGAATCTACTACTTTTTTAACAATATAAGGTCTTAGTAACACTCCATCATTTGTCAAAGAAGTCATTGCTTGAATCATTTGAATAGGAGTAATAGTAATTCCTTGTCCAAATCCTGCATTATAAATTTCTGTTTCATATTTAAATTCTAAATTTCCTTTACTTTCATTTGGTAAGGAGATTCTTGTTTTTTTACCAAATCCTAATGACTTATAATATTGTCTTAACATAAGACTATTCATATGTCTATTGATAATATTAATAACTCCTACATTACTACTTAAAGCGTATCCTTTATCGAAAGTAATTTTTCCCCAACCATTTCGGTTCCAGTCACCGATTACTGTTCCATCTGTTGTAGTAAATGTTCCTGATTCATAAGTTTCATTTCCATCATAAACGCCATTTTCCATTGCTGCCATATAAGTAAATGTCTTCATTGTACTTCCAGGTTCATAAGGGGACGCTACTAATAAATCTAGGTAGTTAGAAATATTGCGAATATTTGGATCAAACGATGGAGAGGTAGCCGTTCCTAAAATGGCTCCTGTTTTCGCATCGGCTACTGTTAAAGTAAACCATTCCCAATCAAAGTCTACATCTGCATTTTTTATTGCTTGTTCTATAAAAAATTGAACGTTACTATCTAATGTTAGATAAATGTCTTTTCCTTGAATAGCATCTTGCTTATAGACATTGGTACCAGATATTTGATATCCATTTAAATCTTTTTGATAAGTAATAAATCCATCTTCTCCTGATAACAACTCATCGTAGTACTTCTCTACTCCCATTTCTCCTTTTATTTTACTACTTCCATCAGACTCATTCTTGGCATATCCTACTGTGTAGGAAGCAAAATCCCCTTTTGGATAATATCTTTTATAATTCTCAATAAAGGAAATTCCTGGAAGATTTAATTCTTCTATTTTTTTCTTTGTTATCTCACTTAATCCTTTTCCAGCTATTCCAAATTCTGTTTGATATACATTTTCTTTTTGAAGATATCTTAATATTTCTTCTTCACTTAAATCAAGAACTGTTGCTAGCTGTTTTGCTGTATTTTCTTTATCAACTACATGTTGTGGATCTGATTCTTTTACAGTTCTAGAAGAATCTAGATAGGCTATTAATGTATATGCAGAAACAGTTTGTACTAAAAGCTCATTATCAGATGAATAAATACTTCCTCTTTTTGCTGGCAATGTATATGTTCTTGTTGTTCTTTTACTGGCTAGTTCTTTTAAATTATTTCCATCAATGGTTTCTGATAGTGCAAGTTGACTAACCCTTAAAATCATCACACCAAATAAAAAAAGAGCAAAAAGAATCATAAAAGCACTATACTTGATATTGTTTCTTTTTTGCTTTTTTTTCAATTTAATCACATCCTATTAAATTTTTCTACTCTTCATTATGCTTTTCTTTTTCTTCTTTTCCATCTATTGTCTTTATATTACTATTATTATAACTCAAACCTTCTTGTTGTGCAACCTCTTGTATTTTTGATAAAGCTGCTAATTCATTAATAGTCATTGTTAAACTTTCATTGGTCTTTTTTTGTTTTTCTATTAATTTCTTTTGCTTTTCCACTTCAAAATTTATTTTTGATAAAGTAGCCTTTGAAAAAACAATGGATATTGGAGATAGTACTAGCATGACAATAGCACAAAAATAAAGTATTTTCTCTGGAAGTGACATTTTTATTTTCTTCTTTATTGTTTTTCTTTTTTTCATAATATTATCCCTTCTATTTTATTCTTTCAATTACTCGAAGTTTGGCGCTTCTTGCTCTAGGATTTTTTTCAAGTTCTTCCTCTTTCGGCTCTATTGCTTTATTGACTACTAGTTTAAAGTCTGGTAAGTAACTTTCTGGTATATTAGGTAATCCTTTTATCTTATCATCTATTTTGGTTGCTTCTTTAAAGTAATTTTTTACGATTCTATCTTCTAGAGAATGAAAGGTAATAACTGCTACTCTACCCCCTACTTCTAGCATTTCTAAAGCTTGTTTTAATGCAGGTTCAATCACATCTAATTCTTTATTGACTTCTATTCTAATCGCTTGAAAAATCTGACGAGCCGGATGACGTGTTTTTCTAAATTTCATTGGAACTGCACTTTTAATAATTTCTACTAGTTCCAAGGTTGTTTCTATTGGTCTCTCAGCTCGATATTCCACTATTTTTTTAGCTATGTTATTAGAAAACATATCTTCTCCATATTGATAAAATATTCTCGCTAGCTCCTCTTTTGAATAGTTATTTACTACTTCATAGGCTGATAGTTTATTGTCTTTATCCATTCTCATATCAAGTCTTGCTTCTTCATGAAAGGAAAATCCTCTTTCTTTTTCATCTAGTTGTGGAGAAGAAACACCTAAATCAAATAAAACACCATTTACTTTCAAAACTCCTATCTGATGTAATTTTTCTTGTAAATGTACAAAGTTACTTTTGATAATGGTAAAATTCGTACCAATTTTTTCTAGACGCTTTTTACTATATTCGATTGCTTCTATATCTTGATCAAATGCATATAAGTGTCCTTTTTTTATTTTTTCTAATATATGGCTACTATGTCCACCATATCCTAATGTACAATCAACAATTGTACTATTTTCTTTTAGTTGTAAGGAGGAAATTGCCTCTTCTAGTAATACACTTATATGTTTTTCCATTTTTTTCGCTTCTTTCTATTACATTTTTATTGATTCTACTTCTTAAGTATAATATACCTATCCTAATCTGTTTTGTAAATCTCTGTATCTAATTTTTTTCTTTATTTTACAAGCTTTTTACAAAAAAAGAAATAGCATATCGCTATTTCTTAATAAAATTTTGCATATTTTTTAGCTTTTATCTTTTCTTTTTCCTCATTTTTCTTTGCAATAACTATTTCGTAATCTTTTACTCTATTGCGATATCCTCTAGTATTATTCTCTGGATACATCGTAATAATATCTTTGGTGTTTGGAACCGTTACTACACAACATTTATGAATATTTTCTCCAATATTTGGGTAATCTATTTCATAAATGTCAAATATATCTCCGAAACATAAGTTATCTTCTGTCAAATATGTTTTTATATCTTCAAATAACTCTTCTATATTAATATTTTTATGGAAGTTTGTTTTATTTTGATTTGGGTTATTAACATGTTCCTTTTGAATATGCTCTATTGCTCTTTTTTTGGAGTAATTAATGATTTGTAATTCTCTATAGGTATAATCCCTATCAACTGAAATATTTCGATTCCAATGTTTATCAATCATTAATTGAAGAACTTCTATTTCATTTTTATCTGCTTCTTTGATTTTTTTTAAATCTTCTAAGTATTTTTCTGCTTCTTGATAATTATTTTCTTTGATTGCTATTTGGATTAATCTAACAAATTTTGCCGGTTCTTTTAATTCTTTACTTAATAAATATTTTTTTGCTTCATCAAAGTGATGCATAGTCTGCTCTAAGCATCCTAATCTATATATACCTTCTAAATAGTCTGTTTCCATATCTGAGTTTAAAGCTTCTTCAAAATATTCTTTTGCTGCAAAGTAATCTCCTTTGTTTTGATATGCTCTAGCAAGAGAGATTAAATAGAATTTAGATATATTTTTTACGCCACTATTTATAATTTTTTGTGAAAGATTAATTACAGAATCATTATCTCTTAATAAATGATAAATATGTATTTCTTCTGATAAGATTTTATAATACGTTTGACTTTTATCGGTTACCATTCCTTTAATCTTTTCAGTTAAAAGAAGTGCTTCTTCATAATTTTCAGTTTGTTTTTTGATTAAGAATAAATCAAATAGTAAGTCCGCCGTTAACTCTTCTTCCTTTATTTTTTCTAAGCTTTTCTCTAGATTTAGCTTATCTTTTTTTGCAGCATATATGCGAGCTAATCTTATATATTTTTTATTATCTTCTCCTTCTATGCCATTAATTAGTTGAATAGCTTCATCTAAGTATCCTTGCTCAAATTTTATATTAGCATAAAAATATTGTGCTCTTTCTTCATTATATACACTATCTTTTATTATTTCTTGTAATAGATTCTCTGCTTTTGTATTGTCACCTCTACGGTAGTGAATTCTTGCCAATTGTAATTTAGCACTAAACCTATTATTGCTCATACTAGTTGCTAAAAATTCATATATTCTTTCGGCTTTATTTACATAACCTGCATCTTCTAAAATTCTAGCATGCAAGAATTTCCCAAAATCATCATCTGGATAAATTTCTAAATATTCTTCAATTTCTGTTAAAGCGATTGAATATTTATTTTCTTGAACTAACTTCTTAATACTATTAAACCAATTCATTTTTTTATCATAGATATGCATATTTATTCCTCCTTTCCCTGATATTTACAATTTTTTTATTTATATTACTTACGAGTAGTAGAATTTATTTGTTTTAGAATTTTCTTTGCAGAATAAATAGTATTACCAATTGGTTCTAATATTTCTTTTGCTTTTTCTTGTTGATTACTTTTATATAAAAATTGTCCAAAAACACTTGTTATATATTGATCTTTTGGATATTTTTCTATATATTCTTTCATTTTTTTAACTACTAATTCACTTTTTCCTTCTAGTAATTGTTGTTTCATTTCTTTTAACCAATTTAAATTATATTTTTCCATCTTAATTTCTCCCCTTTTAACAAAAACATGCCTATTATATCATAAAAATTGTATTATGTCTACAATAACCTCACAAAGTAAAAAGAAGCCCTATTATGAACTTCTTTGTCTATTATTTTATTTTAATTTAGTACTTGTTATTTCATTTGATTCTTGCACAGTGCTTATATCTATGGTATCTGTTTCTAATAACATTTTTTCTAATTCCAAATTACTTGTTGTTCCGTTATTATGAATGCGCGACTGTATATATATTTTTTGTAAGTTATTAGCACCTTTTAAAGCTACCTTTCTTTTTTCAAAATCTGGCTCCATATTAGCTAAATTCATTAATCGTTCAAATTCTTCGATATATTTTTTATCATCCATAGTTATCCTCCACTATTGAAAAATATTCCATTTTTTCAAAAGAACTTTTTAAGGACTAAGTAACATTAGTTACATATCATACAAAATGAATACATTTTCTTATCTGACTATTTTGTACGTTCCCATATGGTTTTAATATATCATTAAATATTTACTTTTGCAAACTATTTTTATCTTGTTCCATTCCATGAATATGGTACATCTATCACTTCACTTAATCCACGGAATCCTTCACTAAAGCGAATCTTTCCATATTGAAAAAATCCATTTAAACTACTGCACATATCTGTGTCACCAAACATATTACAATCTAGTAAGGCAATGTGCAAGTGAACCCCGGTTGAAATACCTGTTGTTCCCATCCATCCAAGGGGGGTAAATGGTGTTACTTCTTCTCCTATATAAATATCCGCAAAATTAGATAAGTGAACGTACTGAGAAGAATAATAATGCCCATCTACATAATGTCTTACAGTAACTATCTTAGCTCCTGCATTATCATAGTAAATATTGGAGATAACGCCGTTTGCAATTGGATAGATAATTTCATCACTTCCCCTAGGGCTTGTAATATCATAAGCCACATGATAATAATTCGGATAAGTAGTAATAATACCGTATTCTGTTGGCAAATACCATACTCTTTCTATTTTAGCAACATTTTGTACAACTGGAGTAGTTGAAGGTGCTTCTTCTTTTGTAGTATCATTTGTAATTTCAATTAATTTTTTAGTTTTTTCTAATGATCCTACTTTTTTAGTTATACTTGCTGATGCTATTTCTTTAATATCAAAGGTTGCTACATCCATTGTTTCATTAAATGATTCTGTAGTCTCTCCTACCATTAATCCAATCGAAAATAATAGCATAGCAACACAACTCCATAAAATACATTTTCCTTTAAATATATATGACTCGCTATTTTGCATAAAAAAAACAACTCCTCAAAAACAGAATTTTATTATAGTGAATTTGGTAAGAATTGTCAAATTTTCCTCCTTATATAAAAAGAGATAACCTCCTACTTTCTACGGTTATCTCCTACTAATTCAAATGTTTTTGTTAGTTGCTTAATACGTTCAATAATTCTTCTTGCTTTTACTTTATCGACTCCTGATGATGTCACGGATAAAGACTTTTCTAACTCCTCTAATGTTAAATTAGAAGTAAAGAAAGTTGGTAAATGATTATCCATTCGAAATTGTAAAATTGGTCCTAATACTTCATCTCTTGACCAATTGCTACAATTTTCTGCTCCAATATCATCTAGTAATAAAATAGGAACTTTTTTAATATAATCTAGCTGTTCACCATAATTGGAATTAAAAGAAGACTTTAATCTACTTAAAAATTCCGGATAATAAATTAAAACACTTTTTACTCCTTTTTTTGCCATATCGTTAAATAAAGAAGCAATTAAATAGGTTTTTCCTGATCCAAATGATCCTGTTAAATAAACGCCTTTTGGTTTTATCTCATTATCATAATTATCAATAAACTCTTTAAAATGTTTAATAATTGGAATTCTTGCTTTATCATCTTTATGGATATTTTTAAAAGTGGCTTCTTTTAAATCTTTTGGCATATCAAATAAATCTAAATTATCTTTATATGCATCTCTTTGTATTCTTTCTTTTTCATATTTACATACTACATAGGAAAAATCTATTATTTCTTTATTTTTGATAGGAGTTAGAGCATATCCTAATAAACTATTTTTACAAGTATCTAATCCCTTACAATTTTTACAATTTTTACATTCTAAAAAAGCATCTTCTAAACTAGAGGTATATTTCATTAGTTCTTCTTCTTTTAAGCCTATTTTGAAAGCAAACTCTTTAAATTCTATATTGCTACAAGCATCATAAAAAGAATGGGCAAGCAAGTCAATATCTACTTTTAATCCATCACTTAAATTATTCATTACTTCTCACCGCCTAAAAATATTATACAAATTTTGATAAAAAAGTCTAGATGATTAAAAAATATATACTTAATCAACTGTCTAGATATGTAATTCTAACAAAACCATTTCCTTTTTTACATAAAAACTAGTAGGATAATTCGATACATTTTTGGTAGATATAGTCTTTTGGCTCTCTATTTCATTTGTTTGACTATCTGACATACGTTTATGCGCATAAATTTATAATAAAGAAAGAATAGTTTACGCAATCTTTAATTATTACTATTAAAGTATTCATCCTTAGTAATTGAGTAACATAGTAAATCATTGCGTATGTTATTTTTATCTATCACTCTACTCCGTAATCTTCCTTCAAATTTCATCCCTGCCTTTTCCATTACTTTGCCACTAGCAGGATTATTTTCCATAAATTCAGCATTTACAAGTTCTGCCTCACACTCTTCAAATAAATATTTAATAACGGCTTTTAATGCCTCAGTGGCATAACCTTTATTCCAAGACTTATCACTATAGCAATACCCAATCTCACAGGAACCATGTTTAATAAAACGATTCGATACATCAATTGTTCCTATCAAATTATGAGTGTCTTTTAACTCCACAATCCATCTAAAAGTTTTTTCATCATTATATTCTTCTATCCACTTTTCGTATTGTTTAATTGTAGTTTCTACGTTTGGATGTTTCTTCCATAAAACATATTTATCTACTAAGTCACTATTGCACCAATTATTAAAAGCTATTTTGGCATCATCTATTTTTATTTTTCTTAAAATTAATCTATCGGTTTCTAATGTTTTACTTCCTAAAAATTTCATCATAATCACTTTCCATAACTATTTTATCACACTAATTCATAAACTCTCACTGCAATTCTTTCATCTGAACAATATTCTATTACAAAATTGATAATTCTTATTTCTATAATTTCTTATTTGATTGTGATTTTTTAACTGTTTTAAATATATCGTCTGCATCCTGCTTCAATAAAGCTGGATTTTTAACATATTCTAATAATTTATCTTTAGAATAATTTTCTAACATATATTTTCCCAAAGTGTATGAATAACTATATCCATTTTTTGTACCATTAAAATCACTTTTTAATTTTTCAAAATCACAATCTTCTAGACTAACTGGTGAATAATCCTGATGACTTAGATTAGTTGCTAATGCCTCCTACCAAGATGTGCCATTAGAATTAGGATTCCATTCTTGCTGGCATGAATGTACAAACTCATGTAGTATGCATTTTATAAATTCATCCATATCCATATCTTCATGTTTCTTAGATTTTCTTGCTTCAGATATTTCTAATAAATTAATATTACCATCATATGTATCTGCACACATCCATTCTTTGAATTCTTTTACAAATGGTAGCAAATGTTTTTTGTATTTTTCTCTATCAGTAAAAATCACTACTTTCTTTTTTTTAGAAAGTTTTTCAAGTCCAAAAAAATCTAATATCTCAACAGTATTATTTTCTAATGTTGATATTATATTTGGCATATAATCAATTTCTTTATCATATTCAACAATAAAATGATTAAGTTCGATTTTCATTTTATCAACTCCATATCTATATCTATTGTATCACACAAGTTCATATTTTCTGGCAATTATTCTATCATCAGAGCAATATTTGATTACATATTCATTATCTTGTTTGCAAATTATAATACCTACTGTATCATTTTCTTCTATCGTCTTAATATTTTTATTAATGTAATTCATATATGCCATAATCTGTCCTGTGTGTTCTTTCTTAAGTTCAGTTACCTTTAATTCAACCACTACATAACATTTATATTTTATGTTATATAAAAGTAAATCAATATAATTGTATCTATCACCTATTTTAATAGGATATTCACTTTTAATAAATGTAAATCCATTTCCTAACTCATCTAAAAAATTTTCAATATCTTCTAAAATTAGTTTTTGTAATACTTTTTCTGAAAATATATCATACTTGCTATTATTTTTAATAATAATTGGGGTCTTTACAAAGTCGACTACATTAGATTCTTCTTGATTTATTAATTTATTTCTAGTAGATTCTGGCAATCTTTCATATTCATTAGATTTTATTCTTTCTCTTAACTGCCTAATTGATAAACTATTTAATTCAGCTATTTTAACATAATATTGAAACTTATTATCATCAAACCAAAGAATTTCACAATAATGACTCCAACTTAATTTGGCAGACAGTGTCTGCCACTTTTGAGATACTTTATAAAATTGTCTCATATTTCTTAAATTTCTTTGACTATATCCTAAACCTAACTCTTCAGTTAGGTTTAAAGAATACTCTTTAATAATGCTTTCTCCATATTGTTTACCTGCATCTAATAATAATTTACCAACATTATAGTAAGTATTTAAATCACTTTTGTTAATTGAATAATTCTTAACTTTTCTATTAATTTCATTGCTTATTAATTCATTTTTTATCTCATCATAATATTTATCTTCCATTATTTACTCCTTTCTATGGACTACAAGTCTCTATTTTTAATTTATTATTTTTAATCTTAACCGTAATAGTACCATTTTGATCTGTTCTATATATTTTAGAATTCTTTAAGTTATCTAATGCCTCCTTATTTGGGTGTTTAAACTTATTATCTTTACCTACACTAATAAGTGCATATTTAGGATTTATAATACCTACAAACTCTTTCCCACTACTTGTACGAGATCCATGATGTCCTACTTTTAAAACATCTATTTTTCCTAAATTATAAGTATTTACTATTTCTTTTTCTGTCTTAATAGAAGCATCTCCCATAAACATAAATTTATAATTTTCTATTTCAGTATAAATCACATTACTATTATCATTTTCATCATTAAAATCTTTTGTTTGTAAGAATTGTAATTTAAGATCATTTATATTTAATTCATCCATACAAGAGAAATAGATAATATTTTTATCTTCTAATACTTTCATTAACTCTTTTTCTAAGTAATTAAATCTTCCACAATTAAATATTACTTTTTCTACCTTAAAATTATTAACTAAGTTAATAGCTTCCCCCATATGATCATAGTCCCCATGGGTTAATATTAGATAATCTATTTTTTTAATTCCTAAGCTTTTTAAAAGAGGAATAGTGGTATTTTTAACAATCGAATTTTTTTTATCTCTTATTTTCCATTTTTCTTTAGAATAATTCGTAACCCCTCCCGTATCTATTAACACAGATTTATTCTTAGAATGTAGTAAAATAGAATCTCCTTGTCCTACATCTATCATTTTTATATAGGTAGAATTATCAATATTTGGAATATTATAATGAATGATAAGTATTAGTATAAAGATAACTAAATAGCTTTTCTTCTTTTGATTTATTCTTTTAAGAATCCAAAACAAAAGAATCATATAAAAAATATAGACAAGAATACTAGTCTTGTAAAATAGAAAGGTAAGAAACTGAAACCTATCTAAAAATAAAGATACTTTTTCTAAAAGAAAAGTAAAAATATTTAGAATAGTTTCTAAGAAAGGAAAAAGAAAAGTAAGAAGAGCCAATGGAAATATAATAAAGCTTACTAGTGGTACAAAAAATAAATTATAAAAGATACTTAAAATATTTATTTGACAAAAATAATATAAAGAAATAGGAATACTAATTAGAAAAGAAATATAAGAAGTTTTTAGTAAAGATATAAAATAATTTTTATCATTGATATAGTCTATGGATAATAATAGGGCTAGAGAAATAGTAAAGGAATATAAAAATCCTATGTCATAAATATAGTAAGGATTGATAAGTAAAGTTATAACTAGTGCAAGAATAAATAGATTGGTACTTTTTATATAAAAGTAGTAAATCTTATTAATAGAGAACAATATAAAGAATAGTACTCCTCTTAAAATAGATGGATAAAAACCTACTAGCAGTAAGTAATAGATTAAGAAAAGAGAAGTAATAAAATATCGTTTATTCTCTCTTACTTTTATTATTTTTAAGATGGTCAAAAGGATAGTAGAAAGGAGTGCTATATGCATGCCACTTATCGCGAATAAATGACTAATTCCATTATTTTGATAAGCTTCTTTCACATCACTTAAAAGTAGAGTTTTATCTCCTAAAATAAAAGTATAAAGATAAGGATTGTCATGTAATCTTTCTCTTACCATGTTTTTTATATGATAATAAATACTTTTATTATTTGATGTTTTATGAATAGTAGTAATAGATACTAAGTAATTTATTTTTTGTGATTTTAAATAATTTCTATAATCAAATAAATTAGCAGTAGTTGGTTCTTTTGGCAGATAAAATTTACCTGTTATATAATAGGTATCTCCTAATTGTATTTCTTTTAGAAATTGTTTTTTCTCTTCTTCTGTTTGAAAGCAATATGTTCCTAGTACTTTTTCTTTACCAATTGTAATAGAGAGCTTATTTCCATCAATAGAATAGCTAGAAACAGTTGATGTTAGTTCTTTTGTATCACTTGTATAGATACTTTCTTTTGGAAATACTATTCTAAATATCGTTATACTTAATCCTATCATAAGAATAAGTATAAAGATTGTATTATGTAGTAATATATTCCTTAATTTGAGCAAATAAGTTTTCTCCTATTCCTGATACATTCATAATATCTTCAATACTATTAAATAAGCCAACTTGATTTCTATAGTCAATAATACTTTGTGCTTTTGCTTCTCCAAGGCCCGGAAGAGTCATTAACTCTTCTTTAGAAGCAGTATTTATAGAAATCTTTTTATTTTCTTCTAATTCTTCTTGACTAGTAATACAGGCATCATTATGTAGAGAATTTTCATCTTTTTGAATACAACGATTCATAACTTGTTCTTCTATTTCTTTTGTCTTTTTAAAATCTTCTACTTCACTATTTGAATAAATAATAATAACCATCTCATCATAAATCTTCTTACTTAAATTAATGACTGTTGTATTAGCGTTTTCTGTTAGTCCACCAGCCATATTAATAACATCAATTATTCTAGAAGATTCTTCTAAAGAATATATTCCTGGGGAGGCAACTTCTCCTTTAATATCCACTTGATAGATAACTTTCTCTTCTTTTTGTTCTATCTCCTTCTTATCTTCTTCTCTATTTTTTTCTTCTGTACTTTTCTTTTTTTCTACTACTAAATTGATATTTTTTTCTTTTGGCTTCTTATTAACATAAGAGTAAACTCCTATAGAAATAAAAATTATTAAAACTATTCCTATCAAAGCTCCTATTAGTATTTGTTTTCTATACCTATAATGAAAACTCGTAATTAACACCTCCTATATATAT
>CAMUZJ010000006.1 GCA_947165195.1 uncultured Bacillota bacterium
GGAACCCATGCAGTCTCAATTGGCTCATATTCAATAAAAATCTTTCCTCTAGCATTTAGTTTTCTAAATACATGCCCATCTTTTAATTTACTTTTTATCCACTCTTTTTTCTTATCTACTCCTTCTTGATGTTTAGGATCTCCTATTGCACAACAAATATGTTCTTCATCAATATTTTCTTTATTTAAATTAATATATTCATTCATTTCTATCTTCTCCTTTTTATTATCATAGCATAATCTTCTTCATAATAAGAAATAATGGCTAGTACTGATACATCTTTTGATCAATGTAAAACTACTTTTTCGAGTTTCTATATATATCAACTACTATGCAATTTTAAGCCTCTTGTATTTTCATTATGAATATAAGTTTTTCTTTCATAGATATTTTTTTTACTTCATAGCCGTATTCTATCAATTCTTTTTTATATATTAAAAAGGAATGATCTATTTCAAATCCAAGGATATTTTTCACATCTTCATACGATAATTTGTATTCTTCTCTATTGTTTTCTTTAATATAGTTCCATAGTGGCTCATATTTACTCATAATTTACCTCTCTCTTACTTTCATTATATTAAAACTCATTTTTCTTAATAAAATGAAGTATTTCTAAGACTGTTCTTTCCTGTTGCTCTTCTCTACTAATTGTCGCCTTTTTATCTCCTTTTTGGTCACCATAATTACCAAAGTATGAATGATTACCACCTTCTATTATTATCTCTGAATAATTAGGTATATTCTTTTTATTTTTTTCATATTCCTTAAAATTTAAAACTCCATCATTATTCCCGTAAATACTTAAAACATTACAATCTACTCTATCAATAGCGTAAGATGCTAAAAGTACCAAGCCTTTAATATCATTTTTCTTAGTATCCATAGCTGCTACTAAACCACCAAGGGAGTGTCCTCCTATATACCAATTATCATATTGATAAGTTTTCATTACATCTTCTATTGCATTCATATTGAAAAAAGCTATATGAAATGGCATATTTACTATAAAAGTATCGATTCCTTGTTTTGCTAATTGATTCATTAATGGAACATAGGAAGTGTATTCTACTTTGCCTCCAGGGTAAAATACCAATATTTGATTTTCTCCAGGACCATCCAATAAATAACCATTTTTATCTTTTTTGATTTCTACTAAATCACTGCTTTTTAAGCATTCCTTAACATCTACAGTAGCTTTATAATAGGTATTCAAATACATAAAAATACCTACTATAATAAATAACAATATAATAAGTACTACTATATATTTTTTCTTCACTTTCATCACCCCTCCTACGTTATTTATATATTAGAAATATAGAATAGTTAAATCTAATTAGTAACTTTCTACAATTTTTTCATTAAATTTTTTTTATCTTCATTTGCTATTTATTTATCTTTCAAACAATATATTTTTATTTTTTACTATCAGTATTTTTTTTAGAAACTAAGACACCAAAGCATAATCCCAAACTAATTCCTAGTGGTATCCACATTCCCATATCACCTGTTGCAGCTCCAATAGATGTTCCAATAGATATACCTAAACACATTCCAATCGGTATCCAATTTTCGCTATTTTCATCTTTTTTATTATCTTTTTTCATAGATTATCTCCTAATACAATTTTCATTTAATAAATATATAGTGTAAAGTTAATATCATAAACATTGCTACTACACAATTTTAACTCTAACTCTTAGCTAATAAATAATTAACTAGTTTCTTTTTTCTTTAGATAAATTAATCTTTTCCATTTAAATATATTTTCATAGGATAAAACCTTAATCCATTAATACATTGCTCACTATCAATATCTACAAATCCTAAATGTTTATATATTTCATGTGCATATGGTGAGGAGTTAACAGTGAAGTAACCTTTTTTATTTAATAATTTAACTTTATCATATAACTTTCTTCCAATTCCTTGATTATGATATTCTCCATCAACGAAGAATAAAGCAATATGAGTAATGTCTTTTGTTGCTATAACACCTAATAATTTGTTTTTTTCATCAAAAGCACCATAAAATTCTCTTGCATTTATCCAATTTTTATCATCTATTGTTTTTTTAAATTCTTTTATTCCTTCTTCAGTATAATCTGGTGCTTCAAATTCTAAAAAAACTTGCCATACTAATTCCAAAGCTTCTTTCATTTCTTCTTTTTTTATTTTTCTAATTTCCACTATAATTATCTCCTCTCTAATATACAGACACTTTCGCAATGCCCTGTGTCCTGGGGCGGAGAACATATTCTCTAGGGCTGTACTAGGTCAACAGAATATGTTTCCCAGTACCTATTTTTTGATTGAAACTAGTGTCGGGATAATATCATTTATACTTTTTGCAGTCATAACATTATTATATTTATCATCTATTAAATATTTTAATTCATCGCTAATTTCATTATAATCTCTAGTCAGTTTATCTTGAATAAATTTTAATGTATCATCATCATTTAATTCCATTACATTATGCGCTAGATTATATAAATTATTTATTGAATCAAAATGTGATAAACCATCCGCATCCACTAATATTTTTTCTTCTTGAGTTGTTCTAAACTCTGCTCTTTTACTACTATGATTTAAAATACATTTTTTTACAAATTGTATTTTATCTTCGGGATAATTGTTTTCTCTTAATAATTGCTCAGCAATATCTGCACTATCTTTATTGTGTTTAGATCTATCTAATGTTTTATCTGTCATTGCAATATCATGTAATAATGCACTTAATTCTAGTACTTCATGATCTACATCTTGTTCTTTTGAAAGTAAGCATACATAATTATAAACGTATTGGATATGTTCTTTATATATGTTGTATTCATCTTTAGTACCTTTTGTTTTTTCTTCGAATAAATTACTTCTATTTATTATTTCTTGCATCATTTTATCAATAATTACACTCATATTTTACTTTCTTTCTAAAACAGCGATGGATTCGCAATGATAAGTCTTAGGAAACATATTAAATAACTTAATTCCTGATACTTCATAATCGACACTAAGCTTTTTTAAGTCTCTTGCCATAGTTGAAGGATCACAAGAAATATAAATGATATTTTTACTCTTTATTTTTAATAGATGAGAAATTGTTTTATTATCTAATCCAGCCCTTGGAGGATCAACAATTACTAAATCATAATTTCCCTTTACTCTATCAATATAATCTTCTACTTTACTACAAATAAAACGAACATTATTCTTTTGATTTAACTTCTTATTTTCTTTGGCATTCTTAATACTAGAAGAGGCACTATCAATACCTAAAACTTCTCCTACAACATCCGCAATATAAATACCAATCGTACCAGTACCACAATATAAATCTAGAACTTTTCCAATAGAATGACTCTTACAAAAATTTAGTACTTCATCATATAACTTTATTACTACTGTATCATTTACTTGAAAGAAAGATTTGTCAGATACATAATAACGATTAGGACCAATATTGATTAATAATTGACTTTCTTCTGTTACTTTTCGATTATTAAGTATTAAAACATCTACCAATTCTTTTAATTTTTCTAAATCTCTTACTTCTCCTTTGATACTAACCATTACTTTATCTTTGGTATTATTATTTCCTACTCGAACCATTATTTCTTCAATATCATTTTTTTCATTCTTTACTAAATCCTTAAATACAGGAATTAACTGATTAATCTCTTCTCTAATTAACCTGCAACTATCAATTTCTACAATATCATTTGACTTTTCTTTATAAAAACCTAAACGTCTATTTTTTACATGAAAGACTGCTTTATTTCGATAATGCAATTTTTTTAAAGTAAGAATATCCCCCACTAAATTTCTATCAAGTCCAGCCACTCTTTCTATCAGTTCCTTAACCTTAGAAACCTTGTACTCATCTTCTAAAGTAGAATCTGCATGTAGAAGACAACATCCTCCACACTCTTTAGAATAAGGACAAGGACTCTCTATTCTCATAGGAGATGCTTCTATTACTTTTACAACCTTTCCTTCGTTGAATTTCTTATTTTCTTTTATAATCTCTATATCAACTACCTCTTCAGGAAGAGAACCTTCAACAAATAAAACTTTCTCTTTATCCCTACTAACCCCGCGACCAAAATAATCTAACTTTTTTATTTTAACCATCATATTCTTCTACCTCTTTTAATTTATTATACATAAAAAGTGTATCTTTTTCCATACTAAATATTGGTGATAACATGACAACTTCCTTTGATGTTATAGAAAAAAATATAGTAGTAGATAAAGTAAAAATAAAGTTATTATTTAGTGAAACCATAACAGACTCTTATACAATTAATCAGTTCATATTAGAAACAATTCAAAACCTAAATAAGAAAAAATTAAAAAGACTAGAAGATAATCTACCCAATACCAATACTTTAAAAATAAAAAAAGAAGATATTAATTTTTATTTATATAGTGGCTTTATTATTATTCTTACTAAATGGAGTTATTATGCTTGTGAAGTAAAGAGTAATTTATCTAGATCAATACCAACCATTGAAGGAGAAGTATCGGTAACTGGTCCAAAAGATTCTTTTATTGAAAACTTTAATACAAATATTGGACTAATACGGAGAAGAATTCCTAATGATAAATTAAAAATTTATAAAACAAACATCGGAAGACTTACAAATACTAGAGTAGGAATTGTCTATATTGATGGTATTACTAATAAAAAGCTGGTTAAAGATATTATAAAAAGATTAAAGAATATCGATATAGATGGAATATGTGACTCTAGTTATTTAAAAAGAAGTTTAGAAGATAAAAAACAACTGTTTCCTACCATTATGTTAACAGAGCGCCCCGATAAAAGTGTGATGGCCCTTTTAGAAGGAAAAGTAGTAATTATTGTAGATAATAGTCCTTATATTTTAATTGTACCAAGTTTTTTAATAGATTTCTTTCATACAGTAGATGATTATTATCAAAAAAATCTTCATGTATCTTTTATTAGAATTATTAGAGTATTTGCCTTTTTAATTGCTATATTACTTCCTGCTATATATATTTCTATTACTACTAGAAATTATGGAATGGTACCATTAGATTTATTATTAATGCTAAAAGCTGGTAGAACATTTGTCCCTTTTCCTGCCTATTTAGAAGCAATATTTATGATAGTTTGTTTTGAAATTTTAAAAGAGACTGATCTTAGAATGTCCTCTACCAATGGCTCCTCTATCTCTATTTTAGGTGGCTTAATATTAGGAGATGCAGCAGTTAGTGCAGGAATTGTTTCTCCAATCATGATTATTATTATTGCTATATCATCTATTGCTGGACTAATCTTTTCTTCTATAGAATTTGTAAATGTACTTAGATTTTATAAAGTATTATTTCTAATTCTTGCAAGTTTCTTAGGAATAATTGGAGTGGGTATTGGACTACTTTTCTTAATCTCTAATTTACTACAAACCAAATCTTTTGGATATAAATATTTAACTCCTATCATTCCATTTGATAAAAAAGAAATAGAAGATAGTATTGTAAAATTAGATCAAGATAAATTATATAGAAATGGTATTCTTACTAAAAATCAATATAGAGGTAATATACGATGAAAAAATTAATCTTAATAACTTCCATACTTATCATTATTAGTATGTATTTTGTTCCCCCCTATAAAGAATTAAATGACTTAGCAATCATTGATAAAATAGGAATAGAACAAGAAAAGGATATTTACCATATTTATGTAAGAGAAGTGATTCCAACGAAAAATAATAATGGAATTCATTATCAATATAAAATATATGATATAGAGACAAATCAGTTAGAAGACGTTACTAAAGAATTACAAAAGAAAGTAAAAAAGAAACTTTACTTAAATAAAGTAAAGTCCCTTATAACGAATATAAATAGTGATATTAATTCAAATATTCCTATTAAACCTAAAACAATTTATCATACAAATAACATAAAAGAAGAATTAGGAATAAAATCTTAATTCTTTTTTTCTAGAAAACAAGTATATCCAATACTTTCATAATATTTTTGTAAAAGAGTTCTATTTTTAAAATGATTTAATATTGGAGAATTAGCCTCTAAATTTCTAACAACTTCTAAATCTAATACTACAACAGTAGATGTAGAAATTGGTTTAAATAAGTGAAATTCATCTAACCCACTAAACGTATTTAAAGTTGCAAAGTACTCATCTGCATTTTCTATATCTTCTGGACTAGATAAAGCATTAGAATCAGTAATATTTTCCACATTATCAAAAGCTATTTGATTAGAAGTAATGTCTTCTTCATCAAATTCACTAGTCGAAATGATTGATAGTCCTATACTATCGTACTCTTTACTACAAGTTAAAGTGTATTTTTTTATCTCATCATCACTAGGAGCAGTCATCCCAGCAGATATAGGATTTTCTTCTTCTACTGGCTCTTCTTCTGCATACAATACTCTAGTAACTGGTGGTAAAATAATAAATAATGCCAAAAAAGCGATTGCTATCAAAACGGTAGAAGTAGGTACCGTTTTTTTATTTTGTTCCATATTTTTTCTCCCCTCTTCTATAATATAGATATATCACACAAGCATACTCTTTTCAAGGTTATTTTATTTTTATTCCTAAAACAGAAACAAAAGAAATAGCTTGATCAATAGAAAGTACTAATCCTTTTATATATTCCATGGAAAATTGAATATTAGAAAGTTTACAACTTGATAAATCTAAATCCTTTAAATCTGTCTTTGTAAAATCTGTATATTCTAATAGACAGTCAGAAAACTCTAATTTTTTCCACTTTATATCATAAAATGTAGCTTCTTTCATAGGGCAGGATACAAATTTTACATTTTTTAAATTTGCTCCACTAAAATTACTATAATTTAAATTACAATTATCAAAAATAACATCTTCTAAATAAGAGTCCATAAATTGAATTCCTATCAAGTTGCAATCTTTAAAAGTAACTTTTCGATAGGAATGTTCTATAAAAGATAGATTGGATAAATTAGAGTCTTCTATTATTGTATTTTCTATATCAATTCCTTGAAAAGTAGCATTTATAAAAATACAACTTTTTATTTTAGAAGAACTTATTTCCAAATAATCATAATATCCTTCTATTGTTATTCCTTCTAAAATAGAGTTTTCCATCCTATCGGCTGTTAAATCATTCAGTCTCTTCAATTTCTTCTTCCTTTTTTAATTTTTTTAAAGCTTTTAGCCTGTCGATTCTTTCTCTTAAACTTTCTCTACGGCTCATTTCTAAATTCGAATCTATTCTATATTCCTCATTTTCATATACTAATATACTTCCTTCGTGAATATTTTCTGGAAGGTAATAAATTATTCTTTCTATTTTTTCTTTTGTCTCTAAGTCTTCTAATATAACAATATCATCTATAATTTGATCTACTGCATATTTTTTCTTCTCATTATCCATTTGTATCAGTCTCCTGTTGCGTAAAGGTAATCTTTTTTCCATCGGTAGTTGCAATTATGGTTCCTTCTAAGTCATTTCTATAGATTTTAGCTCCTATTTTTTCAAATCTTTTTAACGTATATTCTCCAGGATGATTATAAGTGTTATTTTCTCCTACTTGAATCACAATATACTTAGGATTTACTTTTTCTAAGAATGTAGCAGAAGAAGAAGTATTAGATCCATGATGGCCAGCTTTTAATACATCTGCTTGAATATTTTTATCTTTTATTTGTTTTTCTACTTTGGTAGAAGCATCTCCTGTAAATAAGAAAGTAGAATCTCCATAAGTTAATTTTAATACAATCGATGTATTATTTAAATCAGATTCATTATCTCCTACATAAATGACATTTATATATGCATCTGAAAAGTTAAAGGTGGAATCTATCTTTGGAGTTTCAAAAGCTACGCTTTTTTCTTCTAATGCTTCTACTACTTCTTCAAAGGTACGTGTAGTTGTGATTACATCTGGCATATAAAAGGTATCTACTTCAAAATTTTTAATAATGTCATCTAGTCCACCTATATGATCTTCATGAGCATGTGTACCTACTACATAATCAAATTTCTCTATTCCCATATCTTTAAAATAAGTAACTAATTTTGGTCCATCTTCATTATTTCCAGCATCTATTAGCATATATTTCCCTTTATTAGAAATCATAATACAATCCGCTTGTCCAACATCTACAAAATATACACTTAAATTATCCTCTAAAGAAACCTTTCTAGTATTAAATGTCTCTAGTGTTTCTTCTTCCGTAGAATTTAAAAATTTACCAATTGGCTCTTCTATGAAATTCGTATATAAAAAAGCAACTACTATGGCAATTACTCCTACTAAAAATTTGTTTATTTGACTTTTCTGTTTCTTAGTCATATCTATAATACCTCATTTCTATCCTAATTAATATAATATTATCACAAATTTAAAAAATTATTTCTATTATTTTTACAATTTAGAACTCTTAATTTTTTATTTACAATATAATACTAAAAACTAGGTAAAAATAGGTATTATTAGGAATACTACAATTTTTACTTCTAATATTATTTTATATTTCCTTTTATAATTTCCATCTTTTCCATCTTACTTATCCTATACGCCTTAGCATTTTTATCACTTTTTATTACTTCATAGGTATTATTCTCAAATTTTAAAGCAGTATTATTTTCTAATGAAAAAACTTCTCTATCTCCAATTTCTCCCATTAATTCATCAATCTTATCTTTACTATGATGAGGAGAAAAGACAATAGGTAGAATACCTAATCCTTCTACAAAGTCATATTTATCAGATTCTCCTCGAAGTTTTAGGGAATCCGAATATCCTTCTTTTGATAACATAATAGCTCCAGCTGATATTCCTGCTAGTACTGTATTATTGTTTGCAGCTTCTTTTACTAAATCTACTAAATCATATTCTTTTAAATCGTTAACTAATTTAATAGAGTCTCCTCCACAAAAATAGATAATATCTGCACTCTTTATTTTATTTTCTACAATATCGCGATTATTAATTATATTTTTCTTTTTTAGATAAACACATTCACATCCTAAATCTTTATAAATTGCTTTCATCGTATCATAATAAGAATCTGAAAAAGAAGAAGCAAGTCCTACAAATAAAAAGGTAGGATGTTCCTTTCCAGTCATTTTAACAATTTCCTCATCTATTTCTTTTGTAGAGTAGACAGTATTTCCTCTTCCTGTATCTCCTCCACCAATTAACATACATTTCATTTATTTTTCCTCACTTTCACTAACTTCTAGTAATTTTTGCCATATTTTTACCATTGCATAGGTATCTAATTCACAATACTTTAATAATCTATATCGTAAATGGTTTCTTTCTTCTTCCTCTAAATTTACAAGATTTGCAAATGTTGCCATTGCCTCACTCCCATTATGAACATCTTCTAAATTATGATAATCTAGACTAGGGTCATTTGGAAATAAAGCAGGAAGTACATATTTTATAGAAAAAGATCCTTGCATTTTTCTATTATAATACTTTCTATCTTTAAAAGGAATCATTAAATCTTGCATATTATCATGAATATCCATTAAAGGCTTCTCTAAGTCTTTATATAACCCTGCTAAATTCTTAATAACACTTTTTTCAAATCGCATATTATACGCCAATGTACATACACCTAGTGGTATATCTTTTACTAATTGTTCTGCTAGTAATCTTCTAGGATCTATTCCCTCTTTTGCTAAAAACTCTTTATGTTTTAACTTTCCTCCTTCTTTTTCTATATAATGGAGAGAATACTGAAAAGGAATTTGCATATAAGGCTTGATATAATCATACATCGGAATAGCTTGTTGATAGGTTTCAAAATCTAAAAAGTATAAAGGATATGTTAAACCATCTAAAAATGTCTTTATATCTTCTACCTCTATTTTATCTTTTTTATCAAATAATTCATATTCTATTTGTTCTTTATACTTTTCATTAATATCTTCCTTTAATAAATCTTCATACTTAAAAATCCCCTTTTCATAAAAAGAAAATTTAGAAGAATTTCGCATATTTCTTATTTGAAATACATTTTTTTCTGGTAAATTTCTCGTACAATAAGAAAAAAAAGGACAATCATAGGGTTCTACGCAATACATACCAATAGGTATATCTGGTTCTTCCTTTTTCTTCATTATCTTCTCTATACTTTCTATTTTATCTTCTACTTCTTTTTGCTTAGAGAAAGCTATCTTTGTTACATCTTCTATTTTAAATAGCTTATCTAGTTCAAGATCTCCTACTCGTTCATAATCACTATTTAAATAAACAATACTAGCTTTAGTAATAGAGTAACCACACTTTCTTAATACATATACTTGATAAGATATATCTTCTAAATAAATGTCTTCTACCTTTGTAGAACTCTTTACTTCATATATTTCATAAGAGTTACCATTCTTCTTTAAAATATCTACACTACAAAAATGATTTTGATAAGAAAAAGAAGCTTCTGTAATAATTACATTTTCATTTTCATCTATTACTTTTTTTGTCTCTTCTATCATTTTAGATAAATCTATTTGAAAAGAAATATTAATATGTCTTCCAAACAGATTCCTAGCAAGTTCTCCTACTTCACTTCCTGTATCTAAAACTGAGTCTTTTACAGTATCTTGCTTTATTTCGGGCATATTTTTATCTAGCCACAATATTTTTAAACATTGTACTCCCTGACAATATTTAGACTTTGATAAATTCATATACTACCTCCAACTAATCTTTATAAAAAAAATTATAGCATAAACAAAAGAAGAATTTAATAAATTCTCCTACTCTTTTATTTCATAAATATCATATAGATAAAACTCATCTAATTTGGTACCAAATTTTAATACATAATCTATTAATTTTTTATCTACTTGACTTTGCATTCTATCAACACTTTTATTATAAAAAAATATCAGATTATCCTTGTCTTCTTTTATTTTATTTAGTAATTTTAAAGAACCTTGAGAACCAAAATTTCCTTCATTTATTAAATCATAGTACTGTATAGGAACTTTATTAACTAACTTCAAATAATAACCTGTTCCATCTAACACGACAACTTCTTTTCCCGTATCCATATAGTACTGTATCTTCTTACTTATAAGAAATGTTTTTTCTTCCATATCTTTCCCAATATTTCGATATTCAAAATGATGTATTTGATTCGGAATATTGATACCAAATTTTATATAACCAATAAAAGCAACTATTATTAATAAGCTATAACATAAAAATTTATAAGAAATTCTAAAATTATATTTTCTTAGTAATAGGAATAAGAACATCATACCTGCATATAAAATATGTGTTTTATCAAATAATGGAATACAAACACTATAATAAGATAAAGCATAATAGTTTGTAATATCTCTTTTATCTTTTCTTATGAAATAAAGAGTCATTCCAACCATAAAGAAAAAGAATAACATATATATATTGAAACCTTTATAATTTCCAGTAAAATCAAATAACCCTAATATACATAAATCTATAAACTCTTTATAAGAATTTGTAAAAAGCAAATAGATTATAAAAAGAAGAATTGGAATAATCATTCCACTAAAGCGAAGGAGTAATTTCTTTCTATCTTTAAAATAATAAAGACTAGGTAATAAAAAGAAGATTCCAATAGACTGCTTTGTAAGAATGGATAAGCCAATTAAAATTCCTATTAAAAGATCACTTTTATTTTCTTTTTCAAAATAAAGGATTATTATTAGTAAAAATAAAATAAAAAGATTATAATTTGGTAAAGATATTTGTGCTAGTAAAAAAAATAGTAAAATAAAATACATTTTATTTCCAATTAATTGATAAATGTATCGAAACATAATGGTTAAAATAATAGCATTTATGATATGAAAAGATAGCATACTAGAACCAAAAAGAGAAAAGGAATATCCCATAATCATTGGAAATAATGGAGTTAATACTAAATTGAAGTCTTTATAAGGAATTAAGCCGGTATAGATATTATAGGAAAAACCATAATTCCATATTTCATCTAAATTTAACTCAATCACAAATAAATTAAAATACATGATTAATATAAAGATTCCAATAAATTTATAATTGTTCTCTAATTTTTCTTTCATTATATATAAGTTCCTTTTATATTAAATAATTTTACTATTTAATTATATCAAAAGAAGAAAAAAATAAGAATATTTAACAATTCTTATTTTGAAATAAACTATGTACTTTTTCTTTTGGAACTAGAAAGTCCATCTTCTTCTCTGCTTGAATAAGATAATCTTTACTTTTATATGTAAAGCGCTCTCCATCCACACACCAGTTTTTTTCTGGCAAATCTTTTAGCTTTATCTTAATTTTTTTAGCTTTTAAAGAAATAATATTTTTAGTTGGCAAAGAACTATAAAACTTTGCAGAATTAATTACAAAATCTGTTCGATTAACGGTTTTACAAAGTAACAATTCTAATTTTCCATCATCTAATTCCACATTTTTATAAAAATTAGGAATACCAGCAATATGGTTTGAATTTGAAACCATAATAACAGAATATTTACCATCTAAAGAAATATTATCTGCTTGAATTTGTGCTTGGTAGTACTTCGTATTCTCAAAGAATTCTCGTACTCCTTCTTTAGCATAAGCTAAATACCCAATTTTACTTTTTTTATCTCTTGCAGTTTCATAGGGAATATGCATGAATTTTCCCATTCCTGCTACATATGTAAAAGGTTCATTGTTGATAGTTGCTATATCAAGACTCTTTACAGTTCCATCTAATGCTAGTTCTAGATTCTTAAATGGTGTTTTGTCATATCCAAGCATGGAAGCTACATCATTACAACTACCTGTTGGAATAGGACAAACTACCATTTTTTTATCTCTTTTATAATTACCCTTTACCACTTCATTTAATGTTCCATCTCCACCAATAGAAAATACTGTATCAAAATTGGATGCATTCTCTACAATTTCTGTTGCATGATTTGGTCCTTTTGTTAACACTAGTTCGACTTGATATCCTCTATTTTTGATAATACTTTTAAATTTTTCTAATACTTCATTAGAAATTCCTTTTCCACTATTAGGATTACAAACAATTAATATTTTTTGCTGCATTATAATTCGAACTGAGAGTTATAAAGATCGGCATAAAAGCCTTCTTTCTTCATTAACTCTTCATGATTTCCTTGTTCTATTATATTTCCATCTTTCATCACTAGGATCAAATCTGCATTTTTAATAGTGGATAGTCTATGAGCAATGATAAAGGATGTTTTTCCTTCTGTTAATTTATCCATAGCTTTCTGAACCAATTCTTCTGTTCTAGTATCTACATTAGAAGTAGCTTCATCTAAAATTAAGAAAGGGGCATCCTCTAGCATTCCACGGGCAATTGTAAATAATTGTTTTTGTCCTTGACTTACTGTATCATCATTGGATATTTTGGCATCTAATCCCCCTGGCAATGTCTTAATAAAATGATCTACTCCCACTACTCTACAAGATTCCCAAATATCTTCTTCTGTAATATTTTGATTATTAAATTGAATATTTTCCTTTACTGTTCCATCAAATAACCAAGTGTCTTGTAGTACCATACAAAACAATTTATGAATGTTTTCACGAGACAAATCATGAATAGAAGTTCCATCTATTAATATGTCTCCACTTTTTATTTCATAAAACTTCATAAGTAGATTGACTAAGGTTGTCTTTCCAGCTCCTGTTGGTCCAACAATAGCAACTTTTTCCCCTGGAGAAATCTTAACACTAAAGTCTTTAATAATATCTTTTGTATCATCATAGCCAAATTGAACATGAGAAAATTCTATACATCCCTTTACATCTTCCTTATCTAAAGCTTTTATAATATCATCTTGACTAGCCATTTCTTTCTCATCTAGAAATTCAAATACTCTTTCACTAGCCGCACCTGTTGCTTGTAGGGATGTCATAGCTTGTGCAATTTGTGATAGTGGATTCGTAAAAAGTCTTACATATATCATAAAGGCAACAATTACTCCAAATGTAATATAACCGTTCATAGTAAGTAATGCTCCTACAATACATACCGCAACATATCCTAAGTTTCCAACAAAATTCATAATAGGCATCATAAGTCCTGATAAAAACTGACTTTTTTGATTAGCAGTATACAATCTTTCATTTAATTTTTCAAAGTCTTCTATCGCTTTTTCTGTACCATTGTAAGCTTTTACGACACTATGTCCAGAATACATTTCTTCAATAAAGCCATTCATATCTCCTAGTTCTTTTTGTCTAGCATTAAAATACTTTTGAGATTTTGCTAGAATTAAAAACATGAAGAAAAAGCCAATAACAGTAGCTAAAATAGCTGTAAGTGCTAAAGCCCAACTAGTTACAAACATCATAACGATAGAACCTATAAATAAGGTTAAAGCACCTACTAATGATGCAAGAGATTGATTTAAATTTTGAGCAATTGTATCCACATCATTAGTAACTCGAGAAAGTACATCTCCAGTTTCATGATTATCA
Source organism: uncultured Bacillota bacterium (assembly GCA_947165195.1). Classification (GTDB taxonomy): domain Bacteria; phylum Bacillota_I; class Bacilli_A; order RF39; family UBA660; genus RUG14891. The sequence goes on from CAMUZJ010000006.1 coordinate 14,476, forward strand.
AAGTATTTTAATGGCAAGGTATTAATTTTATTGCTTATTTTACTACGTAATGATTGGGCATAGTGATTAGAAATCGTTGCCATAGAAAATCCTTGAATATAACTAAATAAGGCACTAAATATATATAAAAGAGCCATAAACAATGCAATATTTTTTACTTTTTCAATATCCATTTCTGGTTTTACAAGATTATAAATAGATTCAGGTAGCTGATCTAAAGTAGATAAGTCCTGACTAGAAGAAGTTAAATGAAGCATTTTTATTTGATCATCTACAGAAATGTTTACACCATTTATTTGAAATTCTTCTAGTAAAGTAGACAATATACTAGAAGGGATTTTTTGGAAGAGAAGAGAATAATCTGAAGAGTCTTTCTCTTCCTTAGAAAAAGACGAAAGTAAATTCATAAATGAATCTTTATCTTCTTTAGATATTTCTTCATCTAACATAATAATAGGCATTTTTTCTTCTATATTTTCTAAATGAAAGGAATCCGTTATTTTAACAACTACCTCTTCTAATTTAACTGTATTAGGGAATAATCCTTCTCCTATCGTATCTGCAAATTCAGATAATTTATTAGGAGCAATCAAAGCTAAGATAGAACTTATCATAGCAAGTATCAAAGAAATGACTAATAGAATTCGCCAACTCTCTAAACTTTGTACTAGTCTTTTCATGGCTTGTGAAAAGTTTTTGGATTTTTCCATATTTTTACCACTCATTGGTCTAGGCATTTTCTAATTCCTCCTCACTAAGCTGAGATAATGCTATCTCTTTATAAACTTTACATGTTTTTAATAATTCTTTATGAGTGCCAATTCCAACACATTCTCCATGATCTAGGACAACAATTTTATCAGCATTAATAATTGTTCCTATTCTTTGAGCAACAATCAGACTAGTCGCATTTTTCGTATATTTTTTTAAATCTCTTCTTAAACTAGAGTCTGTTTTATAGTCAAGTGCAGAGAAAGAATCATCAAAAATATATATCTCTGGATTTTTAGCAATCGCACGAGCAATCGAAAGACGTTGTTTTTGTCCACCAGATATATTGGTACCTCCTCTAGCAATATGAGCACCATATCCTCCATCCATCTTTTCTACAAATTCGCTTGCTTGAGCAATTTTTATAGCTTCTTCCAGTTTTTCTTCACTAATATGTTTTTTTCCATTATAACCATAAGCTACATTATCTCTAACAGTTCCTGTAAACATAACTGCTTTTTGTGGAATATACCCAATTTTATTATGTAATTCCTTTAATTTATAATCTTTTACATTAATTCCATCTACTAGTACTTCTCCATCGGTTACATCATAAAATCTAGGAACCAAGTTAATTAAAGTGGACTTTCCAGAACCGGTAGAACCAATAAAGGCAATTGTTTCTCCTTGATTTACTTGAAAAGAAATATCTTTTAATAAGTATTCATCTGCATCTGGATATTTAAAACTTACATTCTTAAATTCCACTACACCTTTTCGATTGTTTAACTTTAAGCCTTGTCCATCTTTTATTTTTACTTCTTCATCCAATACTTCATTGATACGTTTCGCAGATATACTAGCTCTAGGCCACATCATGAATATCATTGCTAACATTAAGAAAGAGGCAATCACTTGCATTCCATAACTAGAGAATACTACCATATTCGAAAATAAAGTAATTTTCTCACTCATCATAGCATTTTCTATTAAAAAAGCTCCAATAAAATAAATTCCTAAAGTTAATCCTTGCATAACAATCATCATAAGAGGCATCATAATAGCGAATGCTCTTTGATTAAATAACTGCATACTAGTTAATTCATTATTAACATCTTCAAATCTATTTTTCTGAAATTCTTCGGCATTAAAAGCCCGAATTACGCGAATTCCTGATAAGTTTTCGCTAGTTACACCATTAATCTTATCAATTAGTTTTTGGATTTTGGCAAACCTTGGTAAAACAATAAGCATGAGTATTCCAACGGTTGTTAATAAGAAGACAACACATCCTGCCGTAAGCATACTCCACTCAAGTCCTTTATCAAGAATTTTAAAAATGGCCCATACTGCCATAATAGGTGCTTTTATCATCATCTGAAGTCCTAGTCCTATAAGCATCTCCATTTGTGTCACATCATTGGTTGTTCTAGTAATTAAACTACTTGTTTGAAACTTCTTAATCTCTTCTGTATTAAATTCTTGCACTTTATGAAAGATTAATCCCCTAAGTGTTCTAGAATAACTAGAAGCAACAATAGATGCAATATATCCAACTACTATAGCAGATAATAAGCTTCCTCCTGCACAAAGAAGCATATAAATACCTTGTTCTATAATATCGGACATTTTATTGCCCTCTGTTTGAACAAGTCTTGTAATAGAACTCATATAATCTGGCATTTTCAGTTCTAAAAAGACTTGTAAAAAAATTAGTAAAAGACAAACTAACATTAATACTACATCTTTTTTTCTTAATTTTTTCAATAGTTTAAACATATTTCCTCCTTATTTTTGCTTTCTAAAACAAAAGAATGCAAATCTTTTCTTACAATCTGGACAAGTCGTATGTTTTATTCCTCTTGTCTTTGGTATTTTCAATTTTAATAATACCTTACATTTAGGACATCTTTTATAAATATGTGTCTTTTTCATAGTAAAAGCTTTTTTTGTCTCAAAAATAAACGACTTTATTTTACCATATATCTGCTTATATTGTCTATTTTCTTTTACTCTATTATATGTATTTTTAGAAAATGTTCTAAATACTAAAACACTTCCTAATAGCAATTCACATAAAGGAAAAAGAAAAGAATCTAAAAATAAATCTACGAATAAAAAGAATAGATAACACTTAAATAAAAATTTACTAAAATCATCTATTCCATATCTACCAACCATAAATTTTTGTAACTTTTCTCTCATTGATCATCATCATTTCTTCCAAATATAAGAATCAATCTTATTAGTTCTAATACAGATGAGGCAACAGAAGCAACATAAGTTAGTGCTGCTGCTGTAAGCATTGTTTTACTATCTCCTAATTCATCTTCTTTTAGAATTTTTTCTGTTTCTAACTCTTTTAAAGCACGCATTGATGCATCTATTTCTACAGGAAGAGTTACTAATTGAAATAGTAAAATAATAACTTCTGCTAAGATTCCCATCCAAATAAGACTTGTCATACTAAATAATACTCCAAGGAGTATGGCAATATACCCACCATAAGAGGAAACATTCGCAAATGGTACAAGGGTATGACGAATCCTCATAAATTGATAGTCTTCCTTATCTTGAATGGCATGACCACATTCATGAGCTGCTACCGAAATAGAAGCTATACTATCGCCATGATAAATATCACTAGATAGTCTTACTACTTTACTAGTAGGATCATAGTGATCTGTAAGTTCTCCTTCCGTTTCTACGATATATATCTTCTCTAATCCATGTTTATCTAAAATATGTCTTGCAACATCAAATCCAGTCATTCCTTTCGCACTTTTTACTTCTTTATATTTTTTATAAGAATGCATTATATAAAATTGTGCCCCAAGGGTTAATACTAATGCGATAATCGTAAGTCCATACATTATAAAAAAATTCATAATCTACCTCCACTATTTATAATCTATGTATTGATAATTATCATAATACTTAAATTACTACTAGTATAGTATATCACTAATCACTAATATTTGGAATATAGATTTTCCCAAAAAAAAGAGCAGTTTATCTGCTCCTTTATTCCAATTTATCTTGCTCTTATGAGTTAGCGTTATTTGCTTTATTAGTAACACCAGAATCTACCTCTGAGTTATATTGTTCATAACCCAAAGTAATGCTTGAACTAAATACTGGATCAGCTGCACCTGAAGGTAAGTCTGCTGCTGTAATATCTTTCTTATAAGTTACAGTTACAACTACAACTACATTTTTACCATGTTCGATTCCATCATTTGTAGCAATTGTTTTTTCTCCTGCTACATTAGTTTTATATTCAACTGTATAATCTAAATATTTAGCTTGTTCAGTTGTTAATGTAGTATTTGTAAATGTTTTTAAAATAGCATCAATTGATCCTTCATTTCTGATAGGTATTTCAAATTTGTAAGAGTCCCCTGGCTCATTTAATTTAACAGCAAAATCTACTTTTGCAGCTGTTCCTTCTCCTGCTGGTGTAACAGTAATAGATTTATCACTAGCTTTACCAGTTAATTGTTCACCTTGAACTGCACCATATACAACACTCCAACTTTGTCTTGCTGTAGTAGTATTACCATAGATATTCAATGTTGTTGAAATAGTTGCAAATCCGACAGTTACACCTAGAAGTAATAGTAATGCTAAATACCCCTTTCTACTTTGATTTCTTTTAGTTTTTCTTGTTTTACTCATATTAAATCTCCCTTCCTATGATAATTAAATTGTATTATATTTTAAAATTAGAATCAATAGCCATTTCGACATTCTTTGACATTTTTTTTAAAGTTTACATCTTTTCTTTGTAAAATAAGGATTTTATACTTTACATAGTTTACATTATAGAAGAAAATGTTCTAATAAAATCTTGACTCCTATTAAAATTAAAATCATTCCTCCTAGAATAGATGCCCTATTTTTTAGAAATTCTCCTAGTTTATTTCCTAAAATGACTCCTAATACACACAAAAGAAAAGTAATAACTCCAATAATTGAAGCAGCAAGTAATATAGGAACTTTTAGAAAAGAAAAGGTAACTCCTACTACTAATGCATCTATACTAGTAGCAACGGATAGAACAACCATTGTTTTAAAATCTATTCTATCTCCTATTTCTTCCTCCTCTGAGTTTATGGATTCTTTTATCATATTGATACCTAATAATGTCAAGGCAATAAATGCTATCCAATAATCCACTTTTTCAATAACACTTGAAAAAGTACTACCAAAAAAATAACCTATTAGTGGCATTAATGCTTGAAATATTCCAAAATATAATCCTACTATAATAGCTTTCCCCAAATAGTGATTTTTAAACGATAATCCTTTGGAAATGGATACAGCAAAAGCATCCATTGACAAAGATAATCCAATAAAACATATTTCTATTATTCCCATAATTCACCTATTTTATTTCCTATATTTTATTTAATTATATTGAAAAAAAATCAAAAAAAGACTCAAGATAGAGTCCTATTTTTCTATGTTGTGGTAAGCTTTTAATACATTTTTAGCAAGTTCCGCAACTGTCATTTGTCCTACTCCTCCAGGAACTGGTGTAATATAACTTACTTTATCTTTTACTCCTTCAAAGTCTACATCACCATATAGTTTTCCATCAATTCGGTTTATCCCAACATCAATAATTACCGCTCCATCTTTTACCATATCAGGGGTAATAATATTTTTTTTACCAACTGCTGCTACTAAAATATCCGCTTGTTTTGTATAATGAGCTAAATTGACAGTCTTGGAGTGACATACTGTAACTGTTGCATTCTTATTTAACATCATTGCTGCTAGAGGTTTTCCAACTAAGTCACTTCTTCCAACAATCACTACGTTTTTTCCTTCTACATCGATTTGATAGTATTCTAGTATATCCATAATTCCTTTTGGAGTACATGGCATTAAGGCATCTTCATTATGAATTAACTTTCCAGCATTCATATCACTTAATCCATCTACATCTTTATCCACTCTAATTAAATTTTGTATTCTTTTTGTATCTAGCTGTTTAGGAAGAGGCATTTGTACAATAATCCCATCTACAGTCTCATCAGCATTTAATCCATCAATTACTTCTTCTATTTTTTCTTGTGTAACATCACTTACTAATTTTACATGACTATATTGATATCCTAATTCTTTCGCCATTTTCTCTTTTTGTCCTACGTAAACATTACTTGCAGGATCTTCTCCTACTTGAACAACCACTAATCCCGGAGATCTATCAAGATGAGCTACTTCCTCTTTTAATTTGTTTAATATTTCTTTTTTTACTAAACGTCCATCTAATAATTCCATAAATCTTTTGTATAATCAACAATACTTTATGATTGTTGATTTATCCTCCTTACCTAGTTCATTATAGCATGACTTTTTTCTTTTCAAAACCCCATTTACAAAACTAGTCAATTAACTTGATATCTCTGATATCTTTAAAATAAATCATCTTATTATTTACTACAAGTATTTTTGTAACAAAAGAAAGTTTTTGTATCATTCCTTGTCTTGTTAGATATCTTCCATTTATATAAAAATTAATTTTAATTTTATCCCCTCTTTTTAAACCAATAAGTATTTCATTAATTTCTTGTTGTTTTTCTTCACTTAATTCTACTCTTTCCTCATGTTCTACTTCTTTTTCTCTTAGTAATTCTTGATATCCTTTTAAAGCATTAAACGGCATAAATTGTTTTTCTCTACTTAATTTCTCCTTCGGCATTATGTCCTCCTATTAATTTATTTCTTTTTAAAGCTGTAGATTTTTCCAATAAACTTACTCCTCTAATCATACTATTTTTTCCATATTTGTTTTTTATATCATTTATAGTATTTCCTAAATTTATATCATCATTTTCTTTTTCAAAAAAATTGACTTGTTCTAAATAAGTTTTTGACAAATTAGAAAGAGCAAATCCTAATTTTCTAATTTTTACTATTTTATCTACTCTTGTATCATATATTTTTAGTAAGGTAGAAAGAAATTTTTGAAAGGAATTGGTAGGATTTTTTAATTTACAAGTTATGGATAATGCTTTTATTTTATCTTTTGAATATCCAATAAAAAGATGAATAGTAGATGCATATAAATTTTGTTTTATTAGTTCTAAATAAAGAATATCTAGCATTTCTACCAGTACTCCTCTAGCATCCTGCATAGAATAGTCAGAAAATAAAGTTTGGTGAATCGATAATGATTTAGATTGTGGCCTATATTCTTTTATTTCTTTTATAGTAGTTGTCTCTATTCCTTTTGAATGATCAATTAATAGTTTTGCATTAACTCCAAATTCTTTATATAGCAATTGTTCATTGGCTCTAGATAACTCATACATATTATGAATATGTAAGCTCTTTAAATGATTTTCTATATTTTTTCCTATTTGCCAAAAGTCAGATAATGGTTCATAAAAAGATAGTTTTTCTTGATATGTCTTTTCATCTAATATTCCAATAAAAGTAGGAGATGATTTTGCAATGATATCTAATGCTATTTTTGCTAAATAAAGGTTTGTCCCAATACCAGCAGTCGCAGTAATACCATAGGTATTATAAATATCTTTCATTATCATTTTAGCAAAGAAAACAGGAGTTAGCTTTCTAACTTTTAAATAACTAGTCACGTCCAAAAAAGCTTCGTCGATTGAATAGACATGAATATCTTCTTTCGCAACATATTTTAAATAAATAGCATAGATATTGGCGGAATATTCCATATATTTTTTCATTCTAGGAAGAGCCGTTATATAATCAATATTATCTGGGATTTCATATAACCTACAACGATTTTTAACACCTAACTGTTTTAGGTGAGGACTAACTGCTAAACAAATAGCCCCTTTTCCTCTAGTGGGGTCTGCTACTACTAAATTTGTCTTCATTGGATCTAGTCCTTTTTCTACACATTCAACAGATGCGTAAAAGCTTTTTAAGTCAATACAAAGATATACTTTTCTCACTTAGTTCTCACCATTTTATAGTATGGAAAGAGAAAATCTTTTCATACAAAAAATAGGAAATTCATCCTATTTTCATTTTGTAGCTTTTTCACAAGCATTTAATTTTTTATATTCTGTTACAAAAATAATTATAATTACAAAGAAACACAAAGTATCAGCAATTGTTCCTGCATATAATGCTCCATATAATCCGTAAAAATGTGTTAAAATTAAAGCAAGTGGTATAAATAAGAATATTTGTCTGGTAAAGGAACAAAGAGTTGCTTTCACTACTTTTCCAAGGGACTGAATCACAATACTTGTACACATCTCAAAAGAGTTTAAAAAGCATACCATTAAAAATATTTTTGAAAAGTCTATGGCAAATTCCATAAATAAAGCATAATTAGGATCTGTTTTGGTTATAAATGGAGAAATAATATATTGTGGAAAAAATTGAAATAATATATTAAAGAAAATTCCAATCATTGCACAAATCATAATTACTTTTTTTAGAGTTTCTTTAACACGAGCATAGTTTTTTGCTCCATAATTATATCCAATAATAGGTTGAGCACCTATCGATATTCCTAAAACACAAGCTACATATAATCCATTTAGTTTTGAAATAACTCCATAAACTGAAAGTGGAATATCTCTTCCAAATTTGGAATCTACTGCATACTTATTCATTAAATTATTCATGACTATAAACAAAGCTACAACTGTCATTTGAGTAATAAAACTAGATAAACCTAATCCCAGTACTTTAAAGATAGTAGAATTCATTTTATAATCTTTCTTCTCTAGTTTTATCATTTTAAATCGAAATAAATAGAAAAAGGCAATAATAAAGGATACAAATTGTCCGATAATAGTAGCCCATGCTCCTCCGGCTACTCCCAAATGAAAGTAAAAAATAAAGACGGGATCTAATATTAAGTTGATAATTGCACCAATTACTAATAAGATCATCGAGTATTTAGGAGAACCATCTGCTCGAATAATTGCACTCATACCTGTATAAAATATCATACATGGTACTCCTAGTAAAATAATTCTTCCATACGTTAAAGCAGAATTATAGACATTCGATGTAGATCCAAATAAGTGAATTAAGGTTGGTAAAGTAATTTCTCCTACTAAGAAAACCAAAATAGAGACTATTATTAAAAGGATAATAGCAGATCCAGTTGATTTTTTAGCTATATCATTTTTTCCTGCTCCAAGGAGTAAAGAAATATTTGCAGCAGCACCATTACCAATCAAAGAAGCAATAGCAGTAGATAATATTACAAGTGGGAATATAACATTAGTTGCGGCATTCCCAATTGTTCCAACGCCTTGTCCTATAAAGATTTGGTCAACTATATTATATACAGAGTTAATCAACATACTAATAATACAAGGTATGGAAAAAGCAAATAATAATTTGTTAATTTTTTCTTTTCCTAAATCTAAATTTTTCATAATTTTACCTCTCTTTCATGTAAAAACCGTAAATCCTATTTGTCTGGACTTACGGTTATCTGCACGACTTACTCATTGTATCATATTTTTTCCATTTTAGATACATTTTTTACTCAACAATTGGTACATCATAAGAAGAGTATACAAAGTGTTGAAAATCTTTTGTATTTATGCCATATAAAGGTTTTTTATATTCAAATATATGTAGTGAGTTTAATATATTTTCATCTAAAGGATAAAATTTATCTGTTGAATAAACATGTTTTGTCATTTGATCCGTAATTAAATCTCCTAAACTATCATATTCGTGAATTCCAAAATTAGCTTTATCACAATGTTCAAACCAATACCATTTATCATTTGCTTTAAATGCTAAATAAGCATGATTGGGATAAGAATTCATATTCTCTACTAGAAAAGTAATATAAAATGTCATACAAAAATACCCATGGGATAGAAACCAATCTCTTTCTAGTTCTACTTGATCAAAACACTGTCCATATCCCAATTTCAAAGTATTTGTAGGACTAGATAACTTCCAATAAATATCACTTGCCAAATCCAAAGCATCTAAATCTGACGTATCATAGATTTGGTTATTCCCATAAAACCCAAATTTAATATGATTACACATAAATTCTAATAATTCTAATGGAGTCTTTATTTGATTGTATATTTCTAGTAGACTTTTATTTTCCATAAATTTTTCAAGCACTCCTCTTTTTTTATTTTTCAAAGAAAAAAGACAATGAACTGTCCTAACAAGATTTTTTAGTACATACCATTTCTTCTTCTGATAAACAATCTAATACGCATTTTATTTTTTCATATGTTTCTTTTTGCATTTCTTTTGTTAATTCCATATAGCCATCTGTTTGACTATCACTAATACCAGTTGTTAAATCATGAACTTTCCCATCAATTATCGATACAATATTTGGAGCATAAATTCTTTTTTCTCCTGTTTCTATTTTCTCGTTTTCTTCAGTTGTTAATTGATAATCTGATAATACACTATCTAGTTTTTTTAATAATTCATAATATGCGTCTGTTCCTTTTTTTTCTGTTTTTACTTTTTGATTTTCATCTAATGTTAAAACATCGCGAATATCTTTTACATCTACATAATAGATTTTATCTATTTTTAAATCATCCATTACTTCAAATAAGGTTGGTAAGACACTTCTACACCATGGACAACTAGAAAATCCAAAATAGACTGCAAAACTTTCTTTATTATTTATCATTTCTACTACTTCTTCTGCACTACTATAAATAATTGGATTATCTTCTTGTATTGTCAAATTTCTGATATCTTTTCCACTACTAGATTTGGTATTATTTAAGCTTTCATACTCTTCTTTAAATTTGACAGCATCCGTTTTTTCTGTTTCTTTTGGAAGAAAAAGGAAAATTCCTAAAATTAAAATTATGATACCTATAATGATTATTATTGATTTATTTTTCACAAACTACACCTCATTATTAAATATACCACAATTTTTGATTATTTTTATAAATTTCTTTAATAATACTTCCTCCTAGACACTCTTCTCCTTGATAAAAAACGCATGCTTGTCCTGGTGTTACAGACTTTACTCCTTGTGGATACTTTACTAATATTTCCTTATCATTAAGCCATTCTAAAGATACTTCTACATCTTCTTGACGATATCGAAACTTAGCGGTACAGTGCTCATATTTTACATCACTTAACCAATTGACACTGTCAACTATACAGGCATCACTTATCAAATAATCGTTGTCTTCTCCTAAACAGATGTATAAAATGTTTTTTTCCAAATCTTTTCCAACAACGAACATTCTATCTTCTGTCCCACCGATATTTAGCCCTTTTCTTTGTCCAATTGTATAATTCATTAAGCCGATATGCCTTCCAATTACTTCTTTTGTATCAATATTAACCACATCTCCTGGAAGATTTGGTAAATAATTCTTTAAGAAATTGGTAAAGTTTCTTTCTCCTATAAAACAAATTCCAGTAGAATCTTTTTTCTTTGCCGTACTAAGACCATTTTCTTCGGCTATTTTACGCACCATCGGCTTTTCTAAATCTGCTAATGGAAATAATACATTTTGGAATTGTTCTTTACTTACTTGTGATAAAAAATAAGTCTGATCTTTATTTCTATCTTTGCTTCGTAATAACTTCCCATCTTCTAATTTAGCATAATGACCTGTTGCGATATAGTCTGCTCCTAATTTACTTGCTTCTTTAGCAAACATATCAAATTTTATATATTTATTACACATAATATCTGGATTGGGAGTTCTTCCTTTTTTTAATTCATCTAAAAAATAAGTAAATACATAATCCCAATATTCTTTTACAAAATCTTTTCTATGTAAAGGTATTCCTAATTTATCGCATACTTTTTTAGCATCGTTATAATCTTCTTCTTGAGGACATATTCCAGAAGCTGTAGTTGGTCCATTAAACTCACCATCAGCTAAGGAATCCCAATTACGCATAAAAAGACCTATCACTTCATAACCTTGTTGTTGTAAGAGTAATGCAGAAACACTACTATCTACTCCTCCACTCATTCCAACTACTACTTTCTTCTTCATACTACATCCTCCCATAATTTCTTTTTCATTATATATCGAATATATTTTCTTGTAAAGTTTATCCAATCTACTTTGTATTTTTGACACTGTTTTCTATTTCTAATGACTTTCTAATCATTTTTGTTAGTAATTTATTATGTAAATGATCATGAGAATCATTTTTTATCTCATTATATTTAACAAACTCTTCTTTTAAAGATTGATAATTTTTTTCATAATAATCAAGCAATCTATAATCTGCATTAGCTTTTTCTTCTAAAGAAGAAAAATCATTTTTTCGATTTTTTTCTATTTGCTTAGATTTTTTTCTTTCTAATTTTAATGTATTATCTACAACAGTCGAAAAAATTTTTAAGTTTTTTATCCTATTTTTTAGTTTTTGTTTATCTTCTTTATGATAATTGACATTACTTTCATAAGATTTAAATAATAAATAAGCACTTCCACCTACCCCAATCGATGATAAAAGCATCTTTATATGATAACTAAAGGCTGCATCTTTAGAAAAATCAAGCAAATCTCCTACATTCTTAGCAAACGAAAGGAAAGAAAGAGTAAGAGTTGTAAAGCCAGTTAAAAAATAGGTCGTACTTTTTAAATTAAAATTCAATAATTGTTTTTCTTTTTTTACCTCTTTTAAATTAGCTTTAATAAATTGTTGATAATCCTCTAACAAACAAACTGCGTTTGATTTGGAAAGAATTTTTTTACTTTTTGGAAGAACTACATTTCCTATTTGATCTTGCAATTCATTTTTTACCATACCCGTTAATAGCATATTTTGAAAATCATTATGCAATCTAGAACATATTATTTTATTTTCTTGAAATTCATCTATTAATGCATCATGATTGTTCATATAATAGCGAAGTAAACCTAAGTTAGGCTCTTCTAAATAATGAATATCACAATCATATTTTTCTCGTTTTACAGATTTAGTTTTTTCCAATTTTAGACATTCGTCGACAGTCAAATCTAATAACTGTATGGCTTTTAAAATTTTATTATTGCTTTTAACATCATCATATGACATATAAAGATTATGGATTCCAATAGTACTAATAGAAGCTGCTGAAAGCCCTATTAAAGAATTACCAAAATCCATTGGAAATTCTAATGGAAATAAGTCTTTTAAAATTGTTGCATACATAATACCACCAATAAAAACTGTACCACCTGCATTCCAAATAAGACTTTTTGTTAATTTATTTTTTTTATCATCGAAAGTTTTTTTTACTCCATTCAAATACTCTTTGTAATTTTCTAATAATAAAATTTTTTCAGTATTATGAAAGTTGGTCTGCAAATGTTTCATCTGATTTTTATCAATTATGATAACATTTTCTCCTTTATTAATATAGCTAACTATCACACCATTTCCCCCCTAAAACATGCATATTATATCATAAATTACGAAAAAAATCACTATTTTTTAAACAGAAAAAAACCTCATCATCAAAAGAGATAATGAGGCAATTTTTATTGTCTAAAATTTCTTGCAGTCTTAATTCTATTAGCTGATCTTTCTATAGAAGCTGTTAGTTGAGCTTTCATTTGTAAATCTTGTTTTTCATCTAATAATTCTTCTTCAGCTTGTTTTTTGTCTTGCATAGCTTTTTCAACATCGATTTCATCAGCCCATTCTGCTTCATCTACAATAGCAGTAACTTTATCTAGAGAAACTTCTATAAATCCTTCGCTAATATATGCATATTTCTTTTCTTTCTCTTTTTCCATTGTTAATACGCATGGTTTATTAGCAATTAACATAGGAACATGGTTTGCCATTACTCCCATTTCTCCATTTTCTGTATTGAAAATAATCATTTCTACTTCATCAGAATAGAATACTCGACTAGGGGTAACAACTTGAAATTTAAATTGTTTCGCCATAAAATCACCTTTTTTATGATTCCATCATTTTTTCTGCTTTTTTCTTAGCATCTTCTATTGTTCCTACCATATAGAATGCATCTTCTGGTAAGTCATCTAATTCTCCAGAGATAATCTCTTGGAATCCTTTGATAGTATCTTTTACTGATACATATCTACCTTCTAATCCAGTAAATTGTTCTGCAACAAAGAATGGTTGAGATAAGAATTTTTGAATTTTTCTTGCTCTATATACAAGTTGTCTATCTTCATCAGATAATTCATCCATACCTAAAATGGCAATAATATCTTGTAATTCTTTATATTTTTGTAAAATTTCTTGTACTTTACGTGCAGTTTCATAATGTTCTTTTCCTACAATACTAGGTTCAAGAATTCTAGATGATGACTCCAATGGGTCAACTGCTGGGTAAATTCCTAATTCTGATATTGATCTTGATAAGGCAATAATGGTATCAAGATGGGCAAATGTTGTAGCAGGTGCTGGGTCTGTATAATCATCTGCTGGAACATATACTGCTTGTACAGATGTAATAGATCCATTTTTAGTAGAAGAAATTCTCTCTTGTAGGGCACCTACATCAGTTGCCAATGTTGGTTGGTATCCAACGGCAGATGGAATTCTACCTAATAGGGCAGATACTTCAGATCCTGCTTGTACAAAACGGAAGATATTATCAACGAATAATAATACGTCTTGATTTTTTACATCTCTAAAATATTCAGCCATGGTAAGTCCTGTTAAGGCAACTCTCATTCTTGCTCCAGGTGGTTCATTCATTTGTCCAAATACTAGTGCTGTTTTATCAATAACTCCAGACTCTCTCATTTCACCAATTAAGTCATTACCTT
>CAMUZJ010000007.1 GCA_947165195.1 uncultured Bacillota bacterium
ATATGCCTGAGTGGCGGAATAGGTAGACGCACAGGACTTAAAATCCTGCGAGAATCAACCCTCGTGCCGGTTCAAGTCCGGCCTTAGGCACCATTTTAATAAATTGCGTTGGAGGAATACCCAAGTCTGGTTGAAGGGACCGGTCTTGAAAACCGGAAGGTCGTGTGAGCGGCGCAGGGGTTCGAATCCCTTTTCCTCCGCCATTTATATATATTTAGCTATATCGCGGGATGGAGCAGTTCGGTAGCTCGTCGGGCTCATAACCCGAAGGTCAGAGGTTCAAATCCTCTTCCCGCAACCAATTTGGTTCCATGGTGCAGCTGGTTAACACGTCTGCCTGTCACGCAGAAGATCGCGGGTTCGAGTCCCGTTGGAACCGCCATTTAATTTGGCTTCATAGCTCAGTCGGTAGAGCAAGGGACTGAAAATCCCTGTGTCGCTGGTTCGATTCCCGCTGGAGCCACCATATTTTATTTTTAAACGTGCACTTTGAACTTGCACTCGTAGCTCAGTTGGATAGAGCGTTTGGCTACGAACCAAAAGGTCAGGGGTTCGAATCCCTTCGAGTGCACCATTTTATTTAATATTATCGGGAAGTGGCTCAACTTGGTAGAGCATTTGGTTTGGGACCAAGGGGTTGCAGGTTCAAATCCTGTCTTCCCGACCATTTAGAAATACAAAGACACTAGTTATAGTAGTCTTTTTTTTGTACTTGCAACCCCTTGATTCCAAACCTTTATACAGAAGAGTCATTTATTCATATATAAAATTATGGGCACATTAAAAGTCATAATTTTTTTATAATTTATGACTTTTTACTTTAACCATATTACTAAATGTTGTCAAATAAATACTTAATCTCTTTCTTATCGATAGAGAAATCAGTACCGTGGTCATATATCTGACCAATTTTTGTACCTGATTTATAAACACCGATTTTAAAAGTAACAATTATACGTCCTTTTTCAATTTGATCTATAAAATTTTCAAAGTTTATGAATTTATAAAATTTAATTTTGTTATAGTAAAAATACTCTTTATCATTTATCATTTTAGATTCAGCTTCAACTATAGCGAGATAATTAAGTTTTAAATGTAACCTTTGTTTTAAAAATTCAAATGACCATGACGTATTTACTTCTTTTGGTATTCCTTTATCGTTAGTAGCAATAACTTCTATCTTTTCTTCTTTTCTGTTAACAAATAGCTTTACCTTTTTATAAAATCCAATATAAGTAAACTCTTTGGCGTTCATACCAACATTTAATATTTTATATTCCTTATTTTCTCTATCGGGATATCCTAATATATTTAGCATTCTTTTTATTGGAAATAAATAGTCTCCATCGGGAGTAGCAGTAAATAGATGCAGATTTCTATTACTATACTTTCTAGTTGTCTTTATTTCTATTCCTTTGTAATCTGGAATAGGAAAATTTTCTTCTTCCTTATTTATCAATTCTTCAAAAGTATATCCTATTCCAGTAGGACCTTTTCGTTTGGACTCAATCCATCCTTGATTTTTGATTTTTAAGAACTTTTCATATAATTCATTTACATTTTCTTTCAAGTAATTCACCTCCTCAATATTATCTTTCGCAAAGATAAGTAGAAATCCAAATTTTTTCTACAAAAAATAAAAATTATGTTAAAATAGGGGTAATATAAATTTTTAGGGGGAAAATATGAAAATAGTAATTAAAAATGGTACTTTACTATCTATGGATGAGAAGAGACCACAAATTGAATATAATACCGATATTCTGATTGATAAAGATACCATAGTAAAAATTGGAAAAGAAATAGAGATAACAAATATAGATAAAGTAATAGATGCTACTGGAAAAGTAGTTCTTCCAGGATTGATTAATACCCATGCTCATGTACCTATGAGTATATTTAGAGAAACAATTGATGGATTAAAATTACAAGAATGGTTAGAAGATAAAATTTGGCCTATGGAAGCTAAATTAGTAGATGATGATATTTATTATGCGTCTCTTTTATCATTTATTGAAATGATAAAAACTGGTTGTACTACTATTAATGATATGTATTTTATGGCAGATAGTATTATTAAAGCTAGAGATGTTGCTGGCATTAGACTTCAAACCACCCGAACTTTGATGTCTATTAATGGTAGAGAAGATAGTTTGAAAAGATTAGAAGAATTAAAAGAACTTATTAAAAGATATGACTCTTATGAGGATACTTTGTCTTTTAATGTAGGAATTCATGGTTTATATACTTCCGATGAGAAGTATGTTAAAGAGTGTATAAAACTTTCTAAGGAGTTGAAGCTTCCTGTACATATGCATTTTTGTGAAAATACAAAAGAAGTTACGGACATAGAGTCTTCTTATGGAAGAAAGCCATCTCAAGTATTATTAGATAATTTTAAAAATGTACATACGATACTTGCTCACAGTGTGAAATTAGACAATGATGATATCGAAAAACTAAAAGATTTAGATATTCATGTTAGTACATGTCCAATTAGTAATCTAAAATTAGGCTGTGGAGTACCAAAAATTGCCAAGATGGTAGAATCTGGAATTAATGTTTCATTAGGAACAGATGGACAAGGAAGTGGCTCTAACTTAGATATGTTTGAAGTTATGAAATTTACGGCACTACTTCAAAAAGGAATAGAAGAAGACCCTACCTTAATGACATCTTATGATGTATTAAAAATGGCAACTATTAATGGTGCTAAAGCATTATGTATGGAAGATAAAATAGGAAGTGTTACAGAAGGTAAAAAAGCAGATATAATTATCTTAGACGTAGACAATATTTTATTGAAACCAACAAATGATTTAATATCAGAAATTGTTTATAATGCCAAAGGCAGCAATGTAGATACAACAATAGTAAATGGTAAAATATTAATGGAAAAGAAAGAATTAAATCTAAATATAGATGAAAAAATACGCGTTAAAAAATGCGAGGAGATTATCCAAAGAATTAAAATATAAGAGAAAGGAAAATTAAAATGAAAGTGTTAATAGTTTGTTCTACTAGCTTTTATAGTAAGATACCTCCCATTAAGGAAAAATTAGAAAAGAATGGTCATGTGGTAAAATTACCTAATTGTTATGAAGAACCAGTTACTAATGAGGATAATAAAAAAATGACGGAAGATGAATATATAGCATTCTTTCAAAGAATGTATCATCAAAGTAGAAAATCTATTGGGGAAGTAGATGCGATATTAGTCCTTAATTATTCTAAGGTAAAAGATGGGATAGAGTATGATAATTATATAGGTGCTTCTACTTTTCTAGAAATGTATGAAGCATTTATGCAAGAGAAGAAAATTTATATGATGAATGATTATCCAAATAATATGTTATTAGATGAAATAAAAGGTTTTGATCCAATTGTTATAAATGGAAATATTAATGAAGTAGTTGATTAGAAAAAGCTACTTATATGAAAAATAATAAATTCTAATGAAAACACTTGATTTTATTATTAATGTGTAGTAATAATAAATAGAAACATGCTAGATTAGGAGGCATTATATGAGTAATATTTATGATGAAGCATTAGATTATCATAAGAATTTGAAAGGAAAATTAGAGGTCAAATTAAAATCAGATTTACAAGATGCGCATGAATTATCACTAGCTTATTCCCCTGGAGTTGCTGAGCCTTGTAGGAAAATAGCAGATGATAAAGAAAAAGTATATGACTACACTTGGAAGCAAAATAGTGTAGCGGTTGTATCTGATGGAACAGCTGTGTTAGGACTTGGAGATATAGGACCAGAAGCAGCATTACCAGTTATGGAAGGAAAAGCGATTCTTTTTAAAAAATTTGGCAATATTGATGCTGTACCAATTTGTTTAAATACAAAAGATCCAAAAGAAATTATCAGTATTGTGAAAGCAATTGCACCTACTTTTGGTGGAGTTAACTTAGAAGATATTTCTGCTCCAAGATGTGTAGAAATAGAGCGAACTTTAAAAGAAGAATTAGATATACCAGTATTTCATGATGATCAACACGGTACAGCTATTGTTGTAACCGCTGCCTTAATTAATTCTTTAAAAGTAGTAGGAAAGAAAAAAGAAGATATAACAGTTGTTGTTAGTGGTGTAGGAGCAGCAGGAAGTTCTATTATTAAAATGCTTAAAACACTAGGAGTAAAAGAAATCTATGCTTTTAATTCGAAAGGAATTCTTCTTAGAGAAGATAGCGAAAAATATAACTTCTTATCAAAAGAGATTTGTGAAATAACCAATTCTTCAAATAAGAGAATAACAATGCAAGAAGCTTTTAAAGAAGCTGATGTATTTGTAGGGGTTTCGGCTCCAAATATTGTTACAAAAGAAATGGTACAAAGTATGAAAAAAGATCCTATTGTCTTTGCTTTAGCAAATCCTGAACCAGAAATATCTTATACACTAGGAAAAGAAGCTGGAGCTAGAATTATGGGAACTGGAAGATCTGATTATCCAAATCAAATCAATAACTTATTAGCCTTCCCAGGATTATTTAGAGGAGCACTAGATGTTCGAGCAACTAAAATAACAGAAGAAATGAAATTTGCAGCCGCTTATGGGCTTGCTTCTTATATACCTGATGAAGAATTGAGTGAGGAACATATTTTACCAAGTGCTTTAGATGAGAAAGTAGCAGAAGTAATTGCTAAAGCAGTTTCTTCTAAAGCGCGTGAATTAGGAGTTAATCGAATTTAAAAATTTGGCAGATTTATTCTGTCATTTTTATTTGTAATTTGTTGAAATATTACTTATAATATGATTGTTATATAGGAGTGATCAAATATGAAAATGCAAAAAATAATTCCTGAAAAGTTAAAAGTAGGAGATGAGATACGTGTTATTGCCTTATCTAGAAATATGGAACTTTTAACAGAAGAAACAATCTCTATTGCGACAAAGCGATTAGAAGAATTAGGGCTAAAAGTAACATTTGGAAAACATGTATATAAGACTTTTGATGAAAATTATTGTTGTTCATCGATTGAAGATAGAATAGAAGATTTTCATGCAGCTTTAGAAGATAAAAATGTAGCTGCCATATTATCTGTTATAGGTGGCTTTAATGTGAATCAGATTCTAGATTATATCGATTATGAACTAATAAAAAATAACCCTAAAATTATTTGTGGATTTTCTGATATTACAGCACTTTGCAATGCCATTTATCAAAAAACAGGAGTTGTCACTTATAGTGGTCCTCACTTTTCTAGTTTTGGTATGATAAAAGGTTTTGATTATACCCTAGAGTATTTTAAAAAGATGTTTTTTGAAAATAAAGATATTTCTATTGAAGAATCTACTTCGTGGAGTGATGATGCATGGTATATAAATCAAGAGGATAGAAAGTTCTATCCTAATGAAGGAGTAATTACATTACATAAAGGGGATGCTATGGGAACTATTATAGGAGGAAATTTATGTACTCTTAATCTTTTACAAGGAACGGAATATATGCCTGATGTAGATAATATAGTATTGTTCTTAGAAGATGATGAAATGGCTGGCCTTGACTTTATAAGAGAATTTGATAGAAACTTACAATCATTATTACATTGTCTAAAAAATAAAAATATTGAAGCAATCATAGTAGGTAGAGCTCAAATAAGTAATCAAATGACAGTTCAAAAATGGAAAACGATATTTGAGACAAAAAAAGAATTACAAAATGTTCCAATTCTTATAAATGCTGATTTTGGTCATACTACTCCTATTTTTACATTTCCAATAGGTGGAACTTGTGAAGTAAAAGATGGTAAAATAAAAATATATGAAAAATAAATCGACAAAGGGTGAAGAAGAGTGAAGAAAATACTTATTTATGGAGATTCCAATACTTGGGGTGATGATTTTTTTGGAGGAAAAAGAATTCCTGATGAAAAACAATGGCCCAATATATTACAAAAAAAATTAGGAAGTGATTACAAAATTATACAAGAAGGTCTTCCTGGACGATTAGCTGGTAATGATGAAAAAGAAAAATTATATAGAAATGGAAAAGATACCTTTTTATCTATCTTTAGAACGGCCTCTCCAGTAGATGAAATAATTATTGCTTTGGGAACTAATGATTTACAAATCAAATATCAAAAAGATGCCAAAAAAACAATAGAAGATTTATTAGACTATTCAAAAATAGTAGAAAACTTATTTGCAGATGATGATGATAGAATAAAATATTTTACTAATGAAACAATGCCAAAGATAAAATATTTATTGCCTATAAATTTTGATTATTTAGGAAATGCAAGAATTATTTTGGATGAAAACTCTGAAAAAAAGAGAATAGAGATAATTAATTATTTTGAAAAAAATGAAAAAAACTATATAAAATTAGAAAAATTAGAATTATTAGAAGATGGAGTACATCTAAATTATATAGGACATGAAAAAGTAGCAGAAAAAGTATTAGGAGAAATAAGAACTGATTTCCAATAGGAATAAAATGATAAAGGAGTAGTTTAGAATGAACGAAGAATTATACAAGCAACTATTAGAATATGAACCATATGATGAAAATGAAAAATGTGACAAAGAAGTTATTTTAAAATTTATGGAAAATAATGATGATGTCTTAACAAGAGAGAACAAAATAGCACACTTTACAACCTCTGCTTGGATTACGAATCATGATAGAACAAAAATACTGATGATATATCACAATATTTATAACTCATGGGCTTGGATTGGTGGACATGCTGATGGAGATAGTAATTTATTTCGAGTAGTAAAAAAAGAAATAGAGGAAGAGACTGGCTTAACTAATGTAAAACCTTTGATAGATGGAATTTGTGGATTAAATATTATTACTGTTGATAATCATATAAAAAGAGGAAAATATGTAAATTCTCATTTGCATTTTGATATAGAATATGTATTTGAAGCAAGTGAAGAAGATTATATCCGTATTAAAGAAGATGAAAATAGTGATATAAAATGGATAAATATCGAAGAAGTAAATGATTACTCAACAGAAGAGAAAATGAAGCCAATTTATACCCGCTTAAATAAAAAATTAAAAAATATAAAATAAAAATAGGAGGTTGATTCTAATGAAAATCCCTTTACGGTACCAAATGACAGAGTTTGATTGTGGTCCAACCTCTGTTCAAAATGCGATTAGCTATTTGTTTGAAAGAGAAGAAATACCTGCTATCTTTATGAAAGCAGTTTCTACCTATACGTTAGATTGCTATGATAAGAAAGGCAATATAGGACAAGGTGGTACTAGTATTGACGCTATGAAGATGCTATATAAATGGTTTATGATATATTCTAGGAAAAATGATTTTCCATTAGAATGTGAATATTATAGGAGCGAATCTGTAAATTTTTCTACTATCCGCAAAGCATTAGAAATAGGATCTTGTATTGTACTACGAACACTTTTAGATGTAGAACATTACATTTTACTGACTGGTATTGATAAAAACTATGTATATGCATTTGATCCCTATAAAGCGGATAAAGATTATTATGAAGAGAAAATAGAAGTATTAGAAGATAGATTATTTGACTACAATAGAAAAATAGCTATTTCTAGATTTAAATCTTATGCCAAAGATACGAATCTCTCCCTTGGACCAATTAATAGAAGAGAATGCTTAATAATGAGAAAAACTTCTGATACTATTATTTGAAATTTTTTCCTTAATATGGTATAATATGCCATTAAGTATGGACATAAAAAGGAATAGAAATGAAGGGTTGTAAAAATGAAAGAGATAATAAATATATTTATTAATGATATAAAAAATATATCTAAGCAAAAAATTGCTATTGTTATTCTCATTGGTATTCTAATCATTCCAGGAATTTATGCATGGTTTAACATTGATTCTAACTGGAATCCTTATGATAATACAGGAAATTTGCCAATTGCCATTGTTAATAAAGATAAAGGAGTTACTTTATTAGAAGAAAATCTTAATATGGGAGACTTAATGGAAGAAAGTCTTAAGAAAAACCATAATATGAAATGGATTTTTACAGATGAAATTACTGCTAATAAAAAAGTTGATCGAGGAGAGTATTATGGTGAAATTGTTATTCCAGAAGACTTTAGTCAAAAAATAGTAACCTTATTTGATAATGGAGAAATTAAAAAACCAGAGTTTGATTTTTATGTAAATCAAAAGAAAAATCCGATAGCACCTATTATTGTAGATAAAGCGGTTGGTACTATTCAAAATACACTAAACCAGAACTTTGTTAATGCCTTTATTTATAAAATTATAGATACAGCTGAAAATATGGATGTAGTAGGTAAGGGAGAAAATAGTACTAACGAATTAATTATAAAATTAACGGAAACAAAGAAAAGTGTGCAAGAGTTACGGAAAATTATGACAGCTATTTCAACTGCTTCTAATTCTACTAGTAAATCACTAAGTGCAGTAAGAGATTTGATTCCAGAAAAAAGTGAATTTTCAAATATTGACATAAATAATATACAAGACTATTTTAATAGTACCTATCAAACATTAGATAATAATTTATCCTTTATTGTATCTTCCATAAATGATAAAGGTGAAGAGATAAATACTTTGATTCAATCTATAGATAGTACTAATGCCTCTGAAAAATTACCAGCTATTGCAGAAAAATTAACTACTATGAAAAGTGATTTGAATAGTATATTGAATGCTCTATCATCCATCGATACTGTTGTGCCATCTTCTGCCATTGCAGATATAGAAAATAAGATTAAGAATTTAGTAAGTGAAATAGATACAATGCAAGAATTGATTTCACAAGATACTATTACCTCTGATGATATAGAAAACATTAAAAAGAAGTGGCAAGAATTGAATACGCAACTATTGGATGTAGTAAGTACTTATAGTTCTAGTATTCAAAATGAAATGAATACTATATATACAAATGCCTCAAATTCTTTAAGTCAATTAACAATACTGATCGCAAGAATTGATGAGTCTTTAAAAAACTTAGATTCTGCTATGGCAAATTTAATAGGAGCTTTGAATAGTACTACGCAATTATCTGGAAGTATGGATGAAATATTACTAGGAGTAGAAGTTGGAATTGATGATGTCATTAAAAGATTGAGTGCAACAGCAGATAGTGAGTTGTATGCTAAAATAGTAGCCTTATTACAAAACGATCCTGCCGTTGTTGCAGACTTTATATCCTCTCCTATTGAGACCAATGAAATAAATTTATACTCTATTAATTCGTACGGATCTAAAATGGCAGCATTCTATACAATCTTAGCGTGTTGGGTTGGTTGTACGTTACTAATTTCTATTTTAAAGACAGATATAAAAAGAACAAAAAAGAATAAAGAATTAAAAAATTATCAAACCTTCTTTGGTAGATTTATTATCTTTGCTATTATGGCAATACTACAAGGATTTATTATTGGAATAGGAGATATCATTATGCAAGTACAAGTTGTTAATTATCAACTATTCTTGCTAACCATTATGTTTTCTAGTTTGGTTTTTGTACTAATTGTTTATTCCTTAACAATATCTTTAGGAAAAATTGGAGAAGCAATGGCAATTGTATTTATGGTATTACAAGTAGCTGGTTCTGGAGGAACCTTTCCGTTAGAATTGTTACCAAGATTTTATCAAATTTTTCATGAATTTATGCCTTTTTACCCAGCAATGAATGCATTAAGAGAAACGATTGGTGGTTTTTATGAAAATGACTACATTGTTTATATGCTACAATTATCATGCCATACCATTATTCCATTACTCCTTGGATTAGGTTTTAGAAGACATATTGTTCATATAAAAGAAAAAGCCGATAAATCATTAGAAAAAACAGATATAATTATTTAATAAAAGTAGGTGTAACCTTATGCAAATAAAATTAGAAAATCTAGAATGTAATTATGAAAATATCAATATAGATGAATATATTACCTTTAGAGAATTTATATTATCTCAAATGGAACATCCAGAATGGTTAGGAGTTTTTTCAAAAGAGGATTTACTTACCTTACTAAATAATCATTCTAAAATATGGATGTATTATTTAGAAGGAGAAATAGTTTGCTCTATGATGTTTATTCCCGCAACAGAAAAAGATAGGATTAGATTTGATTTAGAAAATGACTATAAACAAGTAGCTAATTATGGACCAATGATGGTAAATCCTAAATATAGAGGAAATCATCTACAATATCAAATGTTACAAGTATTAGATCAATATGCTAAAGAAAATGGCTATCAATATGCAGTCGTAACCATTAGTCCAGAAAATAGTTTTTCTATTCATAATATAGAAAAAGATAACTTTCAATTGATAAAACAGAAACAATTTACAAGAGGACTTAGAAATATATATTTAAAAAAATACTAAAAATAAAAATACAAATACAAATATTCAATAGAAAATATTTGTATTTTTTTTGTAAAAATTTAATCATTTTTAATCTTCATTTAATTTTCACTTCCTATACTTAAACCATCAAAAGAAAGGAGAAATTATGTATAGTAAAAATTTTAAAAGGATTGAGAAAAAATATCTTTTAACAGAAGAAGAAAAAAAAGAAATCTTAAAAAGAATCAGTCCTTATATAGAAAAAGATAAATATCATGAAACAACAATAGGAAATATTTACTTTGATACAGAACATGATGATTTAATCATTCGTTCCATAGAAAAACCATTATTTAAAGAAAAAATTCGGGTAAGATGTTATGGAACACCTACATTAGAAGATGAAGTATTCTTAGAACTAAAAAGTAAATATAGAGGAGTGGTAGGAAAAAGAAGAGTAAAACTAACCCTAGAAGAATTATATGATTTTATAGATAATGATAAATATGATAAAAATAATCAAATTATGAAAGAAATAGCTTATCATTATAAACATTATCAAGTATATCCAAAAATATATGTAGCATATGATAGAAAAAGCTACAAAGGAATAGAAGAAGATGGATTAAGAATTACCTTTGATAGTCATTTAAGAAGTAGAAGAGTTGACTTAAAATTAGAATCAGGAGATTATGGAGATGAATATTTTGAAACTCCCAAATATATAATGGAGATTAAAACATTAGGTTCTCTACCATTATGGTTTACAAAAATATTAACAGAATTAAAAATATATCCGAAATCATTTTCAAAATATGGAAACATTTATAAGAAGGAGAGTGGTGTTAAATGTTAAACAGTTTATTTTCAAATGTAACTTCTAATTTAGATTTATTATCTTTTGGTATCTGTACATTAGTAGCAATAATTTCAGGATTTTTTATAGCTTTAACTCATAAATATACATCTAAATATTCGAAAGGTTATTTAACAACAATTAGTCTTTTACCTTTCTTAGTACAAATCGTTATCACTTTAGTAAATGGTAACCTGGGAACAGGTATAGCAATTATGGGAGCATTTAGCTTAGTAAAATTTAGAAGTATTCCAGGAACAGCAAAAGAAATATTATCCGTATTCTTTGCAATGACTGTAGGTTTAGCAGTAGGTACTGGATTTGTAGGAATAGCCTGCTTAATCACAATAGTTGGATGTCTATTCTTACTACTTTATAATAAAATAACATTATTTGAAAAAGACAGTCGAGAAAAGATGCTTAAAATAGAAATACCAGAAGATTTAGATTATACGGGTGTATTTCAAGAAGAATTTGATAAGTATACAACAAAAGCAAACTTAGTAAAATCTAAAACAATCGATATGGGCAGTATGTATGAATTAACTTATATAGTAACCTTAAAAGACATAAAGGAAGAAAAGAAATTTATAGATGACTTACGAGTAAAAAATGGAAATTTAAAAATTATGATAAGTCAGTCAATGGAGGAGTGGAATTTATAAGATGAATAATAGAAAAAAGATAGCGTTACTCATAATTCTTTCCTTAATAGTAATGGGAGGAATTACAGGATACTTAGTTTATCAACAAAAAACAACGAATCAAAGTAGCAGTTTTGATACATCTACTTTAAATACAAAAGATGATACTATTGATTGGTCTAAGTATGATGGGAAAACCATTACTTTGAAAGAATCATTAACAATTACAAGTGGTGGTGTATATACACTTACAGGTACTTTAAAAGATGGAAGTATTACCATTAATACAGAAGATAATGTTAAGCTAACTCTAAATAATGTTAGTATTACAAGTAGTAATAGTCCAGCTATAATTGTAGAAAATGCTAAAAACTTAGTAATAGAGTTAGCAGATGGTACAACGAACTATTTGGAAGATGGTAGTACATATTCTTCTACTTATAGTGAGATGGATGGAGTTATTTATAGTACTGATGACTTATTCTTAGAAGGAACTGGTAGTCTAGAAGTAAAAGCAAATCATGGAGATGGAATTGTATCTAAAGATGATTTAAAAATATCTAGTGGTACTTATATTATTACAAGTAGTGATGATGCTATTAGGGGAACAGACTCTGTATATATAAAAGATGGATCATTTACAATTACTTCAGGTGGAGATGGAATTAAATCTACGAAAGAAGAAGATACTAATAAAGGATATGTCTATATAGAAAATGGTACTTTTAAAATAACTTCTTCCTTAGATGGTATTAGTGCTATTACAAAACTATATATAGAAGATGGTAGCTTTGATATAACAACAGGTGGTGGAAGTAGTAATTCTAGTACACAGTCAGGATGGGGTATATGGAATTCTAAAAGTACTTCTACAACTACTTCTAGTGCGAAAGGATTAAAATCTAATGATACGATTACTATTAATGGAGGAAAATTTGAATTAAATACTTCAGATGATGCGGTTCATTCTAATAACTATGTTGAAATTAGTAAGGCAACATTAAATATTACATCTGGAGATGACGGAGTTCATGCCGATAGTGAAATTGTTATCAATAGTGGTATAATAGACATAAGCCAAAGCTATGAAGGAATAGAAGCCGCTATTATTACCATAAATGATGGAGAAATACATGTGGTTGCTAGTGATGATGGAATCAATGTAGCTGGTGGTAATGACCAATCAAGCATGAATCGCCCTGGACAGAATACAGTTAATTCTACATCTAATAATAAATTAACAATCAATGGAGGAACAATTTATGTAAATTCAACAGGTGATGGAATTGATATCAATGGATCTGGCTATATTTATGGAGGAGAAGTTACAGTAGAAGGTCCGACCGATAATGGAAATGCTGCACTAGATTATGATGGAGAATTTGTAGTAGATAAAGGTACTGTTATATCCGTAGGTTCTTCTGGAATGTTACAAGGAATTAGTAGTAGTTCTAAACAAAATAATATAAAAGCTTACTTAAGTAATGTAGGTGCTAATACCAAAATATCTATTGTAGATAGTAATAATAATGAAATTATTGACTTTACTCCATCTAAATCTTATTCTTCTATAGTCGTATCTTCTAGTAAGCTAGAAACAGGAAATACTTATAAGATTTTAATCAATGGAGAAGAATATCAAACATTTACGATTAGTTCTGTGACAACAACGATTGGAAGTAATAATGGTAATGGCGGTATGATGCAAGGTGGAATGCCACAAGGTGGTGGACGCGTTAGAAGATAAAATAAGAAAGAGAGAGTTTTATGAATAGAGAATATAAGTATATTGCCTTAATACCTGCTTATAACCCAGATTCTAAATTAGAAAAATTAGTAGAGGAACTATTAAAAAATCATTATGAAGTAATCGTTATCAATGATGGAAGTAAAGCTACATCTGATCAAGTTTTTTCCAATGTAGAAACAAAATGTATGGTAATCGATCATGAAATGAATAAAGGAAAAGGACAAGCTCTAAAAACAGGGCTTTCCTATATTCGTGATAATTACCAGGAAAACTACATTGTAGTTACTATGGATTGTGATGGGCAACATACTCTAAAAGATGCCATGAAACTATGTAAATTTACAGAGAATCATCCTGATTATCTAGTCTTAGGTAGTAGAAAATTAGATCAAAATGTTCCACTAAGAAGTAAAGTAGGAAATATGATTACTAGATATGTATATAGTCTTGCTAGTGGAGTAGATGTTTATGATACTCAAACAGGACTTAGAGCTTTTAGCAATAAATTAGTAGAGGAAATGTTAGAAATAAAAGGAGATAGATATGAATATGAAATTAATGTATTATTACAACTTGCTAAAGAAGGAGTTCCTATCAAAGAAATAACTATTCAGACAATCTATATAGATAATAATTCAGAATCTCATTTTCATCCTATTAAAGATTCCTTTAAAATCTATAAAGAGATATTAAAATTCTGTCTTTCCTCTTTATTATCTTTCTTTATAGATGTGCTTCTTTATTCTCTATTTTTATTGGTATTTCAAAATCATAACTACTCCATTCAAATATCCAATGTACTTGCTAGAGTATTTAGTGCAACTTTTAACTATACAGCTAATAAAAAGTATGTATTTAAACAAAAAGGTAGTGCTATAAAATCTCTCTTCTCGTATGTTTCCCTTGCAATATGCATATTATTACTTAATACAGTTTTATTGACAATTCTTGTTAACGTATTATCTATGAATAGTATTTTAGCAAAAGTCTTAACAGAGATTACTTTATTTATAATGAGCTATATTGTACAACATAAAATAATATTTAGAGGTGGTGTGACTGAAAAATAAATATATTCTATTTGAAATTTACTTTGTCCTTTTAATAGGATTTACAATTTACTTTTTATTAGATACTTTGGTATTTAGTAGTGTTTATCAAGTAGTAGAGTCTAATAATACTAGTGCTGATACTAATATTAATACTAATAATATTATTGCCAAAGTATCGGATTCTAGTTATGAAGATAATAATATAAAAATTACAATAAAAGAGTATTATGAATATGATACAAAGATATATGTTGCTGATGTTTATCTAAAATCTAGTGAGTATTTAAAGACAGCTTTTGCGAAAAACTCTTATGGGAAAAATGTAACTGCTAAGACTAGTGAAATAGCTGAAAGTTGTAATGCGATTCTTGCGATTAATGGAGATTATTATGGAGTTAGAGAAAGTGGATACGTTATTAGAAATGGGGTAATCTATCGATCTACTCCAAGTAAGAATCAAGAAGATTTGGTAATTTATCAAGATGGGTCTTTTGAAATAATTAATGAAAGTGAAATATCTGCAGAAGAGTTATTAAAAAAAGGTGCTTATCAAGTATTTAGTTTTGGACCTGGATTAGTAGAGAACTCAGAGATAAGTGTTAGTCAAAATGAAGAAGTTGGTAAAGCGATGGCATCTAATCCTAGAACTGCTATTGGCTATCTAAGTGATAATCATTATGTGTTAGTAGTAAGTGATGGTAGAACGAGCGAAAGTAAAGGACTATCGTTATATCAATTAGCTATTTTCATGAAAAGTTTAGGTGTAAAGACGGCTTATAATTTAGATGGAGGAGGATCTTCCTCTATGGTATTTCAAGGAAAAGTCATTAATAATCCAACTACTAACGGAAAAAATATAAGTGAAAGGAGTGTTTCCGATATTGTATACATTGGATACTAAAAAGATAAGTCTTATTTATTTTATAATTTCATTAATTACAATGAACTTTGGATTTATCTATGAATTATTCTCTCATGGAGTCTATTCTAATTATATGATGTTTGCCTTTCTAATTCCTTTTCTATTAGGAACTATTCTCTTTCTAGTGATTGGAAAGCTAAAGCTAAAAGTAAGTAACTTATCGTTAAACTTTTATCACTCTTTTGTATCTACATTAACTTTAGGATGTATAATGAAAGGCTTTTTGGATATTTATGGAACAACGAATAGTCTATTAAATATTTATTTATATGTAAGTATTCTTTTATTAGGATTATCGATTATATTTATTAGAAAAAGTAGCACGTAAAGTGTTATTTTTTTATATAATAGGAAATTCATGTTGAATCATAAAAAGTACTATTATAGAAGAATTGTACGCAAAAAAGGCAGGGCTAAAATAACTAATTTTAGTTATTTATAGTATTATTTAGATTTTTATCCTTTATATTTGTGATGATATCCTCTTAAAGATTTATATAATGATTATATCAAATAAAAGGAATTCCGTTAGGAATTCTAATGAAAAGTGAAAAATTCACTTTTCATTTTTACTTGAAAAAAATTATAATAGTATCAGTTGTATAAATTGGAGGAGTATTATGGATATAGAAAAGAGTTTATTTTTAAAATATGTAGTAGATTATGATAAGTTAGTTACATATGGCTTTATAAAAGAGAAAGATAAGAAAACCTATTGTTATTTTAAAAATATATTAGAAGATACCTTTCAAATAAAAGTAGAAGTAGTAGAAGGATTAGTAATAGGAAAAGTATATGATTTAGAACTAGAGGATGAATATATCAATTTCCGAGTAGAAAATAATATAGGGGAGTTTGCTGGTAAAATTAGAGATGAGTTTGAAAAAGTATTAATCGATATACGAAATAATTGTTTTAATAAAGAGTTCTTTATTGGAACACAAACCAATAGAATTAGTGATGTATTAATAAAAAAATATGGAGATATACCGAGTTTTGAATGGGACTCTTATAAAGACTTTGGAGTGTTTAAAAATAAAATTACAAAGAAATGGTATGCTTTAATTATGAATATTGATAAAGAAAAACTAGGAGAAGGTTCTGGAAATGTAGAAATTATCAATGTAAAAATAAATCCTAGCAAGATAGAAGCCTTATTAAAAAAAGATGGATTTTATCCTGCATACCATATGAATAAAAAATATTGGATAAGTATTATTTTAGATGAGTCTATAAAAGATGAAGAAATCCTTTCTTTGATAGAAGAAAGTTATGAATACGCAAGTGGAGGAGCAAATAAATCTCAAACAGAGTGGATTGTACCTGCTAATCCAAAATACTATGATATAGAAGAAGCCTTTGAAAAAAGTAATATAATTGACTGGAAACAAGGAGCTGGTATAGGAGTTGGAGATACTGTCTATATTTATATAGGTCAACCTGTATCCTCTATTGTATTTAAATGTAGAGTAGTAGAGAATAATATACCATTTGATTATCATGATGGAAATGTGAATATGAAGTATATTATGAAAATAGAATTACAAGAAAAATATGATAAGAATTTATATACCTTTCATAAATTAAACGAATATGGAGTAAATGCAGTAAGAAGTGCTAGATTTATGCCTAAGAAATTAAGTGATTATATTAATAAAAGAAAGTAGGGTTTGTAAAACTCTTTTCTTTTTGTTATACTATCTTTCCAGAAACAACTTATTGGAGGATTTATGAAAAATCAAAGTAATGAAGAATATATACTAAATGGGTATAAAACATATATCCAAAAGATGATAGAAAAACAAGATATAGGAAAAGATACCTATTCCTATTCTTTCTTTGTCGCAACATTAGGTGTTATATTTGGATCAGCAGAAGCTGGGAAAATGGCTGCCTCATGGGTAAAAACAGGGGATATATCTCCTCTTCTTCTAACTTTGAGTAGTTTTTCTTTCCTTTTAGGATTTTCCTATATAATTAAAAACTATTATCATAACAATGAAGATCGAATTAGATATTTACAATTATTTAAAGAATCCATAGAGGAAGTTATGAAATTAGGAAATGTTCATACAATCTATTTCGATAAAGATAAGACATTTTATTCAAGTAATTTAAAATATAAAATGAATAAACTATTAGATATATATGATAAAAAGCACTTTTCTTTAACACTAGAGTATAGAAAGAAAAAGAATATATATCTAGATGATTATGACAATTTAGATAATCGGATATTGACAATGATGATGAAAAATGAAATTGCAAATAAGAATAAAGGAAAAGTAAAAGCTTTGAACAAATAATATGTGTTATAATAAGAGACAGTTATTGAAGTAGGTGATTTTATGTATTTAGAAACGATTAATAAGACAAACGATATAAAAAAACTAAATTTAGAAGAAAAAAAAGCTTTATCAGGGGAGATTAGGGATTATTTATTAGAAGTAGTTTCTAAAAATGGTGGCCATCTTGCTTCTAATTTAGGAGTTGTAGAATTAACAATAGCACTTGAGAGTGTATTTGATGTGAAAAAAGATAAGATTATTTGGGATGTAGGGCATCAGTGTTATGTTCATAAAATATTAAATGGTAGAAGAGAAGAGTTAAAAAATATAAGAAAACTTGATGGAATATCTGGATTTCCTAAAACTAGTGAATCAGATACTGATTGTTTTAATACTGGTCATAGTTCTACTTCTATTTCAGCAGCAATGGGAATGGCTAAAGCAAGAGATATTAAGAATAAAGATAACCATGTCATTGCCGTAATTGGAGATGGAGCACTTACTGGTGGTATGGCACTAGAGGCCTTAAACCATGTAGGATGTACACAGACAAAAATGATTATTATATTAAATGATAATGAGATGAGTATTTCTAAAAATATTAGTGGTATGAATAAATTACTAACGAGGCTTAGAAGTAAAAAACACTATAGAAAATCGAATAAAAGAGGGAAATTATTATTATCGAAGATTCCTCTATTTGGTAAACCAGTAACAAAAGTGATTAGTAAGGGAAAAGATGCAATAAAACAAGTATTTATTCCAGGAATGTATTTTGAAGAAATTGGTATTAAATATTTAGGACCAGTAGATGGGCATAATATTGATGCATTAGAACATCTACTAGAAAAAGCTAAATCTTTTGATGAACCAGTTATTATCCATGTACTTACTAAAAAAGGAAAAGGATATATGAAAGCAGAAGAGAATCCTTCTAAATTTCATGGAGTTGGTCCTTTTGATATAAAAACAGGAGAAACTATCACAAAAAGTTCAATGAATTATTCCAAAGTATTTGGAGAAAAACTAGTAAAAATGGCTAGTAGAAATAAAAAAATAGTAGCTATTACTGCAGCTATGAGAGATGGTACAGGACTATCTAAGTTTGCTAGTACTTATCCAGATAGATTCTTTGATGTAGGAATAGCTGAGCAACATGCCATTACTTTTGCAGCAGGACTTGCAAGAGAGGATATGATACCATTTGTTAGTATTTACTCTTCTTTTTATCAAAGAGCTTATGATCAAGTGATTCATGATGTTTGCTCTCAAAACTTACCAGTTATTATGTGTGTTGATCGAGCAGGAGCTGTCGGAGCAGATGGAGAAACTCATCAAGGATTATATGATATGTCTTTCTTTAAGATTGTTCCTAATTTGACAATTATGTGTCCAAAGAATTTTCAAGAATTAGAGGCAATGATGGACTTTGCAGTAGAATTAAAAAGACCAGTTATTATCCGTTACCCTAGGGGGGGAGAAAGTGATACAAAGTTCTATAATAAAACATTATTAACATTAGGAAAAGCAGAAATATTAAAAGAAGGTAAAGATATAACCATTATAGGAATTGGAAAAACAGTAGCAAAAGCTTATGAAATTAGTGAAAAGTTATTAACAGAAGGAATCGATGCAGAAGTGATTAATGCTAGATTCTTAAAACCATTAGATAGTAAAACTATAATAGAATCTATTCAAAAGACTCGTAAAGTTATTACGATAGAAGACTCTACCGTAATTGGGGGACTTGCTTCTTCTATTAAAGAATTAATTATTGACCAAAACCTTTCTGATGTAGGTATGAAAGAATATGCTTATCCTGATAAATTTATTACCCATGGAAAAGTAGAGGAACTTGAGAAAAAGTATAAGTTAGATAATGAAAAAATTATTCAGGATATAAGGAATTTGGTAGATGAATAATATACAAAAATTAAAACAATTTAAGGATAAGTTAGAAAACAGTAAAAACTCTAAAAAAATAAAGAGAGCTTTAAAAAGTGGAATTTTAGCGATGGCTATATTTACAATTACTTTTCCTCCTTGTTATGCATCTTATAAAAAACGATTAAGTCATGATGAATATTTGGATATTTTAAATGATTATAATCAGCATATTGCCTCTTATGCAGAAGAATTTAAGAAAGAGGAATTAAGTGACTTAGATATATTTATGAAAATCATGGTAAATGATATGGATAGATTTTCTGTTCAATATGTAGATGAGATACCTATTGGTTATGAAAGATTATATTTATATGCTACCAAATCGGGAGATTGTGCTAATTTTGCTGATGATATGACAGCTAAGCTCAATCAAATTAATCCTAACTATCAAGCTAATAACTTATATGTTTCTATGAAAGATAATAGTGACTCATCTGTTTTTAACTCATCAAAAATATGGACAGCAAATCATTGTGTTACTGCTATAACAATCAATAATACTATCCTTATTTTAGACCCTGCAACTATGCGACTAGGAACTATGAAAGATGGTAAAATCATTATGTTTGGAAATGAAGAAGAACTTTCTATTGCTCCTATTTATACCTATGCAAAAAGAGGATGGGAAGACTTTTTTTCCATGCTAGAAAAAGTAAAAGAAAGCTATTCTAATCAAGAAGATATTCAAAAACTAAATGAAATGTATGGACAAGAAGCACAAATAAATTCTTGTATAAAAGTCCTACATTACGATAAAAAATATCCCTATTTATCAAAGAGAAAATAATTCTCTTTTTTTTTCGAAAAATAAGTTTATAATAGAAAGTAAGTTAAAAGTAAAGGAGAATAGCAATGGAATTAGATGCGATTAGGAAAAAGATTAATATGTATGATGAGATAATTCAAAATTTAATTGTTTTAAGAATGTCCTTAATACCAGTAGTTGCAGATATTAAAGATAAGAATCATTTACCTATACATCAAGAAAAAAGAGAAAAAGAAATCTATCAAAAATTAGAAAACTTTTCCGTAGAAAATGGATTAAATCCAAAAATGTTAAAACAAATATATAAAATAATTATTTCAAATGCTATAGAATTAGAAGAAAAAATACAAGAAAAAAAAATAATTTTATATCAAGAAAAAAATGGTCTAGAAAATAGAAAAGAATATTTTCAAAGCTTAGAAAAAATATTATTAGAAGAGATTCCTTCTCTTTTAAAAAAAATAAAAGAATCCTCTTTTGATTTAACGTTAAGAGATAATGCAACATTATACTATAATAAAGAATTGAATCATAAGGAGAGTGGTTTTCAGTGATACAAATAGGAATTATAGGATTGGGTCTAATGGGAGGATCTCTAGCTAAATCTTTTAGAAAGTTAGAAAATGTATCCAAAATAATTGGATTTGATCTTGATGATACAACATTAGAAAGAGCTAAAAAAGAAAAAGTCATTGATAGTTATACTAAAAAAATAGATGATAATTTTAAAGACTTAGATTTTATTTTTATATGTACCCCTGTTAATACCATATATGAATATGCAAAAGAGTTAAAAAAAATTATAAAAAAAGATTGTCTTATCACCGATATAGGTAGTACAAAAGAAAAAATTGTCAAAGAAATAGATACTTTAGGACTCAATTATGTAGGGGCACATCCAATGACTGGAAAAGAGTCATTTGGCTATGATGTATCTTGTGATGATTTATATAACAATCGTACGTATATTTTAGTAAAAACTACAAAAACTAAGAAAAAAAATATAGAGAAATTAAAAAGATTATTATTAGAGATTGGAGCAAACCCAATAGAGATGGATTTAGAAAAACATGATTTTTCAGTAGCAGTTGTCAGTCATATACCCCATATTATCTCTGCTGGATTAATTAACTTAGTTAAAAAAGTTGACAATGAAGAAGAAATTATGAAAAAAATTGCTGCTGGAGGTCTAAAAGATATTAC
Source organism: uncultured Bacillota bacterium (assembly GCA_947165195.1). Classification (GTDB taxonomy): domain Bacteria; phylum Bacillota_I; class Bacilli_A; order RF39; family UBA660; genus RUG14891. The sequence goes on from CAMUZJ010000007.1 coordinate 21,733, forward strand.
TCGTATTTCCTCCTCTAATCCTTATATGTGGCAAAACATTTGTAAACAGAATAAAAAACAAATTTTACTTGTATTAAAAGAGTATCAAAAACAGTTAGATAAATTTATAAAAAATATTGATAATGAAGAGGAAGTTTTCCATTATTTTGAAAGTGCAAAAAAATATCGAGATAACTTAGATAATAAATAGCCAATACTATTGAAAAGTAGAATAAAAACATTGTATAATCGAGATGACGATAGAAAAGAGGGGGATACATGAGAGTTAATGTAGTGGAATTAAAAAACGATATATATCATTATCAAAATATAATCAAAGAATATGAAGAAATATACATACGAATGTATCATGAACTTTCTTCAGCAACTACCTATTGGCATGATCCACATGCCTATGCCTATTTTAAAGAAATCGATATAGAAAGGCAAAAAGTAAAAACTACTCTTTATGAACTTACTACTCTACAAGAAATATATATCTACATGATAGACTCTTATTCAAAATTAGGAAAAATAATAGAGTGGAATTTAAATGATAGAAGTAAGATTATAAAATCATTAGAAGAATATATTGGAAAATTAAGACAAATAATAAAACAATACAATAACTTAAATATTACAAATTTAGAAGAACTAAAGGATTCTATGTTACAAGAAAAAGAAAAACTAACTACTACTTTAAATCTAGTAAATGACTACTTGCAACAAATACAAAAAAGTTATAATCGATTAATACAAATAGAAACAGATGTCAAATTTAGACTATCTAAATTAAAAGTAGGAGTTATTGTAAAAAAACTATTTGGAACTTATAACAGGTGATTAGAATGGAAAACTATATAGATATTGATAACTTAAATATTGTAAAAAATAAAATAGATTTATATTGTAGAGAAGAAGAAGAAAAATTAAATGAATTGATTGGGACATTTTCCTCTATTAGTAATCATTTAAATACAACCTATAGTATGGATCTAGATAAAATACAAGAAGACTTTATAAGCAAAATGAAACTATTAAAAAGAATGCATACAAATGATTTATTAGTGCTAAAAGATAATATAGAAAAATATCAGATGACAATGATAAAAGTTGCTAAAAACTTTGATGATGTGAGGTAGAATATGGATGATTTAAAGAAGCAAGATTATATTCGACTAAAAAATGATTTATTAAGCATTCGTAATTTAATAGATTCATTAAATAAAGACTATGTAACTTTAACAAGCTATTTAGAAAGAGGATTAAAGATAGATAATAGAATTATAGAAAAAGAAAAATGGGATATGATTGGTAATAGGCAAAAAGAAGTACTAACTGATATCAATCAAGTTGTATTACCATACATAGAAAAAAATATTATATAAGACTATGGTACTCTAAATTAGTACCTTTTTTTCTTCTCTTTTTTTTGATAAAATAAATGTAGGATAAGAGGGTGTTTATATGAAGAATCTTTTTACAAACAATATAAAAAAAATAGTTCTAATTCTCATACTTTTAATAGTAATTATCCTTGCTTTTTCTTTATACTTTTCAATAAAAGCAAAGAATCAAGTAACAACTAGTAGAACTGTAATGATTTATATGGTAGGAGCTGACTTAGAGTCTACCATTGGAATGGCTACTCGTGATTTAAAAGATGTAAGCTATAGAAAAACAAAAGCTAATCATGTACATGTTATTTTAATTGCGGGAGGAACTACCTCTTGGCAAAATAACTATATCGATGTAAATGAAAGTTCTATTTATTCTCTAGAAGAAAGTGGCTTTGAAAAAATAGATATTCGTGATAGAGAAAATATGGGAGATACTAATAATTTAAATTACTTTTTAAATTATGTATATGATAACTATAAAAGCGATAAATATGACTTTATTTATTGGAATCATGGAGGAGGAGTAGATGGTAGTGAATATGATGAATTTACAAGTGATCATCTAACACTAGCTAATATGCGAGATGCCTTTGATAATAGTCCTTTTCAAGAAGATAATAAGCTAGAATTTCTATTTTTTAGAACTTGTTTAAATGGTACAGTAGAAATTGCTAATATTTATCAAAAATATGCTGATTATATGATAGCATCAGAAGAAATAGCTTATGTTACCAATATTGATTCTCTACTTCGTGTTATTAATGAGATAAAACCTTCTGATACACCTGTAGAAATAGGTAAAAAAGAAGTAGATATTTATAAGAGATTGATTGCTCATATGTGTGATGAGTCTTTAGAAAAATACTGTGTAGATTCTACCTATTCTGTTATTGATTTATCCAAAATAAATGACCTCAATAATTCCATAAATGAATTTTCAATGGACTTATTAAATGAATTACCAAATCGCTATGAAGACTTTGCTAAAATACGATCTAATATGAGTCAATATGCAGATGATATTCCTTATTATGATATGGTAGATTTATATGACTTTACAGAGAATTTTGATTCTTATTCTACCAAAGGCACACTAGTAAGAGATGCAATAGAACAAGCCGTTATTTATAATTGGAGTAATACTTCTCACTCCCATGGACTATCTATTTATTTTCCATACCATAATCAAATGTATTTAAATATCTATAGTGATATTGCCTCTTCTTCTACCTATTCTAATTTTATCTCTAGTTTTTATAAAGTAAAAAATAATACTCCAAGTAGTTCTTATAGTACTTTTTCTAACTCTAATGCAATGATAGCTAAGAAAGAAGAAGAGGCAGTAGATGTTACTATGGAATTAACAAGCGATGAAGTAAAAGACTTTTCTAAAGCTTCCTATATGGTATTTGCTGATACAAAAGATGGTTACTATGAAATGATATATCAAGGAGAAGATGTAAAATTAGAAGATAATACGTTAAAAGCAAATGTAAAAGGAAAACTCTTAAGATTAAGTGATTTTGAATATGAAGATGATAGTGGCTTTTTATCATTAAGAGAGATAGAAGTACAAAAAGATTACATTGACTTAAGGACAGTAGCTGTTTTATCTATGACAAATAGTATGTTTTATAATAAAAACTTTACTGCCTATCTTACTATTCGATTAGATAAAGAACATCCTAATGGATATATTCAATCTATTTATACCTATTTAGAAGATGAGAATATGGATAAGAAAGTAGACTTTGCTTATACACCTGTTGGAATTCATCTTACCGATTATCCGTTTATTTCACTTATTAGTACTAGATATAAAATATTAGATGAATTTGGTAATTATAATCCTAATTGGAAGATGGAAAGTAGTTCTACCATTCGAAGTAAAACTTTTAAAACAGATGAAATTAAATTTATAAAAGAAGATTTTTCTAGTAATTATGACTATTATGTAGTTTTTAAAGTTACCGATTTATCTAATCAGGAATATTATTCTTTACCAATAAAATTAAAATAGGAGGTGCTTGAAATGAAATGGAATAGAAAAAAACGAATCTTTATTATTTCTCTTATATTTCTCTTTTTGATAACTATAATTTACTTTGTATTTTTTAAACAATATACCTATTCTTTAAAAGAAGGGAAAAATAATACTTTTCATATGGCTCTTTCTTTTAAAAATACAAAAAGTATTTCTATTTCTGTAAAAGATGAAGATGTAGATTTGATTTTTTCTAGTAAAAATAATAAAAAGAATCCAAATTATTTTTTCTATCTATTAAAAGATAAAGAAGAGAAGGTAGTGGATAAGGGATTAATAGATATTTCTAATAAGAATACAATTTCTCTTCCAACATCTGGACTTTATACATTAACTATTATTTATCAAGGAAAAAATAATATTACTTTGGATGGAGAAATTTCTATACAAAAGAGAGAAGAAAAGACCTATTCTACATTAGCTTCTGGAGATGAAATTAGTAAACATATTGACTTATTAACAGGAAGAGAATTTATAGATTATAGTATTACTTCTATTAAATTAGCAACTACTATGAATCCTAACTATAGCTCTTTAGAATATATGGTCTCTACAAAAGATTCTACTAGTCCAATTTATTTATGGAAAGAAGAAGATACTTTATACTTTTATTCTGCTAATTCTATTTCTTTAGGAGAATATGCTTCTTTTATGTTTTCTAATTTGGGAGCACTAACCAATATAAATGATTTACAATATTTTGATACGTCGTTGGTAGTAAATATGGACTCCATGTTTTATAATGATGAAAATTTAAGTGATATCAAAGCTCTTTCATCATTTGATACAAAAAATGTAGTAAGTATGAATAATATGTTTCGAAATTGTACTTCTCTTAGAGATATCACTTCTTTCATTTCCTTTGAGACAAGTAAGGTAAAAGATTTTACATCGTTTTTAGAAAATACAAATGTAGTAGATATTGATGCTTTAAAATATTTTGATGTTTCTAGTTCCAAGAGTTTTTCCTTTTTCTTTGCTGGTACATCTATTTCTAATCTTTCACCAATAAAGAATTGGGATGTTTCTTCCTCTGAATTTTTTGCTTATACATTTTATGGTACTCCAATAGAAAATGTAGATGCGCTAAAATCATGGAATGTAGAAAATGTATCAGATATGTCCTCTATTTTTAATGGCTGTGTTTATTTACATAATATTGATGGACTAAAAAATTGGAATACCTATTCCTTACAAGACTTTTCTTATGGGTTAGAGTATACCAAAATTGAGGAGGTAGATGCCTTAAAAAAATGGAATACCAATCAATTAAAAAAAATCGAAGGAGCCTTTTACCATGCTAGAAGCTTAAAAGATATTACTGGGATACAAAACTGGAATGTATCTAAAGTAGATAGTTTAAAAGAGTTATTTTATTATACTAGTATTACGAATGTAGACGCATTAGAAAACTGGAATGTATCTAATGTATTCGATATGTCTTATTTATTTAGTCATACAAAGCTAGAAAATATTAGTGGATTAAAAAAATGGAATATATCCAAAGTAGAAAAGTCAGAAAATATTTTTGATCATACGAAAATTAAAAATTTTAATGTTGTTAAGGATTGGAGCTTTATAGAAATTTAGAAAGATTCTCTTTTGAATCTTTTTTTCTATTAAATAAAATAGAAGCATATAATCTTTTAGGTGATTTTTTTTGAAAAAAACAATCTTTTTATTCCTATTTATTTTATTATTTATTCCTTTTAAAGTATTAGCTGCATCTGAAATTATGGTAATGGACTTAGATAGTGGACGTGTATTGTATGAAAATAATGCAGATGAGAAAAGACTGATTGCTTCTATTACGAAGATAATGACTGCGATTATTGTCATTGAAAATGTCAAAGATTTAGAAAAGCAAGTAACAGTAGGAGAAGAAGTATTAAAATCATATGGCACCAATATTTATATAGGAGTAGGAGAAAAAATAAAAGTAAAAGATTTATTATATGGCTTGTTGTTAAGAAGTGGAAATGATGCAGCGATGACACTAGCTATTACAACAACTGGTAGTAGTGAGGAGTTTGTCTCTTTAATGAATAAAAAAGCAGAAGAGATAGGAATGACAAATACTATTTTTCAAAATCCTCATGGATTAGATGAAGAAACAAAAAATTATTCAACTGCCCGTGATATGGCTATTTTATCTAGATATGCAAATAAAAATAAAATATATAGAATGATTAGTAAAACAAAAAAATATTCGGTCCAAACTAGTGAAAAATCTTATCTATGGTATAATCGAAATAAATTATTATCTACTTATAAATATTGTACAGGAGGAAAAAATGGCTATACACCTAGTGCTGGTAAAACACTAGTAACGACTGCTTCTAAAGAAGATTTAAATTTAACCGTAGTAACATTAAATGATCCTAATATTTATGAAAGTCATGAATCCTTATATGAATATTATTTTTCGAAATACAAAAAATATAAAATTATCGATAAAGATAATTTCTCTTTTGATAAAACTTTATTTGATAAAGAACTTTATATAAAGGACTCTTTTGAATATCCTCTAAAGGAAGAAGAAGTATCGAAAGTAAGAACCAAAATTGTGATTGAAAATAAAGAAAGAAAACACGTAGGAAATATTTATATTTATTTAGAAGATAAAGAGATTGGTAGTATTCCTGTGTATACTAGTGGTAATACAAAAGAAAAAGAGGAAGTCTCCCTCTTTGCAAAGATTAAGAATTGGATATTCGATAGAAGTTAATACTAGGTCTACAAAATAATCTGATTCCTTCTTCATTGGTACCAAGGCCACTTGAAATATATAGTTCACTATCTCCTATTGTATAGTGTTCTTTATTATACTTTTTAGCCCCTTCTACTGTAAAGATAGGTCCTATAAAAGGTATTTGAATATTACCATTATGAGAGTGTCCGGAAAGTAATAAATCAAAGTGATTCTTTTCTAAAATACTATCAGTAATATCTGGTTGATGATAGATGGCAATGGAATAAAGATTTTGTTTTTGTACTTCTTCTTCAATAGTAAATTCATTTTCAGAAAATCCAGCTAGGACAATCGCATCATTAGAATTATTATATAAAAGTTCATATTGATTATTTAAAATAATAAATTGACTTTGATTCATAATAGTAGAGAAGTATTTTTTATCTTCATCTCCTGCAATAGCATATTTACCAATATTTGCTTTAATTTTAGAAAGAATTTCTATTATTTGTTCTTGTTCTTGATTATTTATTTCATATTCTTTCGCAATTAAGTCTCCAGTAAATAGAACGATATCTGGTTCTCTT
>CAMUZJ010000008.1 GCA_947165195.1 uncultured Bacillota bacterium
TTATTTAAATATTTATCAAGCAGAACAAAATACAGGTATTGATGGAACATATGAATTATCTAGTTCTAATTATGATAAAGAAACACATACTAATCAATATGAATTAAAATTAACTTCAGATTATCGCTTTATCAATAACGAAAAAATAAAAGATAGTTATGAAGAATATTACACATTAGAAAAAAGTGCTGGAGTAGTTACTTTAACAAATCATTCAACTAATATTGAGTATTCTTGTCATGAGATTAATTAATATAAAAATATATAGAAGTAAGATAGAGTCTCTAGAAAAGAGATTCTTTTCATTTAAAAAAATATACAAAAAAAATAAGAAAAATGATATAATAAGCGGGAGGTGTTACTATGGATAAAATTATCATTAAGGGAGCAAGAGAAAATAATTTAAAAAATATTAATATTGAACTTCCTAAAAATAAATTGATTGTTATGACAGGCCTATCAGGTAGTGGGAAAAGTTCTCTTGCTTTTGATACCATTTATGCAGAAGGACAAAGAAGATATGTAGAAAGTTTATCGGCTTATGCAAGACAATTCCTTGGTGGATCAGAAAAGCCAGATGTAGATAGTATAGAAGGATTATCTCCTGCTATTAGTATTGATCAAAAAACAACTTCTAATAATCCTAGATCAACAGTTGCTACCGTAACAGAAATCTATGATTATTTTAGACTTTTATATGCTCGTATTGGAACACCAATATGTCCTAATCATCATATATCAATTACTTCTCAATCTGTAGAAGAAATGACCAATAAAATACTAGAATATCCTATGGGTAGTAAAATTATTATATTATCACCTGTTGTTTACGGAGAAAAAGGAACACATAAAGACACGTTAGAAAACCTTCAAAAAGAAGGATATGTAAGAGTAAGAATTAATGGAGAAATGCATGATTTAGGAGAAGATATTACTCTTGATAAAAATAAAAAAGATAAAATTGAAGTAGTAATTGATAGAATTGTAATAAAAGAAGACTCCCGTGGACGTATCTTTGAAGCAGTAGAACAAGCAACGAAACTAAGTGGTGGAAAAGTAGTGATTCAAATCCTTGGAGAAGAGTCAAAAGAAGTAGTTTATTCCGAACAATTTGCTTGTCCATATTGTGAGTTTAGTCTACCAGAGTTAGAACCTAGGGTATTTAGTTTTAATGCTCCTTATGGGGCTTGTCCAGATTGTAAAGGATTAGGTGTCAAACTACAAATGGATGAAGACTTAGTAATTCCAGATAAATCATTAAGTATTAATGAAGGGGCTATCAAAACATTAAGTGATGATCAAGAAGGAATTTACTATAAACAATTAGAAATAACTTGTAATCACTATAAAATAGATATGGATAAACCATTTAATAAACTGACAAAAAAAGAAAAAAATATTATACTACACGGATCTCCTGATATGATAAGATTTAATTACCAAACAAAGGGTGGTACGACTTATAACAAAGTGGATTACTACGAAGGAATATTAGACAATCTACAAAGACGTTATATGGAAACCTCTTCCACTTGGATTAGAGAGTGGTTAGAAAACTATATGGTAGAGTATACTTGTGATACTTGTCATGGAGCAAGATTAAATGACTCCGTTTTATGTGTTAAAGTAGGAAATAAAAATATATATGAAATGACACAGATGAGTATTAAAGACCTATTAATCTTCTTAAAGAAATTAAAGCTATCTGAGGAACAAAAACAAATAGCAGATTTAGTATTAAAAGAAATTCATTCAAGATTAGAGTTTTTATCGAATGTTGGACTTGAATATTTAACACTAAATAGAAGTGCTGGAACATTATCAGGAGGAGAAGCTCAAAGAATTCGTCTAGCAACTCAAATTGGATCCCATTTAACAGGTGTTTTATATGTATTAGATGAGCCAAGTATTGGGTTACATCAAAGAGACAATGAAAAGTTAATTAAATCAATGCAAGAAATGAGAGACTTAGGAAATACACTAATTGTTGTAGAACATGATACAGATACTATGTTAGCAGCAGATTACTTAGTAGATATAGGTCCAGGAGCTGGAGAAAATGGAGGAAGAGTAATCGCAGCAGGTACACCAGAAGAAGTTATGAAAGTAGAAAATAGTATTACTGGTCAATATTTAAGTGGTAAAAAACAAATAGAAGTTCCTAAGATTAGAAGAAAAGGAAATGGTAAGAAAATATCTATTAAAGGAGCTAGTGAACATAACTTAAAAAACATTGATGTAGAAATACCATTAGGAACCCTTACATGTATAACAGGAGTATCTGGATCAGGAAAATCTACTCTTATTAATGACATATTATGTAGAGAAGTATCGAAACAGTTATACAATTCCAAAGAAAAGCCTGGAAAATTTAAGAAAATTTTAGGAATAGAAAATATAGATAAGATTATTGCTATATCTCAAAATCCGATAGGTAGAACACCAAGGAGTAATCCAGCAACCTATACAGGTGTATTTGATGATATTAGAACATTATTTACAACTACCAAAGAATCTAAAATGTTTGGATATGAAAAAAATAGATTTTCTTTTAATGTAAAAGGTGGTAGATGTGAAGCATGTCGTGGAGATGGACTAAAGAAAATAGAAATGCATTTCTTACCTGATGTATATGTTCCTTGTGAAGTATGTCATGGAACAAGATACAACAGAGAAACCTTAAATATAAAATACAAAGGAAAAAATATTGCAGAAGTATTAGATATGCGTATTACAGAAGCTTTAGAGTTTTTTGAAAATGTACCAAAAATAAAACAAAAATTAGAAGTTTTAGAACAGGTAGGATTAGGATATATTAAGTTAGGACAATCAGCTCCTACCTTATCAGGTGGAGAAGCAGAACGTGTCAAACTTGCAAAAGAGTTACAAAGAAAAGCAACCGGAAAAACCTTATTTGTATTAGATGAACCTACAACAGGACTACATTCTGATGATATTAAACGACTACTTGCTATTTTACAAAGAATAGTAGATAATAAAGATACTGTTGTAATCATTGAACATAATCTAGATGTTATAAAAGTTTCAGATTACATCATTGACTTAGGACCAGAAGGTGGAGATGGTGGAGGAGAAATTGTTGCAACAGGAACACCAGAAGAAGTAGCAAAAGTGAAAGAGTCATATACAGGACAATTTTTGAATAAATTGCTTTAGAGGTGGATTAAGTAATGAAAGTAGAAAATATAAAAGGATCAGAAAAAATCAATAGATGTATAGATTGGATTTTTTCTTTATTAGGATACACTTTTTCATTTATATTAACTACTAACTTATTTAAAAGTGTTGAAATAAACTCAAATCATATAGTATTGACCTATATCATTATTGTATTAATAATATATGCCTTAAATAAAACAATAAAACCTATTTTAGTTACTTTAACCATACCAATTACTGCCCTAACGTTAGGATTGTTTTATCCATGTATAAACTTATTTATTTTAAAATTAACTGATTGGATAATGGGAAATTATTTTAATATAACAAATATTTATGCAGCGTTTATATTAGCAATTTTATTATCGATTGTGAATTTTATAATATTAGAAATCTTAAAAGGATTAGTTAAGAAGGTGAAAAGGATTGGATAGAGTTGCTATTGATTTAGGATGGTTAAAAATATATTGGTATTCCATATTTATCTTTTTAGCTATGATAGTAGCATGCTTTGTAATATTAAAAGAAGCAAAAAGAAAACAAATAAATCAAGAATTTTTAGTAAATTTAATCTTTTATAGCATAATGATAGGGATTTTAGGCGCAAGATTTTATTATGTAATATTTAACTTCAACTACTATATAGAAAATCCTGTAGAAATATTACAAATATGGAATGGAGGATTAGCCATTCATGGAGGAATCTTAGCAGCAACTCTATTCATTCTATATTACTGTAGAAAGAATAAGCAAAATGCAATAAAAATATTTGATATAGCTTCCCCAGGAGTAATTATTGCCCAAGGAATTGGTAGATGGGGAAACTTTTTTAATGGGGAAGCTTATGGAACAATTACAACCTACCAAAACTTAAAAAATATAGGAATACCAGAATTTATTATTAATGGTATGTATATAGATGGAGAATATAGGCAACCTACATTTTTTTATGAATCCTGTTGGTGCTTGGTAGGATTTATAGGTATTTTAATAATACGAAAATTATATAAAAACTTAAAAGATGGTCAGTTAGCAGGAGTTTATTTGATATGGTACGGAATAGGTAGATTGTTTATAGAAGGATTAAGAACAGATTCATTAATGTTAGGACAGTTTAAGATGGCACAACTTATTTCTATTCTCTTTATGATAGTAGGATTTTACTTATTACTTAGAAATCCATTAAAAGAAAGGAAAAAATAAAAATATAGATGAAATATATTGCACCTAAAAGAAGAGAGGAGTAATATATTTACTGTTTGAGGTGAACAAAATGTATAAAAAAGTAGTAGTGTTTGGTGGAGGTACAGGTATCTCTTACCTATTAAAAGGATTGAAGAAATTTCCACTTGATATAACAGCTGTTATTACAGTATCTGACAATGGAAGATCAACAGGAAAATTAAGACAAGAATTTCATACACCAGCAGTTGGTGATATAAGAAAAGTTATTACAAACTTATCAGAAATTGATGAACCCATTAAAAAAATGATGTCTTATCGATTCAAAACTTCAAGTGATTTGGATGGACATGCAGTAGGAAATCTTATTTTAACAGCTATGCTAGATATAACAGGATCACTAAAAGATTCTATCGCAAGCTTAAGTAAATTATTAGATGTTCGTCATACAGTTTTACCAATTTCAGAAGACTCTCTAACCTTAATGGGAATGGATATTGATGGTAATATAGTAGAAGGAGAAGAACAAATTACAAAAGCAGGAAGAAAGTTTGAAAAAATTTATTATAAGGAAGAGCCAAAAGTATTACCAGAAGTAATAGAAGCAGTAAAAGAAGCTGATTTAATCCTATTTAGTATGGGAAGCTTATATACTAGTATTTTGCCTAATATTATTTGTAGTGAAGTAAAAGAAGCTTTAAATAAAGCAAAATGCCCAATAATGTATTTATGTAATATTGTTACACAACCAGGGGAAACAGATGGCTTCACAGTGTCTGATCATGTAAAATTATTGAATAAATATTTAGATGAGAAAAAAGTTAGTGCAGTAATTGCAAGTAATACAAAAATAGATAAAGAATTTGCAGAAAAATATGAATCAGAAGAACAAAAAGATCCAGTAATTATTGACTATGAAGAATTAGAAAAAATGGGAGTAGAGCTAATAGAAGATGACTTAATAACAATTGACGATAATACCCTAAAACATAATAGTTTAAAACTAAGTTCTCTAATATTCTCTTATTTATTACGATAATGTCTTACACAACTACGATAAAAGAAGAAATATCTACTATAAAAAGTACGAAATCAGAAATGATTGCAGAATTATCTGGATTTATTAGAAATAATGGAACTTTGTCTGATGATACGATTATTTTGACTACAGAAAGTCAAACAACTAAAGATAGAATGAAATACTTTTTAAAAGAAGCCTATGAAGTAGAATCTATTGTAGAAATAAAAGATAGTCTAAATTTTAGTAAAAATGATTTATATGTAATCAATATCAATGATAAATTGGATTTAATTTTAAAAGATATTGGATATGTAGCAGAAGCAGAAAAACTTTTAAGTTCACCTCCTGCCTATATAGTAGGAGATAATGAAGAAATAAAAGCTTATCTAAGAGGAGTTTTCTTAAGTTGTGGAAGTATTAATGACCCTAATACCTCTAGATATCATTTAGAATTATTGATTTATTCTCCAGAAGAAGCAGTATTTGTTCAAAAATTACTAAATAATTTTGAGTTTAATGCCAAAATTTTAAATCGAGATAAAGGTTATATGATTTATATAAAAGAAGCTGAAAAAATAAGTGATTTTATAAAAATGTTAGGTGCCAATAAAGCGGTTATGTATTTTGAAAATGTAAGAGCTTATAGAGATAAAATGAATAAAACGAATCGATTAAATAATTGTGAACAAGCCAATATGGATAAAATATTTCAAACAGCGAATCAGCAATTAAAACAAATAGAAATTATTGAAGATACAGGAAGTATTAGCTTACTAGATGAAAAAGTACAAGTAGCATTAGAATATCGTAAAAAATATCCAGAAAGCTCTCTTCAAGAACTTTCCGAAATAATATCCGTAGAAACTGGAAAAACATTGACAAAGTCTGGACTAAATCATAGACTAAGAAAAATAAAAGATTTAGCAGAAAAACTAGAAAAAATGAAGTAATAAAAAGAATAAATACATAATAATTATTAAAAGAAGTTTTTGAAAAATAAAACTTTTTTTCTTGTCATAAATCTATTTAAGAAAAAATATACATATTATTAAGTTATAAATTATGTTATACTGAAGATAAGATAGTGGAAGGAATGATAGGATGTTAGAAACGGTAGAAGTAAAAATAAATGAAAAAAAAGTAAAATTAACAAAAGGAATTTGTTTAGAAGAAATAGCAGAAGAACATGCTAGTGAATATAATTATCCAATTCTTTTAGCAAGAGTCAATAACAAAATTCAAGAACTAAGTAAAACAGTCACAGAAGATGTAACTATTGAATTTTTAGATTTAACTTCTAGAGAAGGAAATAGATGTCATATAAGTGGATTGACCTACATTTTACTTTGTGCTGTAAAAAAACTATATGGGAAAAAAGCAAATATAATTGTTCAACATTCCTTAGATAAAGGAATTTATATAGAAACCAACTTTAAAATTGATGAAGAAAAAATAAAAGATATAAAACAAATAATGAATCGTATTATTAAAGCAGATATGCCAATCACTAGAGTAACAATTGATAGAATAGAAGCTATGAATTACTTTAAAGAAATAGGAGATGAAGCAAAAGCTGGAGTAATGAGATATAACACCAATAGCTACGTTACCTTATATAGACTAGGAAATTATTATAACTACTTTTATAGTCCAATGCCTATATCAACAGAAAGAATAAAAGATTTTGACTTAACCTATATAAAAGACAATGGTTTTTTATTAAGATTTCCAACCGTATATATAAAAGATAAAATAAAAGAATATGAACCACATCCAAATATGTTTGAAATATTTAAAGAATATAGAGATTGGGCAAAAATTATGCATATACAAAATTCTGTCCAATTAAATAATATAGTATCAACAGGAAAAATAAATGATTTAATAAAAATAGATGAAACATTACAAAGTAATCGACTATTAAATGTTGCTAAAGAAATAAACTCTAAGAAAAACAAAGTAAAAATCGTATTATTAGCAGGTCCATCTTCTTCTGGAAAAACAACTACTTCAAAAAAGTTATGTATGTATTTACAAAGTTTTGGATTACACCCAATATCATTATCTATGGATGATTACTTTGTTGAACGAAAAGATAATCCAACAGATGAATTTGGAAATTATGATTTTGAATGTTTAGAAGCATTAGATTTAAAACTTTTTGATAAACAAATTAATAGCTTGCTAAAAGGAGAAACAGTAAAAATACCTACCTTTAACTTTAAAGTAGGAGTAAAAGAGTTTAAAAATGAGATAACATTACAACAAAATGATATTTTAGTAGTTGAAGGAATTCATGCCCTAGATAGAAAAATACTAACAAATATAGATAGAGAGAAAAAATATAAAATCTATATATCCGCATTAACCGAAATAAATATGGATGATCATAATCGAATATCTACATCAGATAATAGATTACTTCGAAGAATTATAAGGGATAATAGAACAAGAGGCCATAGTGTAGAACATACCCTACAAATGTGGCCTAGTGTAAGAAGAGGAGAAGAAAAATATATATTTCCATACCAAGATGAGGCCGATTATACGATTAATTCTGCTCTAATATATGAAATAGGAGTATTAAAAACATATGTAGAACCATTATTATATTCTGTACCTAATGATTCTTTATACTACGAAGAAGCCAAAAGATTAATAAACTTTTTAAGAATCTTTTTACCAATACCAGCTGATGCTATACCAGAAGATTCTATACTAAGAGAATTTATAGGAAATAGTTATTTTCATAGTAATTAATAATAATCCACAACTTTTGTGGATTATTTACATCTTGTTTTGTAAAAATAAGTCGACTTTGTTGAAAAATATATAAAAATATATAATAATTATTATGATGATTAGGAGGAAAGATAAAATGATAAAAGTAGCTATTAATGGTTTTGGAAGAATCGGAAGATTGGCATTTCGATTAATGGAAGAAAATGAGGAATTTGAAGTAGTTGCAATTAATGATTTAACAGATGCAGAACAATTAGCATACCTATTAAAATATGATACCAATCATAGAAATTATCGTATTGATGAAATTCATAGTGAAGATGATTATATCGTAGTAGGTAATAGACGAGTAAAAGTCTATGCAGAAAAAGATCCAGCAGCACTTCCATGGAAAGATTTGGATATTGATGTAGTATTTGAATGTACAGGTCTTTTTACAGAAGAAGAAAAAGCAATGGCTCATATTAAGGCAGGAGCTAAAAAAGTAATTATTTCGGCACCTGCAAAAGGAAATGTAAAGACAGTTGTTTATAATGTTAATCATGAAATCTTAACAGGAGATGAAAAAATTATTTCAGCAGCTAGTTGTACAACAAACTGCTTAGCACCTGTTGTAGATGTTTTAGATAAAAAGTTTGGTATAGTAAAAGGATATATGACAACTGTACATGCCTATACCAATGATCAAGCAACATTAGATGTAGCTCATAAAAAAGGTATTAAAGCTCGCCGTGGTAGAGCATGTGCTGCCAATATTGTACCAGCATCAACAGGAGCAGCTTCCGCTATTGGAAAAGTATGTCCTAACTTAGAAGGAAAACTAGATGGAGTTGCTATGCGTGTACCAGTTCCAACAGGATCTGTAATTGACTTAGTACTAGAATTAGGCAAAAATACAACTAAAGAAGAAATTAATCAAACATTAAAAGATGCTACTAATGAAACACTAGAATATACAGAAGATCCAATAGTATCTAGTGATGTAATTGGTAGACGCTGTGGTTCTTTAGTAGATGGATTATCTACAGCTGTACTAGAAGTAGATGGAAAACAATTAGTAAAAGTTATTTCATGGTATGATAATGAAATGTCTTATACTGCTCAAATGGTAAGAACAGCTAAATATTTAATGACTAAATAAAATAAAAACATATATCAATGGATATTATCTACCTTGAATATGTTTTTTCTTTTTATTAGGATTGACAAATACTTTATGTCATGATAAATTGTTAAAGGCAACGTAAGGAGAATGGAAAATGGGAAATAGTAAGTTAAAACGAATTGATTATAACGACCTTATTCAAACTATTTGTTTGAAGTTGTTTTCCATTTTTAATAAAAATATTACCGGTACTATTATTTATTAATATTAGAACCGGTTTTTTATTGCCAATTTTTAATAAAAGTATGGAGGAAGTAGTATGCCAAAAAATAAAAATATTAAAAAAGTATTAATTATTGGTTCAGGGCCAATAGTAATAGGTCAAGCTGCGGAATTTGATTATGCTGGTACGCAAGCTTGCCTAGCTCTAAAAGAAGAAGGATATGAAGTAATTCTTTGCAATTCTAATCCAGCAACTATTATGACAGATACAACTATTGCGGATAAGGTATATATGGAGCCACTAACCTTAGAGTATATAGCTAAAATTATTCGTTATGAAAGACCAGATGCAATTGTACCGGGTATTGGTGGTCAAACTGGTCTTAACTTAGCCATACAATTAGAGAAAAAGGGTGTTTTAGAAGAATGCGATGTAAAACTATTAGGAACTTCTAGTGAAAGTATTAAAAAAGCAGAAGATAGAGAATTGTTTAAAGAAATGTGTCAGTCGATTGGAGAGCCTGTTATTCCATCAGAAATTACTTATAATATAGAAGAAGCAAAAAAAGCAGCAACTGATATAGGATATCCTGTCGTTTTAAGACCAGCATTTACTCTAGGAGGAACAGGAGGAGGATTTGCTAATAATGAAGAGGAATTGATAGAAATTGGAAATAATGCCTTTAAACTATCTCCTGTTCATCAAGTATTAGTAGAAAAGAGCGTAAAAGGTTATAAAGAAATTGAATTTGAAGTAATGAGAGACTCTAAAGACCATACCATTACTATCTGTGGGATGGAAAATATTGACCCTGTTGGAGTTCATACAGGAGACTCTTTAGTAGTAGCTCCAATACTATCTCTATCTAAAAAAGATTTAAAAATGTTAAATGATAGCGCTATTAAAATTATTAAAGAATTAAAAATAGAAGGTGGATGCAATGTACAATTTGCACTTAATCCAAAAACAAGTGAATACTTTTTAATAGAAGTAAATCCTAGAGTATCTAGATCTTCTGCACTAGCATCAAAAGCAAGTGGTTACCCTATTGCTAGAGTAACTGCTAAGATTGCAGTTGGAATGCTACTAGAAGAAATACCAGTAGCAGGAGGATATGCATCTATTGAGCCAAAACTAGATTATATAGTCGCAAAATTTCCTAGATTTCCATTTGATAAATTTACACAAGCATCTAATTTATTAGGAACTCAAATGAAAGCAACTGGGGAAGTAATGGGAATAGGTTCTACATTAGAAGAATGTCTATTAAAATCAGTAAGATCATTAGAAACAGGAGCTTATCATTTTCATATAGATAAATTTGACAGTTATTCAGATAAAGAATTATTAGATTACATCAAAGAATTTAGAGATGACAATATTTTTGCTATCTTTGAACTTATTAGGAGAGGAGTAGATATTAATAAAATTCATCAAGTAACCATGATTACAGAATATTTCTTAAAGTCTTATAAGAAAATTATTGATATGGAAAAAGTATTAAAAGAAAATATTAATGATTTAGAAACTTTAAAATTAGCAAAAATAATGGGATTTTCCGATAAATATATTGCCAAAGTTTGGAGATTAACAGAAAAAGAAGTTTATGATAAACGTAAGAATAATAATATTACTCCTATATTTAAAATGGTAGATACTCTTCATACAGGAAAATATATTGCCTATTTATATTCCTCTTATACAGGAGAAAATGCATCTATTTTAACGGAAAAGAAAAAAATTATTGTATTAGGAGCTGGACCAATTCGAATTGGTCAAGGAGTAGAATTTGATTATTCGACTGTTCATGCAGTTCAAACAATTAAAAAGGCAGGGTATGAATCCATTATCATTAATAACAATCCAGAAACAGTATCTACAGATTATACAACTGCAGATAAATTATATTTTGAGCCACTTACAGTAGAAGATGTTATGGCTATTGTAGACTTTGAGAAGCCTGAGGGAGTGATTGCCTCTTTAGGAGGACAAACTGCTATTAATTTAGCACAGCCTTTAATGGAGCGAGGAGTAAAAATAATTGGTACTGATTGTAGTGCAATTGAAAAAGCAGAAAATAGAGAAAGCTTTGAGAAAATATTAAAAGATTTAAATATTCCCCAACCAATAGGACAAGCAGTTACTCGAATTGAAGATGGAGTAACAGTAGCAGAAAAAATTGGATATCCAGTACTTGTTCGTCCATCTTTTGTCTTGGGTGGTAGAGCAATGCAAATTGTAGGAGATGAAAAACAACTTCGACAATATTTAAAAAGTGCAGTAGAAATAGATGCTGATAAACCAGTTCTAGTAGATAAATATATTCAAGGAAAAGAAGTGGAAGTAGATGCTATTTGTGATGGTAGAGATGTCTTTATTCCAGGGGTAATGGAATTAGTAGAACGTACAGGAATTCATTCAGGAGACTCTATTAGTATTTATCCTACTGTAAGTATATCTAATAAAGTAAAAGGAACTATCATTGAATATACAAAAAAATTAGGATTAGGTATTGGAATAGTTGGATTATATAACATTCAATTTATTGTAGATCAAAAAGAAGATGTATATGTAATAGAAGTAAATCCAAGGTCTTCTCGTACAGTACCATTCCTATCAAAATCAACAGGATATTCTCTAGCTGATATAGCAACCGAAGTAATTCTAGGAAAAACATTAAAAGAACAAGGTATATTTGATTTATATGCTGAAGAAAAAAAGAGATTTTATGTAAAGTCTCCAGTATTTTCCTTTAATAAGATAAGAGGATTAGATGCTTATTTATCACCAGAAATGAAGTCTACTGGAGAAGCTATAGGATATGATAATAAATTAAATAGAGCTTTATATAAGTCATTACAAGCTGCTGGAATGCACCTTCAAAACTATGGAACAGTTTTTGTAACAATCGCAGATAAAGATAAAGAAGAGGTATTACCATTAATTAAAAGATTTTACAATTTAGGGTTTAATATACAAGCAACTTTAGGTACAGGAAAATTCTTAAAAGAAAATGGAATTCGTACACATATTCTTAAAAAAATCAGTGAAAATAGTGAAGAAATACCTGATGCAATTCGAAAAGGACATATCGCCTACGTCATTAATACAAGAGATATAGGATCTACTGAAGAAGAAAGTGATGGAATAAAAATAAGAGCTATTTCTACAGAAAATAATGTTACAATGTTTACTTCGTTAGATACTGTAAAGGCATTACTTGACGTTTTAGAAGAAATTACTTTAACAATTTCGACAATAAATTCCTAAAATAAAGAATAAATTGTACATTTTATAGATTTAAAAGGAGGTTTCTCCTTTTTTTTATAAAAAAAAAGTGCTATACTCGTTTTAAGACAGGAGAAATATGCGAATGAAGATAAAGACAATAAGAGATTTAGATATTAAAAATAAAAAAGTATTAATACGTTGTGATTTTAATGTGCCTATAAAAGATGGAAAAATAGTGGATGATACAAGAATTGTAGGAGCACTTGATACTATTTGTTATGCATTAGAAAAAGATGCAAAAGTAATCCTTTTCTCACATTTAGGAAGAGTAAAAGAAGAGAAGGATTTAGAAAAAAATAATTTAGAACCTGTTGCAAAAAAATTAAGTAGCTTGCTAGGTAGGA
The DNA here is from genome assembly GCA_947165195.1 of uncultured Bacillota bacterium. Taxonomy (GTDB): domain Bacteria; phylum Bacillota_I; class Bacilli_A; order RF39; family UBA660; genus RUG14891. The sequence continues at coordinate 13,089 of CAMUZJ010000008.1, forward strand.
ATGTAAAATTTATACCTACTACTCGCGGACAAGAATTAGAAAATGCTATTCAAAATATGAAGAGTAAAGATATAATATTAGTACAAAATACAAGATATGAAGATTTAGAAGGTAAAAAAGAAAGTTCTAATGATTGCGAATTAGGTGCTTACTGGGCTTCTTTAGGAGATGTATTTATTAATGATGCCTTTGGTACTGCTCATAGAGCTCATGCCTCAAATGTTGGTATTCCAACACATTTAAACGATAAGTCAAATGTTGCCATTGGGTTTTTAATAGAAAAAGAATTAAAAGCTTTAGAATGTTTAGAAAATCCTAAAAAGCCTTATATTGTTATTTTAGGAGGGGCTAAAGTAACTGATAAAATAGGAGTAATTGAAAATTTAGTAAAGAAAGCTGACAAAATCTTAATTGGTGGAGGAATGGCTTTTACCTTCTTAAAAGCAGAAGGATTTCATATTGGAAAATCTTTATTAGATAGTGAAAGTATTGACTTTTGTAAGAAAGTATTGAAAGAGCAAGGAGAAAAAATAGTTCTACCTGTAGATTTTGCGGTCACAAATGAATTTACAAATGAAGAAGAATATCGAGTAAAAGATATATCTGATTTATCAGTAGAGGAAATGGGTTTAGATATAGGACCAAAAACATTACATTTATTTGAATCTTATTTAGAAAATGCGAAAACAGTAGTTTGGAATGGACCTTTAGGAGTATATGAATTAGAAAAATATAAAAAAAATACAGATAAATTATTAAAATATTTAGTTGATCATAATATAAAAACAATATTAGCAGGAGGAGATATAGTAGCAGCTGCTAATGTTTGTAATGTAAAAGATAAAGTATATCATGCATCTACTGGAGGAGGAGCAACCTTAGAATATTTAGAAGGAAAGAAGTTGCCAGGAATAGAAGTAATAAATAAGTAGGTGAGTATATTGAGTGTAGAAAATTTGTTAATTGCAAATCCATATAATGATAATCATATGAAATTATTTGATAAATTTGAAAAGATAAACCATTTAAGTGAAAAAAACACCTCTTATACATCCTTTATGAAAAGTATTAGATTAGCTTATAGTGAAGAGGATTATCAAAAGATTCAATGGAAAAAAAATGAAATATATCAAATTGTTTTTTCCATGGAAAAAAACCAAATAAAAGATAGTTGCTATATCAGAGAAGAAAGAGATAGAAAAATTTGTGAGTTATATTTTGCACCTTTAAATACCGAAAAAAATAGACAAATATTAACAGATGTAAGTAATTACGTACTAGATAAATTAGGTATGGAACAAGTTTTTGTCTCTATTAGTCCACTAGATAGTAAATTAAAAAGTAGTCTAGAACTAAAAGGATTTGAAAATATAGGAATTGTTAATGGGGAACTAAAATTTATAAAAGGAAAAGAAGAAAAACTAGAAATGGGAAGAGTAAGGTAAAATGAAGTTATTAAAAAATGTTAAAAAAAATGCAATATTACTTTTAATAATTACAGTAATTATATTATTTATAATATTAAAAGATGATTATAGGCAAATTATCAATGCTCTTGTATCAATGGATTACCTATATATTGCATTAGCTATCTTCTTTTTCTTTTTATATATCTTTATAAAATCTCTAGCAAATTATATTACGATTAATAATAAAGAAAAAGTTAGTTTACAGGAAGCATTTAAACATAATTTAATTGTACAATTCTTTAATGGTGTAACTCCATTCGCAACAGGTGGACAGCCTATGGAGGTTTACATGTTAACAGAACATGATATAAAAACAGCAGAAGCGACTAACATATCTATTCAAAATTTTATTTTTTATCAAATAGCTTTAGTGATATATGGAATATTAGCAGTGACATATAATCATTTTTTTCACTTACTACCTAATTCTTCTGTTCTAACAAAATTTGTTTTACTTGGATTTCTTATCAATACATTGATAGCTATTATATTATTGGCTATTGTATTATCAAAGAAATTAACGACAAATGTAATGAAATTTATCATAATAATATTATATAAGGTTAAAATAATAAAGAATCAAGAAAAGGCTTTAGAGCTTGTTAATCAAAAATTAGAAGAGTTTCATAAAAGTGCTGATTCTATTAAAAAAAGAAAAGGATTATTCACGATAGAAGTTCTTTTAAATTTTTTAAGTTTGACATGTTTATACATTATTCCTTTATTCATTGTGTTAAGTTTACACTCCTTTACAAATTTACACATTATTGACACTTTGGTAGCATCTAGCTATACACTTTTAGTAGGTTCCTTTGTACCAATCCCTGGAGCAAGTGGTGGAATAGAATATGGTTTCTTAAAATTTTTTGGAAATCTTGTTGATCAAGGAATTTTACCTGCTATATTAATTGTTTGGCGATTTATTACCTATTATCTAGGAATGATTATAGGAGCTTTGGTATTTAGTTTAGAAAAGAAGGTGAAATAAATGAGAATAGGATTATTTACAGACTCTTATCCTCCATATATAAATGGAGTTTCTACAAGTGTTGCGATGTTAAAAAAGGCATTAGAAAAAGAAGGCCATGTTGTATATGTTGTAACCGTTAGTAATTATGCATTGAAATTTGAATACAATGAAGAAGAGAGAATTTTAAAAATACCGGGTATTCCTGTTGGAATATATGATTATCGACTAAGTAGAATATATCCGATAACAATGATCAATAAAATGAAAAATTGGAAACTAGATGTTATTCATTCTCATACAGAATTTGGAATTGGTATATTAGCACGAATATTTGCAAAACAGTTTCACTTGCCACTAGTACATACCTATCATACATTATATGAAGACTATACTCACTATATAACCCATGGGTACTTTGATAAATCTAGTAAAAAAATAGTCGAATACTTAACAAAATTTTATTGCGATAAAACCGCAACAGAATTAATTGTTCCAACCAATAAAATTTATCGATTATTTAAAGATAAGTATCAATTTACTAAAAATATACATATTATTCCGACAGGAATTGAAGTAGATCGCTTTTTTAGTGAGAATGTAGATAAAAAAGAAGTCGAATTATTGAAGAAAAAACTGAAACTAAAGAAAAAAGATTTTGTAATTCTTTTCGTTGGAAGATTAGCAGCTGAAAAAAATGTCGAATTTTTAATAAATGCTCATAAAAAAATAATAGAAAAGAATAAAGATATAAAATTACTTATTGTAGGAGATGGACCAGATAAAGAAAAATATGAAAAATTATCCAAATCTTTAGGACTAGAAGACTATATCATATTTAATGGAAAATCTGCCTGGGAAGAAGTACCTATTTTTTACCATGCTTCTAATCTTTTTGCAACTGCTTCCAAAACAGAGACACAAGGGCTTACTGTAATAGAAGCCATGGCATCTAATATTACGCCACTATGTATTAAAGATGAGTCTTTTTTAGGAACAGTAACAGATGAACTAAACGGAAGAATCTTTGAAACAGAAGAAGAATATATAAATGAAGTATTTGAATTATACCAAGATAATAATTTACGACAAAAATATAATAATCAAGCAAGAATACAAGCAGAACACTGTAGTTCTAGAGCTTATGCTCGTAGCGTATTAGAAGTATATGAACGCGCTATAAAAGAAAAAGATTCAAAGAAAAAACAGAGTCTTCTTTCTAAAATTATTCATAAACTAAAAGGAGAATAAAATGATAATAGCTCTTAATAATAAATGTAATTTAACAAAAGAAGAATTTTTAACATATATGACCAAACTAAATGAGATACAAAGTAAACATACAATAATCCTTTGTCCATCTTTTACTAATATTAATTTATATTCTAGCAATTCTATTCATTTAGGAGCTCAGAATGTTAGTTCCTATGAAGAAGGAGCTTATACTGGAGAAATTTCTGCTAAACAACTAAAAAAACTAGGGGTAGAATACTGTATTGTGGGTCATTCAGAAAGAAGAATTTATCAAAAAGAAACGAATACAGATATAAAATATAAAATTACTCATCTATTACAAGAAAATATTCGACCAATATTATGTATCGGAGAAAGTAAAGAAGAAAGAGAAAGTAAGATGGCAGATAAAGTCATTTTACAAGAACTAGAAAGCGCTTTATCTGATTTAAAAAAAGAGGACTTAAATAAAATAATCATTGCCTATGAACCAATTTGGGCCATAGGTACGGGATTCATTCCAAACAATGATGAAATAGAAGAAATGTTTTCTATAATAAAACAAAAATATCCAGATAATCCAGTACTTTATGGAGGAAGTGTCAATCAAAATAATATAGAAGAATTAAAAAAAATATCTTCTATTGATGGATACTTGTTAGGAGGATTAAGCTTAAAGATAAATGAGCTTCAGACATTTGTAAATAGGTTGTAAAATTTTATTTATCGACAAAATTAGAGCTTTATTGCTCTTTTATTTTGTAGAAAAATGTTATACAATGAGTATGCTAAGTAGTGTAGTATCAAGATAAGGAGAATAAATGAAAACAATTAATTTATTAGTTATTGAAGATAGCAAAGACTTAGTAGTAACTATGGGAAAGTATTTTGAAGAAAATACGAATATCCGTATAAAATGGCAAGCGCACGATGGAGAAGAAGCAATAAGATTAATTGCCTCTAAGAAAGATGAGTATGACTTAATATTATTAGAACCCTTAATTCCTAAAAAAGATGGATTAAGTATATTAGAATATATGAAAGATAAAAAAATAAATAAAAAAGTTCTAATACTAAGTTCTTACAAAGATAATGACATTTTAAAAAGAACAGAAGAATTTAATATCGTATACTATATGTTAAAGCCATTTGAATTACAGTTACTAGAAAAAAGAATTATATCAATAGTAACTAATACCTTATCCGATGGGCAAATTCTACAATATGAGTCCATTGAACTGCAAAAGCAGACAACAAAGATCATTCATGAGTTAGGAGTTCCATCCAATCTAAAAGGATATAACTATTTAAGAGAAGGAATTATACTGGTATATAACGATCCAAACCTAGCTCATAAAATTACCACAAGCTTATATCCTAAAATAGCCGATAAATATGCATCTACAGTATCTAGAGTAGAAAGATCTATGCGACATGCCATTGAGGTTAGTTGGAATAGAGGTAATTGGGATATGATGGAAGAAATATTTGGATATAGTGTTAGTATAGATAAATCAAAGCCAACCAATTCAGAATTTATTGTAACTATAGCAGATTGCTTGCGCTTGCAAAATAATAAATCTAATATATAATAAGGGCAATGCCCTTTTTTCTATGAAATAACATTGACTTTATTAGTCAAAAAACGTATACTCGATTTAGAAAATATGGATGGAGGTAGCAATTTATGGAGCGTAAAATAGAGTCTTTCCTTCGTAAGTGGAAAAAAGATAATGTTGGGAAACCATTACTGATATATGGCAGCAAACAAATAGGAAAAACATTTACAATATTGAGGTTTGGAGAAAAAGAATATAAAAATGTAGTATATTTCAATACAGATAATAACTTTCAATTAGAAGAGTTATTTAGAAAAGAAAAATCTATAGAAAAAATAATAGTAAACTTATCTTTAATTTCTGGAGAAACCATATTAAAAGAAGATACCTTAGTAATACTAGATAACTTAATTAGTACTGAAATAGTAAAAGGAATGAAACTTTTTGGAAGTGATCACAGTAAATACCATATCATTGGAATTACTTCAAGAAGAGAAAAACTAACAGAATTTAAAGGAGAAGAAATTCAATTTAAAAGTATGATGGAAATGGACTTTGAAGAATATTTATGGGCACATGATGAAAGAAATTTAGCCAATATTATTAGAGAATCATTTGAAAAAAGAAAAACTTGCCCATTTCATAAAGTAGTTCTTGACTTATTTCAACAATATTTAGTAACAGGAGGTTTTCCAGAAGTAGTCATCGCAGAAAAGATGGGGAAAAGTCCATTTGAATTAGATGCTATTAAACAAAAAGTACTAGATATTTATAAAAAAGAAATTGCTTTAAACGAAAATCTAATAGATATCTCAAGAGGATTAGAAGTATTAAACTCTATACCAGAACAATTAAAGAAAGAAAATAAAAAATTCCAATATGGAATTATAGGAAATGGTAGAAGAGCCAAAGAATATGAAAGTTCTATCAATTATTTAATAAATAACCAATTAGTATATAGAAGTTATAAAGTAAAAGAAGTAAAATCTCCATTAAGTAGCTGTAAAGAAAAAGATAGCTTTAAACTATATTTACCAGATGATGGACTACTTTATTCTATGTTTCATCTAAACTATAAACAATTTATAAGTAATGAAGACATAAAAGCAACACTATATGAAAATCATGTTGCTAAAACTTTAGTAGAAGCTAACTATTCTTTGTACTATTACCAATCAGAGGGAAAAGCAGAAGTTAATTTTGTAATTCAAAATAGAATGGGAAAAATAATACCTATTGAAATTATTACAAGAACAAATTCAAAAGCCAAATCATTATCAGTATTTATGAAAAAGTTTACAGTAGAAGAAGGATATAGAATAACAGAAAATAATTTTCAAACGAAAAAAGAAATACGATATATTCCAGTATATGCCTTGTTTTGCTTAAATACGAATCAATATTAAAAATGGAAGATAGAGTTACTCTATCTTTTTTGAAAGGAATTTTTTATGGAAAGAATTATATTTCATATAGATGTAAATAATGCGTTTCTCTCTTGGACAGCAGTATATCTATTAAAACAAGGCTATAAAGAAGATATAAGAAAAATACCATCTGTTATAGGAGGAGATGAAAAAGAAAGAAGAGGTATCGTTTTAGCAAAATCTCCAGTTGCTAAAAAATATGGAATAGTAACTGCAGAACCAATTTATCAAGCAAAAAAGAAATGCCCTAATTTGCAAATATTTGAAGCTAATAGAGAATTTTATATAGAAATGTCCCATCTATTTAAAAACTACTTAAAAAATTATTCTCCTAATATAGAAGAATTTTCCATAGATGAATGTTTTATTGATATGACTGGGACAAATTACCTATATAAAGACTATGTAAAATTAGCACACAAAATAAAAGATGAAATTAAAGAAAAGTTTGGCTTTACCGTAAACGTTGGAATAGGAAATAATAAACTATGCGCTAAAATGGCATCTGATTTTGAAAAGCCAGATAAAGTACATACCTTATATAAAGATGAAATCGTAACAAAACTATGGCCATTAGATGTTAGTGAATTATTTATGGTAGGAAAAAAGACAACACAAGAACTATATAATATGAATATCCATACAATTGAAGAATTAGCTCATACACCATTAGGAAAATTAGAAAAGAAATTTAAAAAGCAAGCAGAATACTTAAGAAAAGCTTCCTGGGGAATAGATGATAGTGAAGTAAATGAAGAAAATTATCATAAAAATAATAGTATAAGTACAACAGAAACATTAAAATATGATACGGTAGATACTGATAAATTAAAAGAATACTTATTAAGACAAACAGAAAGAGTTACAAGAGAATTAAGAGAAAAAGGTAAATATGCAAATACTGTAAGCGTTATTTTTAAAGATAATCAGTTTATAAGTTATAGTGCACAGGAAAAATTGAGTAATTCTACGGATGATACAAGAGAAATTTATAAAAAAGTAGTAGAGATATTTGATAAGAATTTTAAAGGAATATCTTTAAGACTAATAGGAGTTAGATTATCCGAATTAACAGAACATAAGAATAAACAGATTTCTATATTTGAAATAGAAGAAGAAAAAGAAGATAATTCTGAGATTCAAAAAACAATAGATGATCTAAATAAAAAATTTGGAAATGATTTGATTATACCTGCCTCTTTAAAAATAATAGGGAAAAATTCTTTAGAAAAATAATTTTTATATAAAATGTAACATAGTGTCAAGTAAAGAAAAAAATATAAAAAAATTATAATTTTGAGAAGTATTATAAAATAACGAAAAAACTAAAAAAAAACACTTGCAAAATACTATTTCTCTTGTTATAATTAATCACGTGTGACTGCTTAGATGTGCGAGGTTGTCGATACACCAGGTGGTGTTGCTAATTGGTTATCGGGTTATTCACACGGAGCAAGTCTATACTAGATATAGGCGAAGGGAGGATTTACAATGTCAAGTGAAAAAATTCGTATTAGAATTAAAGGATATGATCACAGAATCCTAGATAATGCAGCAAAAAAGATTGTAGAGACTGTTAGAAGATCTGGTGGAAATATTTCTGGTCCAGTACCACTTCCAACAGAAATTGAAAAGTTTACAATTTTAAGAGCTGTTCATAAATACAAAGATTCTCGTGAACAATTCGAAATGCGTACACACAAAAGACTTATTGATATCAAAAATCCTAGCAAGGAAACTATTGATGCGTTAGCTCATTTAGATTTACCAAGCGGTGTAGATATTGAAATCAAAACAAAATAATGTAGGAGGAAAAACAAATGAAAGGAATCTTAGGTAAAAAGATCGGAATGACTCAAGTGTTTACCAAAGAAGGTAAATTAATTCCGGTTACTGTTGTTGAAGTAGAACCAAATGTTGTTACTCAAATTAAAACAGTAGAAAAAGATGGTTATGAAGCAGTACAACTTGCTACTGAATCAATCAGAGAAAGTTTAAGTAATAAACCATCACAAGGTCATACAAATAAAGCAAATACATCACCTAAGCGCTTCTTAAGAGAAATTAGAGGAGTTAATATTAATGAATACACTTTAGGACAAACTATTGGTGTAGACATTTTTAGCGAAGGGGAAATGGTTGACGTTACTGGAACTAGTAAAGGTAAAGGTTTCCAAGGTGTTATTAAACGTCATAATCAATCAAGAGGTCCTATGGGACATGGATCACAATATCATAGAGGTGTTGGATCATTAGGTACTATGTTACCAATGCACGTGTTAAAAGGTAAAAAGATGCCTGGACAAATGGGTAATGTTCAAAGAACAGTTCAAAATCTAGAAGTTGTATCAATTGATACGGATAACAATGTTATCTTAATTAAGGGTAATGTCCCTGGTCCAAAGAAATCATTAGTTATGATTCGTACAGCAGTTAAAATGCCAAATGTAAAAAGACAATCTGCTGAATTAGTTTCTTATGTTGAACCAGTAGTTGAAGAAGTAACAGAAACAACTGAAGAAACAGTAGAAAACGCAGAATAATTATCGTTATATATATTATATGAAAGAAAAATTTGTAAATATATGTTGCGAAAGGAGGAATCGTAGATGAAAAAAGTAGAACTTTTAAATCTTAAAGGTGAAAAAGTAAAGGACATTAATTTAAATGAAGAAATATTTGGAATTACCCCAAACAACAATGTTTTAAATGATGCTATTATTTTAGCAATGGCTTCATTAAGACAAGGAACACACAAGGCAAAGAACCGTTCAGAAGTTTCAGGTGGTGGAAGAAAGCCATGGAAACAAAAAGGAACTGGACACGCACGTCAAGGATCTATTAGAGCTGTACAATGGGTACATGGTGGTACTTATGGAACTCCAGTGCCAAGGGATTATAGCAAAAAACAAAATCGTAAAGAAAGAAGAATTGCACTAAAATCTGCGTTAAGTGAAAAAGTAGCAGAAAAAGCATTAATCGTTATAGAAAAATTATCTATGGAAAATGCTAAAACAAAAGATATGGTAGCTCTTCTTGATACATTAAAAATAGCTGATAAAAAAGTATTATTAGTAGTTAAAGAATTCGATGATAATACAATATTAGCTTCAAGAAATATGAAAAATGTAGTTTTAATATCTGCAGAAGAATTAAGTGTTTTAGATGTTGTATCAACAGATGTTATGGTTATAACAGAAGAAGCATTAAAACAAGTTGAGGAGGTGCTTGCATAATGAAAGACACTAAATATTTAGAAATAATTAAAGCACCAGTGATTACTGAAAAATCAGAAGCTGCTAAAATGGAAGGAAAATATACTTTTAAAGTAGATCCAAAAGCTAAGAAAACTGAGATTAAAGAAGCAATCGAAAAATTATTTAACGTTAAAGTAAAAGCAATTAGAACTATTAACGTAAAAGTAAAGAAAAGAAGAGTTGGTCGTTATACAGGATTAACGAATCGTTCAAAAAAAGCAATTGTTACTCTTGCAGAAGGACAAACAATTGATCTTGGTTAAGGAGGAGAATAAATAATGGCAATCAGAAATTATAAACCTACTACACCAGGCCGTAGAAAAATGAGTGCATTAATTAATGAAGAAATTACAACTAGCACTCCTGAAAAATCTCTTGTTGTTACAATGAGAAAAAATGGTGGACGTAATAATCAAGGTAAGATAACTGTTCGTCATCAAGGTGGAGGAGCAAAAAGAAAATATCGTATCATTGATTTTAAAAGAAATAAAGCTAACGTACCTGGAACAGTAGCAAGTATCGAATATGATCCAAATAGAACTGCAAATATTGCATTAATCAATTATGCAGATGGTGAAAAAAGATATATCATTGCTCCAAAAGGTTTAGTTGTTGGACAAACAATTGAATCAGGAGAAGCAGCTGATATTAAAGTTGGTAACGCTTTACCAATTATGAATATTCCAGTTGGTACTATGGTTCATAATATTGAACTTCGTCCTGGAAAAGGTGGAGAATTAGCAAGAAGTGCTGGTTCATCCGCACAAATCCTTGGTCGTGAAGGTAACTATGTTATGATTCGTTTATCAAGTGGTGAACAAAGAAAAGTTTTAGGAACATGTATGGCAACAGTTGGAGAAGTTGGAAATGAAGATTCTTCACTTGTTAAAGTAGGAAAAGCAGGACGTACACGTCATATGGGTATTCGCCCAACAGTTCGTGGTTCTGTTATGAATCCTAATGACCATCCACATGGTGGTGGTGAAGGACGTGCTCCAGTAGGACGTAAAGCACCAATGAC
>CAMUZJ010000009.1 GCA_947165195.1 uncultured Bacillota bacterium
ATGGAGGGGCCTAACGGATTTGAACCGATGATCAGGGTGTTGCAGACCCACGCCTTACCACTTGGCTAAAGCCCCATCGCAATTAAGATTATAACAAATGAAATATAAAATTTCAACAAATTTAATATAATTTATGAAAAAAATAAATATATGTGACTTGTTTTACTATGTTTTCATAAAAAAAGACTTTCAAAAGTCCAATTATTTTATATATTAACGATTTTTTTCTCCAAATGAAGGATATAGTTTTTTTGCTTCCATCATATAATCAGAAATATTAGCTTCTATTTCAGCTAGAGCATCTTTTGAAATATTGGATAAAGTAACGAACTCTTTTACTGTATCAATATATATTTTGCCCCAAAAAATACCACTTTTCACTTTTAAATCATTAAACATATCAGGAGTAATTGAATCTAAAAAATATCCAATAATTACCCTTTTTCTTCCTATTAATATTCTTTTGTTTGTCAAACAAATAACAGCTGTTGATATAATATCAATTGGATTATCATTTTTTTGAGCTACAAATGTATAAATTGGAACTTCTCCTGGGTTTAAATGTTTTTGAATTACTTCAGAATTTTTTTTAATTCTCCAACCAATTGTAAATGGATATTTATTTTTAAATTTAAGTGCTTGTTCATATACGATTCCCATAAAAAACCTCCTACTTTTTTATATTGTTTTTAATTTGGTATTATTATGCAAACTTTCTAACTTTATTATATCATAAAAATATAAAAAATTCCTAAAATTTTAGGAATTCATTTTATTTTGTTTATCCAAATATTCCTCATAAGGAATACTTCTATCTATAATATTTCCGTCACTAGTAATTTCGATTATTCTATTCGCAACTGTACTATTTAGTTCATAATCCCTTGATGTAAATAAAACTTCTCCTTGAAAGTTGCATAGTCCCTTATTAAGAGATGTTATACTCTCTAAATCTAAATGATTGGTTGGCTCATCTAAAATTAAGAAATTTGGTTGTTCTAGCATAATCTTAGATAGCATACATCTAGCTTTTTCTCCACCTGATAAAATATTTACTTTTTTAAATACATCCTCGCCAGAGAAAAGCATTCTTCCTAAAAATCCTCGTAAAATGGTTTCATCTTTAATGTCGTAATACTGTCCTATCCATTCGATAATGTTTTTTTCCGAATTAAAATATTCAGTATTATCTTGTGGTAGGTAACCAAAATTAATTGTTTTCCCCCATTCAATAGAACCTTTATCATATTTTTCTTTTCCTATTAATATATTAAATAATGCAGTTTTTACCATATCATCTTGGGCAATAAAGCAGACTTTATCTCCTTTTAAGATTGTAAATGAAACTTTATCTAATATTTTTTTGCCGTCAATTATCTTTGTTAAATTTTCTACTTTTAATATTTCTTTTCCAGAGGGCTTTTCAATTTTAAAGTCAATGTAAGGATATTTTCTAGAAGATGGTATAATTTCATCTAATTGAATTTTTTCAAGCATCTTTTTTCTAGAAGTTGCCTGTTTTGATTTGGAAGCATTAGCAGAAAACCTAGCAATAAATGATTGTAATTCTTTTATTTTATCTTCTTTCTTCTTATTTGACTCTTTCATTTGTTTTTGTATTAGTTCACTAGATTCATACCAGAAGTCATAGTTACCTACGTATAATTTGATTTTACCATAATCAATATCTGCTATATGAGTACAAACTTTATTTAAAAAATGTCTATCATGAGAAACTATAATTACTGTATTATTAAAATTAATTAAGAATTCTTCTAACCATCTAATTGCTTCTAAATCCAAACTATTGGTAGGTTCATCTAATAATAATATATCAGGATTACCAAATAGTGCCTGTGCAAGTAAAACTTTTACCCTTGATTTTACCGGTAATTCCTTCATACTTAAATAGTGCTCCTCAACAGGAATTCCCAAATTACTCAATAATTGGGAAGCATCCGGTTCAGCATTCCATCCATCTAAATCCATAAATTCTGCTTCTAAATTAGCTAATTTCATTCCGTCTTCATCGCTAAATTCTGTTTGAGAATACATTTTATCTTTCTCTTCCATAATTTCATAAAGTCTACTGTTTCCCATTATGACTACATCAATAACTCGTTTATCTTCATACTGGTAATGGTCTTGTCTTAAAAAGGACAATCTTTCATTCTTACTAATAATTACTTCTCCTGAAGTAGTTTCAATCTCTCCTGAAAGAAGTTTTAAAAATGTTGATTTTCCTGCTCCATTTGCCCCTATAAGTCCATAGCAATTGCCGTTTGTAAATTTAATATTAACATCTTCAAATAAAGTTCTTTTTCCAAACTTTAAACTTACATTATTTACTTGTATCATAATATCACCCCAAAACGTTTTCATTTTACTATATTTAAAAGTAAAAAACAAGTATATAAATTAAAAACGTCAAGTCAGATCAGGTACCTCAACTGAATTATCTATCTAACATCTCTTAGAAATGTTAAAAAAATTACTTAATTTAGTTTTTGGATTTGTAAAAATTAGAAATAAGCTTTGCAAATTCATATAAAATTATGTCACTTTTATTAATGGCAAAACTTTTTCCTATTGCTTTTCCACCAATTGTTAAAGAAGCTATGATTGCTGATACAATTAAAGTGGATAATAATATACTAATTCCGGTACTATTTGCGATTGACAAAGAGATAGTAGTTCCTGCTGCACCTGATACAATACCACAAATATCCCCTATTACATCACAACAAAAGCTAGATACTTTTTCTGCATTCTTTTTAAATTTAACTGCTACATTTGCTCCTTTTACTTTTCTCGAATTCATAGAGTGAAATACTGCTTCATCTGCACCAGTAACGGATACTCCAACAATATCAAACATAATACCAATAAATATAAATAATAATGTTACTAAAATACCAAATAAAAGAGATAAATTAGGAATTGTCATTTGTGCTATCAGACTCATACAAAAAGATATAGTAAAAGAAATAAGTACTATTTTACCAATCCAAGACCAATTTACTGTTTCCTTTTTTATTTTTTCTTTCTTCTTTGTAACAGCAATTAAATTTTCTAATTCATTATTTTTCTTTTTAAACATATATACCTCATTCTCCTTAATATTATATACTATACTAATATAATATCAAAAAAAAAGTAGATAATCTACTTTTGAATACTAATTAATTGTTTGGCTTTAATATAGTTAACTTTGAACCTTAGGTCAAGTAGGATTTCCCTGATTCTTACAACTTCGTTACCAAAATTGCGGTTCCCCTTTAAATGAATCAATATGATGTCGCCAATTCATACGACTTGATTACCACTTAGTGTCCACTGCAATCCTATATTAATTAGCACTCTAGGAGATTTCCCCACCAACACTTTACTATTAGTTCTTTTTTGCAAAAATAATTTCAAAATGCAATACTTATTTAAATCGGCCAATTTAATAAGCAAGATCATTTATCCCAATACTTTCACTCAAGACAGGCTACACTGCACATAACTTTCGCCACATGCAGGTTCTATCCTATTCCGTATAAAATCCATCATCCTTTTTATTTTATTTTTTTTCAAGGCGTATAGGTCCTACACAAAAATAGGTCTCCACAAATATTGGGTCGATGATCGTATGCCATTACGGTCGCCCAATATTCAACTTCTCCAGCATTCACCCCAAACTGGGCGTATGAAGCAAACACCAAAGGTTTCACAGATATGCCCTTTAACGATTGTTTAATCTCGTCTTCCTAGCAAAGTAATTGACTAGAATAATGTGCCATCAATTACACGTACATTATATCATATTCTAATATTTTTGTCAAATTTCCTGTTTTATACTGAATTGTTTCCCCCTGGTAAGTATTTTATCCCTAGTTTCTGTACTTTTGAAAGTTATACTAGAACATTTAGCTTGTAATTCGTTAGAAAAATATGCTTTCTGTAAAATTCCGTTTTCTTTGATAAAATCCGAATAAAATTTTAGAGGGTCTTTTTCATATATACACATAGTAAGTCGACTGATATATTTATATGCTTTATACTCTTTTAACTCTGAATGGATTCCCATATATATTTTATCCAATTCATTTAGAACAATATTTTTATCAATTGGTAAGTTAATGTTAGATTTATCCTCTATTTTCTCAAAAGCATCTTCATACATCTGCAAAATCTCCTTGCTAGATATTCCTGTACTATTGTACTGGTCCATATAATCTGTAATAAGAGTAAAATCTCCTATGCTATATGCTTTTAATACCAAATTAGTGCCTACTATTTCACATAACATTTTAATATAAGCAACTTCATATGGATATTTTCTTTGAATATAAAAAGGGTCAATAGAAAAATACTCTTTTGTTAGTAACTCTGTTACTCCTTCTGTAAAAGATTTTGGTAATTTTTCAGTTTGATTATTGTAAAACATGCAATGAATTCCCTCATGTAGTAAAACACTATTTTCAGAATCATCTTCATAAATATTTATTTTTTTATCAACATAACTATAATCTCCGAGTGTGGATTTTTGAATATTTTCATCTCTTTCTTTATATTCTATGCTAACTGTACTTAAAGACTCATATGCTGCTTCTCTATTCATATAGATACATTCTTCTACAATAGAGTGATATCCATAAAAAACATTTTTTACCTTCTCTTCCAAGTTACTATTTATATCAATTGCATTTAATAACAAATACTCATCTTTTTTACTATCTTCAATTTCAATATTTAATCTTTTTTCTAACTTTTCTATTATCCTTTCTACATCTTTTTCAGAAGATAATAATCCTAAGTAACCAAACGATTCAACTTCTTCGTCTTTTTTTGTATTACCTATACTAGCTAATACATAACTTAGAATAGTAAAAATTATAATGTATTTAACACATGAAAAAAAATGTTTTTTTTCCTTCTGATTATTTTTATTAGCATGTAATTGTCCTTCATTATAATTCAACATATCTTCCCCCTAAGCATTTAATAATTTGAAGATTGTGCTCAATCTTTGGCATATAAAAAATAAAAAAGCCATATTAGGCTTTTTAAGTATTCTTTATTCTATTGACAAAATAGTTTATTTTAGGTATCCATGTATCACTTTCAGCATATTTAGGTCCTATTTGTTCTACAGTTGTTAATCCCATTGCAAAATAATTTCTATTTAAGTTTTGAATAAAACCTAAAATACCTTCATCTAATGTAGCAAACGTTTTATAGCTTCCTCCGTTACACCCAGGGGATCCTTTTTGACCTCCTACGTTGTTACAGGTAATAACTAAGTTGGAACATTTGGCAACACAACCTGTTTCATGTAATATTATTGCCAATGCTATATATGGATCAACGTCATATTCTAAGGCAGTTGAAGCAATTAAACTTCCTTTTCCTGCCATATAGCCATTTCCAAGTAACACATCAAATTTAGCAGCTAATTCTTCTAAAGTTAACCCATCATATACCTCTATTCTAGGTGGAATAATAATAGAAGCAGGCACTACTTCCATAGATGCTTCTTTCAAAGACATATTTTCTTCTTTTTCTTTTTTATCTTTATAAATACTATCTTCAATGATCATATTTGTAGATGCTGCAACACTTTTAATATCGATTTCTTGAAAAGCTTCTTTAATACTTCCCATATCAAAATATGAATCACTTTTAAGAATTAAAGCAATAGAAATCATCATAATTCCTACAATTGCCAAAATCCCACTTGTAATATTTAATTTCTTTTTCAAAATAATTCACCTCTTGAATTACATTGTATATTTTATCATTTATTATAAAATATGTCAAATAATGTCACTCAGCTACGATGCTTATATTAAGAAAATCTTTAATTAATTTTAAATGTTTTAGGCGCTATTTTTTTTACTAAATAAAGAGAGATAACGATATATAATAAGCAAAATATCAATCCAAATACGGAAAGTATTAAACTTGTTAAAACTAATTTAGAAAATTGAAAGGATATATAATAAGTAGCAATACTAATTATCGAATAAGATATTTTTTTTACCTTCATATCTTTATCATAAGGTTGAAATAGATAATAAATCACTAAATAATGAAGAGAAAAAAAGATACTTAAAATTAAAATAAATAATAACATCGATATTGAATTAATAAAATTATTGTGCATTGTAATACTACATAATATAAAATTTCCAATACCAATAATAAGAGCAGGTAATAAATTTACTTTTACTACTGTTAATAATCTCTTCTTAAAAAGCCCTACAATTACTTTAGATTCTCTATAAAAGTTATATTTCAACATTGCATGATCACAATTATAAAACATTGCTTGTGTAACTATGCTACCTCTATTTAGAAAATACATAATTAAGACAAACCATCCTAGACGATTACTTAGAAAATCACTAACTTTCACACTTATATTTTCATTATTTAAACATAAACAAATTAAAAATACATATATAACTAATAATGTTGCAGATAAGAAAGTAGCACTTCTTAGTAATATAGATTTATGTCTTTCAAAAAATATACTATTGAAATAGTCATAGCCAGCTTTCTTAGAAATCCTATTATCATGAATACTTATATCTTTATTTTTTACATCTATAATAGAATTTCTTGTTTCGTTATTATTTGATAAAATGGTTTCTAATTTGTTTATTTTTTTATATATTAATTTATAATCTTCTATATGATTAATATATCTATAAGAAAAAATCGCTAAAACAGTTCCAATTAACAAACTAATAGTTATAATTGTAGAATTAATGATAATTCCAAAAAATGGTAATAAGCAGCAGGAAAATAACGGTATTATTATTCCATAATATAAGATGGTATTAGTGTACCAAAATTTTTTGTATTTTCTGTAATACCAAATATCCATTCCTTCCCCGATAATTCGGAAAAATACTTGACAAAATGTTAGTAGCATTCCTACAATCATATCCAGTTTAAATATATAGAAACAAAAAATATTTAGTAAAAAATTGGTTATAGTAACTATAAATAAATTATATTTTAAATAATTTTTAGCATCCATTTTAAAAATTATAATAGATAAATATTTTTTTAAACTGGGATTTAGTAACGTATTATGAACAAAAATTCCTATAATACTAAATATTAAAAAAATGTGATAAAAACTAAACTCATTATCAGAAAGAATGTTAGATAACAAGAAAATTATGTAGAAATAAAAACATCTAAATAATAGTAATTTGCATACTTTTATGATTGTTCCAAAAATTGTTCCAATACTTTTTATAAAGTTAGAATGATAAGCATCTTCTGTAATTAAATCTTTAAAAATTGGTAATTTCCTAAGAATATATAGAAAAGAGTTAAATGTATAATGTGTATTTATTAGTAAAGAATAATAGAAAGTTTTTAGCATTTTTCTTCCTTTAACATATTGATAATTTTATCTTTATATTTTTTTGAATTTACATTTTCTCTTTCTATTTTTTCTAAATTTTTATTATTGAGAATAATAATTTCATCACATAAGTCTAAAGCAATTTCTAGTATATGCGTTGAAAAAATAATTATATGGTCTTTTTTTAATTCTTTGAGAAGATTCTTCATTTCTTCTTGCACTACAATATCTAAACTAGTTAATGGTTCATCTAACAAAATAACTTTAGGATTAGAAATAATGTTAATTAATAATTGCATTTTGTTTTTCATTCCATGAGAATAATCTCTTAAAAGTTTATCTTGATCTTTTTTATCTATCTGAACAATCGAAAAATATTCTTCAAGTGACTTTTTTTGATTTTTATCATTTATATCTAAATAGAATTTTAAAAACTCTCTTCCTGTTAAAAACTCTGGTACAACAGGGGTACTAATTACATATCCAATATCATTAGTTGTAATTAATCTTTTTCTCATCTCATCTTCTAAATAAACTTTTCCACTATCCACATCAACATCTTCATTAATACAGTTAAAAAAAGTTGTTTTTCCAGCTCCATTTCTACCTATTAAACCATAAATTTTTCCTGATTCAAAAGAAAAGTTAACATTTTTTAATACTTCTTTATCATCATATTTTTTATTCAGTCCTTCTACTATTAACTTCATAATTCCTCCATTATCGAATGTTTCTTCGTTATCTAAATATTTAATTTTCCATAAAATTTAGAGTTTTTGTAAGGTAAAAAAGTAGTTTCATAACTACTTTTTATTTTGTTTCAATATAAAGTTGTAAGAGTCTTTACACATATCTTCTATTCCCAATTCTGCCTTCCATCCTAATTCTTCATAAGCCTTAGTTGGATCTGCATAACACTCTGCTATATCTCCAGGACGTCTGTCTACAATTTTATAAGGAACATCAATATTGTTAACTTTTTTAAAAGTTTCTACTAAATCTAAAACACTATATCCAGTACCTGTTCCTAAATTATAAATATTAACCCCTGTACTATTTGTTGCTTTTTCAATTGCTTTTATATGGCCTTTTGCTAAATCTACCACATGAATATAATCTCTTACTCCTGTTCCATCGTGCGTATTATAGTCATTTCCAAAGACAGAAAGCTCTTTTAATTCTTTGTTAGCCACTCTAACAATATATGGCATTAAATTATTAGGTATCCCTTTTGGATTTTCTCCAATTAATCCGCTTTCATGTGCTCCTATTGGATTAAAATATCTTAAAATTACTACAGAAAAATCAGAGTCAGATAGGCATATGTCTTCTAAAATTTTCTCATTCATCAATTTTGTTGTACCGTAAGGGTTAGTAGTTGATAAAGGAAAATCTTCTTTTATTGGTAAGGTTTTTGGAGAACCATATACTGTTGCAGAAGAAGAAAATACAAATCTCTTAACATTATATTTTTTCATAACTTTGCATACTTTAATAGTAGAAATCAAATTATTTTCATAATACATAATCGGATTACTTACGCTTTCTCCTACTGCTTTATAAGCTGCAAAATGAATAACAGCATCTATTTGTTCCTTCTTAAATATTTCTTCAAGACTTTCTTCTATACAAACATCGCAATTATAAAAAACTATCTCTTTACCAGTTATTGTCTTTATTTTGTCAATTACATCTATACTAGAATTTGATAAGTTATCTGCAACAACAACTTCATAATTTTCCTTTAATAATTCACAAACTGTATGACTTCCTATAAAGCCTAATCCACCAGTTACTAATATTTTCATGTATTATTATCTCCTTTTATTAAATGACTTATTTCTTTTACAACATATGACATTTCTTTTCCAATATTGGTGTTTATTGTACCATCTTTTATCCAATTGTTCAAGAAAGATTCTAAATTATGAATATTTAATTTCCATATAGTAAAATCAGTTTCTTTTTCAACACCATCTAAATGTAAATTATTGATATCAGGTTGCATATCTGTTTTGATAAAATAATAATAAATTTTATTAATTACTTTTTCCCCACTACCAAAATAATCTTTGTCATAGGTTGTAATCATCATAAAAGGTCCGTTGGATATTTTTAAATCCATTCCTAACTCTTCTTTTATTTCTCTTTGAAGACACTCTTCTAGTGTTTCCCCTCGTCTATAATGTCCACCAGGAAGTTGAAAAGTATTATTATTTTCTATTAATAGCAATTCAGAGTTTGAATTTACGATAATTCCTTTTACTCTTATAACTTCATATTTTATTTCATTAAAATTTAAATTGTTTTCATTTATTAAGATTTGTTTCATAGCTTGTAATATAATCAACATGAACGATACTTCTTTTTTGGTTGATTATTTTCCTTTCTAATACCTTTAATACAAAAAAATTATCTTTTTGTATTATAAAAATCTTTCCCAATATTCTACTGTATTGGAATTTACTGTTTTGTAAAAATATTCAATCATACTACTAATTGCTCTACCTTTTTTCCAAATATTGTTGTTTTGGTTTAAGGCGCTAATTTTATTACTTGCCATCATATATTCAAAAGTACATGCTCTATCTTCTAAAGGATCCTCTTGGGAATAACTGTTAACAAAATAAGAGTATGGAGAATTTGTTAACTCATATACTAAGGTATGATCATGGTTTCCATATTTGAAATTGGAAGGATTATAACTATTCCAATTTGTAAAATCCCCACCTTTTTTCTTCATATAATACTCCATGTAATGAAAATTTTCGTGATGGAAGGTACTTTCAAATGGATAATCTGTTGCAATACATATAACTGCAAGACTATTGTTTTTTGAAGTTATTCCAGTAGTATTTATAGCGTTAAATCTTTTTACTAAATATATAGTTAGTGGAAGTCCACCATCTTTCATTTCTTTAAAAAATCCATTTGGATATACGGAAAGACTATTTTGTAAATTTTCTAAAGAACTATAAATAGAGTTTAAATCTTCCATTGCGATAACACTGTAGCCTCCTATAGAATAGTTCTTTACTTCTTCATAATCGTATTTAATAGTAATATAAAATTTGTTTTCAATACTATTTTTAAAGCTTGCAATTCTTTGTGGAGTAATAGCAATTTCACTTATCTCAGGGGCAGATTTCGTATTCTCTGGGATTATAGTCTGGGAGTTAGGAGTAGTATTATCACTGGAATTATTGGAACTAGTATTACCGGAAGAATTATTATTAGAAGGTGTACTATCATTAGATGGAGTCCTGTTAGAGTTATTACTTCCAGAGTTATCGTTGGAATTAGAGTTATTTCCACTATTTGAGCTACTATTTTCTAAATCATTATTAGAATTAGAATTAGAACTAGAACTAGAACTACTATTATTATTACTATTTGTATCTAGAGTATTATTTTCTTCCTTTTGGTCACTATCATTACTATCAACTTTTTTACCTTGATCATTATATTCTGTCCCATCAGTTTCTTTAATAGTATAATCAATAGGCAAAGTATTTCTATCATCTGTTGTTTCTACATGAATAATAAAATTTCCATCATTTGAATAATTATTAGGTATTAATTCTGTGATTTTAGTAGTAGAACCAGCTGCACTAAAATAAATTCCTATTAAAATAAAAAGAAGAGAAAAAACTAATAAAGAAATACCCCAAGATAGATTTAATCTTTGCATAAAAAAGACTCCTCTCTACTATATACAGTATAGCAAAAAAGAGTTTAAAAATCTAGTTAAAATAGATACTACTACATATTAGTGTTATAAATAAGACTAATATTAGAAAAAGTGCAAGACTTGCTTTCCCTTGATTATTAATCTTTAATAAATCATCCTTAGGAGGTACTATTTTACTTCTTCTTATTTCCTCTATCACATCACATATATAATTGGTATCTTGAAATGATAAATTATTAATAGTAAATAAATCGTTGTTATCAGTAATTAGACGATAAGTTATTTTATTATCTTCGTTCATATCTACAATATCATATAAAACAATGTGATTAGAATCAGAGAACTTTTTAATGAGAGGAATTAAAAATTGTTGAAAAAAATCACTACTATTTTGTATGGATAAATTTTTTTCTACGTGCTCTTTTCCATTTTTTTCTATAATGGATATTTTTAAAACTATATCATTATCGGATATTTCAAAATGATATAAAATTGAGTTTTCTTTATTTGTCTGTTTTGAAATGTTTAGTATTTCTTCTATAACACTTTTATATTCTTCTAATTTGTTTGTCTGCATAGCTTATCCTTTCAACTAAGCTGTTTTTACGTATTGCATTTCTTTTTGGGATTGATTCATATTACTAATTTTTTCGTATAAATCATTAGCTTCTTTTGTATATCCAGCGTCGTATAATTCTTTAGCATTTTCTAACATTTTTTCTATGCTTTCAGGTACAATTGGCTGTTTTGAAATTGGCTGCGAATCAGCTGAATAATTAGAATCAACTGCTTGTTGAACCATAGAATGAAGCTCAGTTGTATTTTCTGGTTCTTCATAAATCTGTGGAGTAATATTTTGATTATTATCCATTGAATAATTATAATTTACATTTGGCTCATCTTGAATATTATTTTCTGCTTCAACATAATAAGTTTCCCCGTTTGAAGGAATATTTATTTCTTTTTTTAATAGATTATCTAAGACTTTTTTTGTGTTATTTAGAACCTCTTGAGTAATTGTTTTTCCGTATAGTAATTTTTCTTGAGAATCTAGTGATGCTGCTAAATTATTGTATTGACTGTCTGTAACTATAATAGCCTTTCCTTCCTCTTTTGAACTTTTTAAGATACTTTCTACTTTTCCAATATTATTATCTTCAGCAGCTATTTCTTCTGGAGTAGTATCTATTTTTTGTTCAACATCCTGCTCATTAGAAATATTGTTTTCTATATTTGTATTATTCTCATCAATATAGGAATTTTGAGCTGAGTAATTGTCATTATCATATGCATATTGTGTTTCCAATGTTTGATTATTCCAATTTAATTGTTGATCATCTGTTTCGTTGCTCATTGGAGTTATATTTTCACTGTAGTTTTCTTCATAAGAATTTTGGGTTGGAAATGACATCTCATCAGAATATTGATTAGTTTCAGACATTTCATTATTCCAATTTAATTCTTGTCCATCTGTTTCATTATTCATTGGAGCTATATTTTCACTATAGTTTTCTTCGTAAGAATTTTGTCCTGGAAAAGGTACAACATTAGAATATTGATTTGTATTAGAATTTTCATTATTCCAATTTAGCTCTTGTCCCCCTGTTTCATTATTCATTGGGGCTATATTTTCATTATAGTTTTCTTGATAAGAGCTTTGTGTTTGGAAAGGCATTGAATCAGAATATACATTAGTTTCAGACTCAGCATTATTCCAATTTAGTTCTTGTCCTCCTGTTTCATTGTTATTTTCCAATTCTTGATGATAAGGTTGATTATAGGAATATTGTGAATTATTATCTATATTATTACTATTATTAAAATAGTTATTATCACTATATTCTCCTACAAAACCATCATAATTTGGCGTTTGATCAGATTCAATTGGATTATTTTCGATATTATCAGATTCTATTGGATATGGCAAATCCATTCCATCGTTTTCTGAGGTGTTTTTTGTATAGTCAATTGGTCCTTCTTGTTGTAAGAATGAAGAGTTATCCTGCTCTATACTCGTTAAATTTGAATTACTTTCTAAATTTTCTTTTTGCTCGTTTTCTGATTGTTCTTTCTCAATTCTTTCTGGAGTTAAAATCTTATTATCCATTTCATTCAATTCTCTTGTTTTTTCTAGTGGTGGCACGGAATTTTCTTCAATTGGAGTAATTGGCTCAAATGCTTTGATATCGGAATTAGGACTAATATCGAATGTTTTTTGTGCTTCTTGTTCATAAATCGAATTAATTTTATCTAGTAAATTTTCTTGATTCTTTAATTCACTATTTTCTTCTAATTGTTTAGAGAAATTCGTTTGATTTTTAACACTATTTACATTTTCTAATTCATCTTGTTTAATATTTTCTATTTCGTTTGTTTTTATATTTTGTATCTCATCATTTTTTTCGGCGTCTTTTATAGATTTAAAGATATTTTGAACAACATTAGCATCAAATAAAGATAGCTCTTTGGTATGAGAGTCTAACTCTTTAGCATTTGCTGTCAATTCTTGTACAGACTGAAAAGTATTTTTTAATGTTTTACTAACTCTAGAAGAAAAATCCATTAAATATTGTTTTGTATTCAAATCATTTTCTTCTTCAATTAATTTTGTCAAAGCATCTTCTAATCTTTGTCCAAGAATTATTATATCAAAAAAAGAGGGCTTTAAATCAATGACTGCTTTTTCTAAACTTTTATTAATATAATTATAATCAGTATTCATCTAAGGCACACCTCATCTTTCATTTAATTAGCATTTGCTATTCTTCGAAGTAATCTTTGAACGTCATTCCACTCATCATCATCTGTAATTTCTGTTACAGATAAGACATTGTCAATATTATGAAAACGGTAAATATAAATGATTCTATCATCCTCTATTCCGAAGTTTTCACTCTTAGAATAAACTATATATTGGCGATTTCCGTCATCGCTAAGCAAATACGTTATTAGATTAACTTTTTCAACAGTTCCATCTAGTGAAACAATTTCAATAATATTATTATCCATAGCAAACTCCTTTATTCTAGAATTTATTATACAAAATTTTTTTAGATAAGTAAATAAATAAAAGAAAAAAAGGTGCATTGCACCTAAAAATTAAACATTAGTAATTCTGGTTTTACTAACAATAGAATTCCTATAAGAAGCATTAATAGTCCACCTATTAAATGAGAATATTTATTATATTTCGTAGATATGCCAGTAGCATTCATTGTAAACATCGCTATAAAAAATACAATTAAATCATCGATTAGGAAGAAGAAAATATATAGTAGTGTATATAAAAATCCTTCCCATCCAGATATGTTGTTTATGGCAAGTAATTGAGTAAATACAACAGGAAGTCCCGCAGAACAGGCAAGTTCTACTAGGTTTACAGATACAGCTAATGTCATTACACCAATGATTGCTATAAAAAAGCTTCTTTCATTTGTAAATTTACGAATTTTTTTAAAAATATTCTTTCTTTTTTTATCATCTACTACTTGGCAACCACTGTCACTACTTTTTAAGTAGCTTCTTAAATTAATAACTCCTCCAACAATTGCTATTAGAGCAATTATTTTTTGAATGAAGATAGAGGTACCAATATTTACAACAATATTTAGCCATGAGAACATGATTATCATATAAACTACTGCACTTGTAATTAAAAATGTTAATCCTAAAATCCACATTCTTTTTCTATCTTTCATTCCAATCAATACACTGATTAAGAATAGTAGAACCCACATAGCGCAAGGATTAAATCCATCTATTAAACCAATGACAACTGCTGCAGAAGAGATAGATATATCTTTTAGATTTAATTTTCCTTTTATAGGTATATCAACAGTTAAATCTCGATCACTTTTTGCTTCTTCTTTAGAAAAACTATCCACTATATTTAACTCTTCTTCTCCTTTTTCGATAAGTTTTACCTGATCTACATAATCATTATTTCTGTAAAAGTCAATGGCTCGTTCTAGTATATCTGCTAAAGATTCTCTATATCCTAAAAAATAGGTATTACCAATTATTGTCAAAGGTACTCCATTTCGATTAATATCAAAAGCTTTTTTTACTTTTTCCATTAGTTGTTGATTCTTTTCATCATACCAAACTTCATATTGTTTAATTTGAATATCCGGTTCATTTTTTATTTTTTCTAATAAAATTTTTTCTTCTGCACAATGGGGGCAACCATCTCCATGGAAGAAGTAGATTGTTATTTTATCATTTTCTTTTGCCTGTACTGTTGGAATAAAGAGAAATAACAGAATCCATATAAATAATAAATTAATTATTTTTTTCATTTAAAATACTTCTCACAATCTCTAACATTTCTTTTTCGCTTTTTTCTCCTACAATACGTTTTATTTCTTTGTTGTTGTCATAAAATATAAACACAGGCAAAATGTTTCCGGGGGTATATTTTTGTACTTCTTCTTCATCTAAGTCATAATCTAAATTAATAGTTTCTATCTCATATTCTTTTAATACTTTATTCCATATTTTATTCATAACTAGACAGCCACTACACCATACGGCATTAATTTTTATAACCTTCAAAATTATTCACCCCTTATATTTAATTCTTCTATTAATTTACTAAAGACTTCTATAAATTTATCAATTTCCTCTTTTGTCGTTTTATAAGATAGACTAATTCTTATACTATGTCTTGCTTTTTCTTTATCTTGTGTAACAGCATAGACTGCTTTAGAATATTCTGCTGAAGAACATGCCGTTTGAGTAGATAGAAAAATATCATATTCTTCTAAGGCATGTTGCATAGTCTCTGGCTTAATATTTTTTAAACTAACATTAATTATATTTGGTAGGCAATGACTATTACTATTGATAAAAATATCTAATTTTTTTAATTTTTCAATTGTATAATCGTGTATTTCCTGTACTTTTTTTTGCTTTTCTTCGAAATTATCATAAGCTAGGCGTAGTGCTTTTGCTAAAGAGGCAATTAAAGGAGTTGCTGGAGTTCCGCTTCGATAGACTGTAGTTGACTTTCCACCATGTATCAAAGGCTCTATTACGATAGAATCCTTTTTAATTAAACAGCCTACTCCTTTCATTCCAAAAAACTTTTGAGCTGAAAAAGATGCTAAATCAACGTTTTCTAAATTTACTCTTTGCTTTCCTATACTTTGTGTAACATCACTATGGAAGTAACACTTCGGATATTCTTTTATAATTTCTGCTATTTTTTCAATTGGTTGTGCTACTCCTACTTCACTATTTACAGCAGCAATCGATACTAAAATTGTATCTTCTCTCATTTTCTTTTTTAAATCTTCTAAATCGACTACACCATTGTTGTCTAGTTTTACAAAATCAACTTCAAAGCCTTGATTTTGCAAATAATTTAGAGGAGCAATTACAGAAGAATGTTCCAATTCTGTCGTAATAATATGTTTGCCTCTATTTTGATATTTTAAACAAATTCCTTTAATTGCTAAGTTATTAGCCTCACTTGCTCCACTAGTATATATTATATCTTTTGGATTGATATTTAAAATTTCTGCTATTTTTTTAGTAGATGCCTCGATTAATTCGTTTGCTTCTACCCCTAATCTATGTAAAGAATTAGGATTTCCTACATATTCTCTTGCTACTTTACAATATGTATCTAGTACTTCTTCATCTACTTTTGTTGTTGCACTATAATCTAAATAAATCATTTTATCACTCTTTTCTATAAATGATTATAACAAAAATATATTTTATATAGAAGTCAATTCACAATATTTTCACATTATATTACAAAAAGAAAAAAGTAGAATATATCATACCCTACTTATTTGTATTACAATAATAATCTCTTTCTGATATTGTATCAGAAATTTCTAATAAATCTTCTGGATAATCATATTCTTCTAAAGTATTTTCCAATAGATAAATAACTTCTTTTAAAGACTTACATTTTTGGTAAGGTATTTGATAGCGATTTAGTATATCTATTTCTTTATGGTTTAGAAAAATCCCCTTGCCTACTTCTACTAAAGAATTAGATTGAAAATCCAAATGATTGGAAGTCTCTTTTATATAATTTTCAAAATCCATTTTCTAGCCTACCCACATGAATAACCACTATTTTTTAAGTGTGTCATCAATTCTCCTTCTGTATAAATATCAGAAACTTTTAAAGTTACTACTTCACTACTTTTAGTATTTGGATTGATATGAATGGTTAAGTTATTTTCTTCTGTAAATGAAATATTGTTTAAAATTAATGTTTCTTTGTCGCTTACATCAATATAGACAATTATTCTATCTGTTAACTTTGAAAATTTCACTTTTCCATTACCAAGGAGGTAGGCATAAGATTTTTGTATGGAATACTTAATATAATCTAAGTACTTATCATCTTCTGTTAAATATTTTTCGGGTAATATAATTGTTTTAGTAAGTTTCATATTTCCAATTTTATTTCCATCTAAAGTAGTGTCTAATTTTTCAATAATAGTAATATTTAAATCATTAGTACTTTTTCTTGAACATGTAACATTAGATTGTTTAATATTAGCAAATATCCAAATCATTACTACTAATATAATAATGGTAATAAAAATAGGTAAAAATTTACTTCGATAACTGTTCATCCAATCACCTCTTTTTTTATTATTATAGCAATTTTAAAAAAAAAAGAAAAGAGCTAGTCATTGCTAACTCTTTATATTTATTTAATTTCAATAATTTTTTTATTGTCTACATCCTCTTTTTTAGGAACAGTTATTTTTAAAATTCCATCTGCAAAAGTAGCATCAATTTTTTCTTGATCTAAGTCTCCTAATGAGAATGTTCTCTCATAGCTGCCATAGCTTCTTTCACGACGTACATAATTTCTTTCTTCATCTTTTTCATCCACTTCATTAGATTTACTTGCTTTGATAGTTAAATATCCATCCTTTGCTTCGATAGATATCTCATCTTTTTTAAATCCAGGTAAGTCCATTTCTATATGGTAATTACCTTCTTTCTCATAGATATCACATTTCATATTGTGATCTATTCTTGATGGCATAAAGTCATCAAACATATTATCTAAATATCTTCTTGGAATTAAATCCATATATATCATCTTCCTTTCATTTACAATTATGTTATACCACTAATTTTAGCACTTGTCAACATTAAGTGCTAATTTTATTTTATGTAGTTTTCAAAAAATTATGTATGAAAACTATTTTTCCATCTTTTCTTCCAATAAATGAATTACTTCTTTGTAACCATTTAAATATTTACTAACCGTATAAACTATATCCATTGTATTTTTCTTATCATACTTATCTACTAATTGTAAACGATATCTTTTTTTATCATATTTTTCTACACTTTCTACCGAATAGATGAAAAAGTCAAAATTTTTTCTACTAAGTAACTCTTTTATGTTTTCTTTTTCCTCACAAAATTTTACTTGCTTACAACTAATTACTATATTCATAATAAATATTTCTAAATATAGAAGATAAAAAATTAATAAACCCCAAAAATAAAATTTACTAAGGTACAAGGCAAAAGCTATAAATAATAAAATAAAGTGTATTAGATGAAAAAAAGAATTTGTTCTTTTCGTAATTAAATATACTTCTTGATTTATCGTTGCAAAAATATCTCTATTAACTAAACCATCAAATAAAAATGTGATTAGTACTAGTCCTATAGTTAAAATGATTGTATTTTGAAATATAAATAAAATAAGACCAATTATTGTTAAAATAAGGGTAAGATAGGCCTTTTTATTCATTGAAGAATAATATATTTTATTCATAATACCTCTCTTTCTAGAAACTTTTAATCTTAAAGTTCTATTTTTCTACAGTATTCTCTAATTCATTTAATGTTTCTTCTTGAAATAAATGATTTAAATCATCTATTTTATACCAGCCTAAATATTGTATATCTTTGTTGTAATATTTGAAATAGTATACATCAAAATTATTATCATACTGATTATTTAATTTATCATTATTTATTACAATGGCAATATATTGAGATTCTTCATCATATAACCCTACAGAGTAATTATCGTATAAGTCTGTATTGTTTGCTAAAATATCTTCTCCTGTTTTTCTTATATAAATTTTTCCTAAGTTATTATTAGAGTCGGAGTAATATATACTAAATTTTTCTGAGAGAAAATCTGAGTTAAAGTTTTCGAAATTTCTATCAATCATTATTAAAAAATCTACATTAATAGTTTCATTGGAGATAAAGTAAGATTTATTTTTTTCAAAAGAATACTGGGTTGTTAATTTTTTTTCCATCCAAGAGGAGTCTATACTTTTGTATGATAGTAATTTTTGTTCAAAAAACTTTTGTTCAAAGGCATCAAACTCTTCTTTTGATACTTCTTCTCCTTCTATTGTGTAGTTATCATTTTCATGACTAGCAATATCTATAAATTTATAACTATTTTTTGTAAATTTTATACTTTGATATTTAATTGTTTCTTCTTTATTTTTATAAATTAGTCCTTGATTGTTTACATATTTCAATTCATCATTTTTTATAATATAACCGTAAATAATATTGTTTTCAATGTGTAAAATAAAAGCATAATCAAAATATGAGTCAGTTGTTGCTATTACGTCATTTTTATTATCGCCATCTAAATCAATATAAGCATATCGATTAATCTTTACAGATGCATCTTCGATTTTTAATTCACTTATTAAGATTTCGTTGCCGTCCACACTATTAATAAATTCTTTTTCATTATTAAGAACTTGACGTAAAATATCATCATTTGATGCTTTTTTTATAGAAATATCTGGCTTTTGCTCTGGTTGAGGCTTTTCTACTTTCACAGTACGAACTCCAATACTAAAGATAAAAAGTATTGCAATTCCTATCCCACTATAGAGAAATAACTTTTTTTTCACATTACACACCCCGTTTAATGTGATTATATCATAAATAAATTTAAAAAAGGCCTTTTTTAGACCTTTTTCAACATATTAGACACTATTTAGAGATTACATCGCAAATTAAGTTAGATATTTCGGTTGGATTTTCTATTGGAAGACCAGCTATCATTCTAGCTTCACTATATAAGATTTTGGTATATTTATCAAAGCCATCTTTATCATTTTTATATAAGTCTTTTAATTTATTAGAAATAGGATGTTTTTCATTAATTTCTAATACAGTTTCTGCTTTTATTCCTAAATCATTTGGCATAGCATCAAATACTTTTTGCATTTCAATAGAAACATCACCTTTAGTAGTTAAACAGACAGGATGATTTTTCAATTTATTTGTGAATTTTACATCACTGACTTCTCCTATTTTTGCAACCATTTCTTTTAACATATCAGCATTAGATTCATTTGCTTTTTTGGTATTTTCTTTTTCTTCTTCTGTTTCTAAATCTAAATCTTTGCTTTCTACATTTGCAAACTTTTTACTCTCATATTCCCCTATTGCAGTAATTGCAAACTCATCCACATATTCCGTTAAATATAATATATCATAATCTTTATCTTTTACTTGTTCTACTTGAGGCATAGAATCGATTTTAGATATAGAAGAACCTGATGCATAATAGATTTTTTCTTGTCCATCTTTCATTTGTTCTACATATTCTTTTAAAGTAATTAATTTTTCATGTTTTGAAGAATAGAACATTAGTAAATCTTTTAATTTATCTTTATCTGCACCAAAGTTATTATAAATACCATATTTTAATTGAACTCCAAATGTTTTAAAGAATGAAATATAAGTCTCTCTATCTTCTTTTAGCATAGTTTCTAATTCTTTACGAATTTTGCTTTCAATATTTTTGGCTATTAATTTTAGAGAATGAGATTCTTGTAGCATTTCACGAGAAATATTTAATGATAAATCTTCTGTATCTACAACACCTTTAATAAAACTAAAATAATCTGGTAAAAGATCGGCACATCTATCCATAATTAATACACCATTTGTATAAAGAGCTAACCCTTTTTCATAGTCTTGTGAATAGTAGTCAGCAGGTGCATGAGAAGGAATAAATAGTAATGACTTATAAGAAGTCATACCTTCTACATTGGAATAAATAACTTTTAACGGTTTATCATAATCATTAAATTTATCCATATAGAAATTATCATATTCAGAGTCTTCAACATCTTTTTTATCTTTTTTCCATAATGGAACCATACTATTAATGGTTTCTATTTCTTTGTGTTCTTCATATTTTTGTTTTTTCTCATCTACTAAGTGTTGATGAGTTACTTCCATCTTAATTGGAAAACTAATATAATCAGAATACTTCTTAATTAAACTTTTTAATTCATATTCATTTAAATATTTAGAGTAGTCTTCATTTTCAGTATCTTCTTTTATATGTAATACAATTTCTGTTCCGACTGAATCTTTTTTAGCTTTATCAATAGTATAGCCATCTGCTCCTTCACTTTCCCAAGAGTATGCTTCAAGACTATCTACACTTTTAGATGTTACTGTAATTTTATCACTTACCATAAAAGCAGAATAAAAACCTACTCCAAATTGACCAATTATATCAATTTTTTCATCTTTGCTCATGTTCTCTTTAAATTGTAAAGAGCCACTTTTGGCAATCGTACCTAAATTAGACTCTAGCTCTTCTTTTGTCATACCACAACCACTATCGCTAATCGTAATAGTACGCTTTTTTTCATCAAAGGATACATCAATTTGTAATTTTTCTTTATCTACTTTAATTTTTTTATCTGTTAAACTTCTATAATATAATTTGTCTAGTGCATCACTTGCATTAGAAATTAATTCTCTTAAAAAGATATCTTTATTTGTATATATTGAGTTAATCATTAAATCTAATAACCTTTTAGATTCTGATTTAAATTCATGTTTCATACTTTTATCATCTCCTAAAAACTCTCAACAAATTACTTATATCATTATTTTTAGCACTTGTCAATCATAAGTGCTAAATATTTTTATTTTATTTTTTTCTTACATTTTCTCTTAATTTTATGATAAAATATTAAGCGATAAGGAAAACTTACCTTTATCAAGGAGGTTGTTTGTATGTATCAAATTAATGATTATTTAAGATATGGTAAAGAAGTTTGTAAAGTAAAAGAAATCAAGGAAAAATGGTTTAATAATCAAGACTATTATTTGTTAGTACCAGTAAAAGATGATAGTTTAAAAATAGAGATACCTGTTACTAGTGACAAATTACAAGACTTAATCTCTAAAGATGCTTTAGAAAATCTATTAAAAAAGATTCCTGATATTGAACCTATTGATATAGATGAAAAATTCTTAGAAAGTGAATATAAAAGATTATTAGCAACAGGAGAATATGAAGATATAATTAAAGTAATTAAAACAACTTATTTAAGAAATAAAAAAAGAATGGAAAATAATAAAAAGCTAGCAGAGAAAGATATGAATTATTTTCAGTTAGCAGAAGATTATTTATACAATGAATTTTCCATTGTATTAGGAAAATCCTACGAAGATACCAAAGAATATGTAATAAAAAAAATAGATGAGATTTTAGTTTTAAACTAGTTTAATCTCATCTTTTTCTATCTCCACTACCAAATCATTATTTGCTATTTTATCTAATGTTGTCTTATTAATTATCTTATAATATTTATTAGATTTATCATAACTTAAATAGTAATGAATACCATTTTTCTCCATTACTTTCAATCTTTGAAATGGAAAAAATTGATTTTTTCTAATTGAACTTATTACTGCATAAAAATACTTATTACTATGATTATCACTATAAAGATATAATATTTTTTCATGTTTCAAATATCTCAATATAATTAAATGATTGTCGACAATTGCATAATATTTATCATTAACTAGCTCTAGATGATCTATTTTATATTTTTTATTATAAAACTTATCCAAATTATCATTATATAGATCAAAATAAATACAATCTTGATAACCAATATATGTACTTTTCCCTTCCAGCAAAGTAACTAGTTCTTTTCCTACTTCATGAACAGCATTAGGTGCATAAAAAAACATAATTTTCATTAGTTCATATAAATAATCTAGTTCTTTTGGAATATACTCTGTTGCATAAAACTTATAGTATTCATTGTGAATTTTAATACTGATTGTAATCAGATCATTATCAATATATTTATTTTTATAGTTACGAGCTTTTATATATTGAAACTCTTCTTTAAACTCATTTATATTTTTAAGTATGTAGTTTATATAATATTCATCGATAATTTGAAAACAAACATAGGATGATATTTTTTCATAATTCATTATTTGTAAAGGCAAATAGATGACTTTATATTTTGAAATTTCATTATCATAGACAATATTTAAATAATAATCTAATCCTTGATATTTCTTTAAACTTAATTCTACTATTACTTCTAAATTGCTACTCTCTAAATAGTTATGTATTAGTTCTAGATTCATAATAGTTCCTTTCTTTGTACTTCATTACAAGTTAATTATATTAGATTTAGATAAATTAGATTTGTATTTTATGTCGATTATAGAAGAAAATAAAGAATATATACTTGTAATATAAGGCAAAAGTCATTTTCAATTATTGTCCTTGTGCATAGCATATTATGAAAGGAGGAAAAATATGAATCATGATGATATGGATGGTATTATAAGACCGCCATTTCCACATAGACCTAAAGTAATATTCTGTATGGGTCCTACTGGTCCTACAGGTCCTACTGGTCCTGCGAATGGTCCAACCGGTCCTAC
>CAMUZJ010000010.1 GCA_947165195.1 uncultured Bacillota bacterium
TATTTTTTTATCAAATTCTATTTGACAAAAAAGATATCTTGCCATAGAATCTTTTATATACAAAAATTGTATAAGATACAGGGAAGATACAGGGAGAGAAATATGAATCTAAAATTATTTACAAAAGAACAAACTGAATTTTTAAGAAAAAATGTAGAAGAAGCACAAAGAATAGATAGTTTAATAGCAAATTTAGATGCTATCTCACAAGGAACAAATGCCAGCGAAACAGATAAAAAAGTAAAGAGTTATTTAATAAGAGCTTACTTAGATGAGAATAAAAATAAAATAGTAGAAAATCTTCGTCCTTTTAAAGAAAGAGATGAACTATTTCAAGCAAGAAAGAATCAAATTATGAGTCAATATGGATTTGGCCCAACTGACAAAGGAAATATCCATACAATAAGAGCTAGTTTATTACTAGAAAAAAGAATGAGAGAAGAAGTTTCAGATATGACTTTTGATTTAAGAGGTAAAAAAATGTCTGATAGAGAAACAGAAAAAGTATTTCCAAATCTTACTCAAAGTAAACCAAAAGTATTACAGAAAGATACAGGATTATCTAGATAAAACAAAAAGCAAATAAGAGCAATACTTATTTGTTTTTTCTTTTATTTATAATACGATATTTTTCCTGATGGTAAATGTAGTGTTCTTTCAATATTTATTTTATTGATAAAGGCATCATTATGGGATACTAAAATAATACTTCCTAAATAATTACTAAAAACTTCTCCTATAATACTTTGAGTTTCTTTATCTAAATGATTAGTAGGCTCATCTAGTAATAACAAATTAGCACCACTAACCGATAATTTAGCAAGAGCAACTCTTGCTCTCTCTCCTGGAGATAATACATTTATTTTTTTGAAAACATCATCTCCATAAAATAAAAATTTTCCCAAAACAGAACGAACTTTATTAAGAGATAAGTCTAAATCACTAAAATTATCTAGAATAGTTCTATCCATCTCCAGTCCTTCTAACTCTTGTGCATAATATCCAATAATTACTTTATTTCCAATCTTTATGATTCCACTATCTGGAGTTAGACTTCCATAAATTAATTTTAATAATGTACTTTTACCAGCCCCATTTTTTCCTACTATCAAAAATTTTTCTCCTTTATATAATGAGAAAGATAAATGATCGATTATATTTTTACCATTCTTATTATATTTAAAAGATAAATCAGAAATCGTAATAGGAATAGCATTTAATTCTTGATGAATTTCCATCTTAAGATTCACTTTTTTATTCTCATCAAGTATTTTTACTTTATTTTCTAATAATTTTTCTAGCTTCTTTTCACGATCTTTCGCCATCTGTTTTCTTTTTCCACTAGCAGTTGCATATTTTGTAATAATTTCTCTTAGCTTATTTTCTTCTTGCTCTTCTTTTTTTGCTTCTCTTTTTAAATTTTCTTCATACTCTGTCTGTAATTTAAGAAACTTATCATAATTTCCATCAAATAATTTTATTTTCTTTGTTCTTTTATCAATAAATAAAGTTTTTGTCGTAATTTGATTTAGAAAATCAATATCATGAGAAATTACAAAAACAGTACCATGATAATTTTTTAGATATTCAATTATAAAATCTCTACTCTCTTTATCCATATGATTAGTAGGCTCGTCTAATAAAATAATTTCCGGATTAGAATATAATAGTTTTGCAAAAGCAACTTTTGACTTTTGCCCACCTGATAATTGTGAGAGTTTTTGTAGTAATAATTCCTCTTTGATACCTATTCCTTGAATAATAATATCTAATTGTTGCATAGCCTGGAATTGATCCCAATAGTTTAATTGATTCTGAATATTATCAATCTTTTTATAAACCAATTCAAAGTTTTCTAATGGATTTGCTAATTTTTCATAGAAAGATTGTAATTTATTTTCTAACGTCTCTATTGGTCTTCCACTTTTTAAATAATCAAAAACAGAAATATTTTTATCTTCCATATCTTCTAATACAATTTGAGGTAACCAATCAATACGTTGATTATTTTTAATCACAATACTACCAGAATCTAGTTCTTCTTTCTTCATTAATACCTTTAAAAAAGTAGACTTTCCGGCACCATTCACACCCACAACACCTATTTTTTCTTGCTCTGGTATTATCAGACAAATATCATCAAATACATCTTGCATTCCGTAAGATAAGGATACATTTCTAAGTTCCATGTTATCACCCCTCTCTAACAGAGAAAGGAAAAAAATTTAATTTTGTAGTTTCTTTGTAAAAATATATTGGACCATAGCAGTTGGAATTTTATTTTCAAAATACTTTATATAATCCCCCATTATAAAAGTTACTTCGTACATTATAAACCCATAAGTTTCTCCTTGATAAGATTTTAATTCCTTAAATCCACATAAATTATTCTTTCTAATTTCTTCCACTCTCACAAAATCATAGACTTGTACCAGTAAAGAGGGTTTATAATTTAGCTTTTCATAAAAACCACAAGTTCTCCATCTAGCTCCTAAAGAAATAGATTGTAATCCTATATTTCTACAAATATTTTCAAATTCTTTTACAAGTTTAGTATCTAATTTTAAATTTCGATAGTTTAGATTGACTGCTAATATAGATAAAGTTACTTTTTTATTTAGTATTTTCCTATCACGCAACCTATCACTTTACCATTTGCTTCTGCATAAATCAGTAATCGATTATTCTTTTTCAACATCTCACACATCTCATAATATCTATCTCCCATTGGATAATAATGTTCATGATATTTTTTTGCCTCAGTATAAAATACTTTCGAGAAAAAAAGAAAATACCTCTTTCAATTTTTCTTAATTTTAGTTCAATATTCATAAACTTAACCCCATCAAATTTCCTATATTATATCACATGTTAATAAATATATGTAAAATAGTTTTTTCTATTTTACTTAATAATCTATTTTAGACTATTTTGAGAGGTATTTACTACTTTCTCTAAGAACTGCTTTCTAATAAGTTCTGGAACCAAATTAATATTTTCATCTACTATATCTTTTACAGAAATCATTTCAGGTAAATAAATACCTCTATCAGAATAACTTAAATCTGTATATTCAGGTCCCATACCAGTTCCAATTACTCCAGATATTCTCTCAATTAACATATAATATTGATTTTCTTTTTCTGATTCTAAAGTTATTACTGGCTGGTTAGAAATTACCTTAACTTCTATTCCTACTTCTTCCTTTAATTCTCTAATTATACAATCTTCTAATGTTTCACCATCTTCTATGCCACCACCTGGAATCACATAATATTCAACACTTTGTTTATTTATTTTCTTAATTCTATGAATCAATAATACTTTATTATCTTCTATTAAGATACCACCTGCTCTATTTCTCATAAAACTACTCCTTTAAATTATTTAGTATTATATTTCAATCTCCTCTAATAAGCGTTCTGATATAGTACTAGCATTATTTATTAAAAATCTACATACATTGGTCCTATACATTCCAAATTTTAATAAATCTGTGCTTCCATTATCCAAATATTGTTTATATCCAAAAGAACTTTTTAATAATTGAATAAGATATATATAAGACATATATTTTAAATCGTATTTATTCAAACCTGAATACTCTAAATATTTTTTTACATAAGATATAAATCCATCTAGATCAAACTTTCCATTTTTATTTTTATAATATATATAACTATATGACCTTATGATTTCCCAAGCAATCGGCATATAAGTGGCAGAAACAAAATCTATTATTGCATTTATTTTACCGTCTAAATATATAAATTGCATTACACTATAATCTCCATGTGTATATTTTATTGACATTTTGTTTAAATCTGAAAAGTCTATCTGTTTTAATTTTTCTAACATTTTAATTTTTTCATTTAAGTCAACCATTATTTCGTCATAAAATTCATTTTTCTCTACTTTTAAAATCAAATCTTGATACATTTTTATGGAACTATCAAAATCTGTTTTAAACCAGCCATCAACATTACATTTATCTTTATATTTATAACTTTCTAATTCATAAACAATTTTTCCTAAATATTCTGCTGATTCCAAAGTTTGCTCAAAGGTTCCTCTATTTTTTTCTAAAACATATCCATCTATATATTTTTGTAATGTTATTGTTTTATTTTGATTTACAAATGAATAAGAACCGTTTGACATTCTTATGTATTCAGGAACTTTTATTTTCTTATTTCTAAGATAATTTATAATATTTATTTCTTTATTTATATCATCCTGTGAATATTTTGACTGAAATTCCTTTAATATATACGTATTATCCTCTTTATCTATTAATTTATATATATTAGCACTACCTCTGTTAATCTTATTGACTCTGCATATATTAATATCGTAATTTTCTTTTACTAATTTTATTATTATTTTCTTATTTAATAAACTCTTTTCTAGCATATCATTCACCATAAAAATATTTATAATAATTAATTTTATTTAAAAAAACTAGTGGAGTAAAAATACATAATCATTAAAACTAAAAAAGCCCAATACCAAACGGTATCTAGCTTTTAATTTTAAACTGGTAGCCTGTACGGAATTCGAATCCGTGAATGTTACCTTGAGAGGGTAATGTGTTAAGCCACTTCACCAACAGGCCATAAATAAAACTATTGTCAAATGACTACTTAATGATAACACAAATTTTTGCCTATGACAATAGCTATTTTTTGATAAATGTCTTTTCTTTCGGACTATTTCCATTCTCTATTTTAGTACTTAAGATACTATTTCTTAATTTATATAGCTCTTCTTTTTTGGAAGAATACTCTTCAGTTGAATTTTCACTAGATACAACTTGATACATGATATTATCATAGATTTTGCCACTTTCTTTATATTTTTTATTTTTCTTAGCTTTTTTCTCTTCTCTTCTAGAGCTAAAAGAAGTATCCATCCACTCTATTCCATCCAACAAAAAATCTCCAAATAGGCAAAAAGCTTTTCCTATTCCAGAAAAAACTTTTCTCCCTCCATTAGCTATCCCTTCAAAAAAATCTCCTATCAATGATAAAAAATCATCCATTTATAAAACCCCCTGATGATATATTACTTCAAAAGTTCCTTATAAGCATTAATTAAGCCATCTACATAGGCACAACCCATAAAGCATACAATAGAGTCTTTTTCATCTTTTAACTTATCAATGGTATCTTCTGAGATAATCTCTCCTCCATCAATCTTTTCGGTAATAAGACGAGAACTAACCCCTGGATACTCTTCTTGAGTTTCCCTATTACTATCAATTTCTGTTAAATAAGTCTTATCTGCTAATTGGAAAGCATCCACAAACTCCTCTGTAAAATCTCTCGTTCTAGAATAGGTATTTGGTACAAATACAACTACTAATCTCTTATTAGGAAATTTTTGCCTAGCTGCTTCTAATGTCGCCTTAATTTCTGTTGGATGATGAGCGTAGTCATCAATAATTACACTACCATTTACTTCTTGTACAACAAATCTTCTTTTAGCATTTTGAAAATTACTTAAATACTTATTTATATCTTCTATAGAAATTCCAAAAGAATGACACATCATTATCGCAGCTGTTGCATTCAAAACATTATGACTACCAAATAAAGGACTTTCAAAAGAAGCAAAATACTTATCATTAAAATATAAATCAAAAGTAGACTTATCACTTAATAGTTTCATATTTTTAATAACGACATCATTATCTTCATGAAATCCATAAAATAACACTTTTGTCTGATAAGAAATTTTTCTTACCTCTTCATTATCTCCATTGGCAACTACTAAATTCTTCGTGTTATTGGCAAATATCTCAAAAGTGGAACGTATATCATCCAAATCTTTATAGATTTCCATATGCTCTTTTTCAATATTAGTAATAATAGAGTAAGCTGGTTTATAAGCTACAAAATGTCTATTAAACTCATCAGACTCTACTACAAAATATTTGTTTTTTACAGATGCATATCCATCTCCAGAACCAATAAAATAATTACAACCAATCGTATTTTCTAAAATATGTTTGATAATAGAAGTAGTCGTTGTTTTCCCATGAGTACCACTGACACCAATCGTTTCAAACATATCAATAACTTCACTCATCACTTCATTATAATTCTTAATTTTTAGACCTAACTCTTTTACACGTTGTAGTTCTTTATGATTTTGACCAACCGCAACACTATAGGTTACAATGGTATCTTTATCTAACTCATGATTTCCATCATAATAAATTTTTATACCACGGGATTCTAGTCCATCTTGTGTAAACTTATGACCTCTTGCATCATCATAACCACTTACTTCGTTTCCTAAATCTGATAAGATTTGGGCAAGAGTAGACATACCAGTCCCTTTAATTCCTAAACAATAATATTTCACTTTCTAACACTTCCCTTTATGTACTTATTATAAATTAAGGTCACTTTACTGTAAAGTTTTAAATTTTTGATTGACAGATTATTTACGTATAAAGACCTTTTATCCTACTATAATTTATGCTATAGTAGAAAAAGAAGGTGATTTTTTTGAAGAATATATTAATTTGTTGCTCCTCTAGAGAAGAAGTAAATAAAGACTTTCTATTTTTAGCAGATACTGTTTCCAAAGAAATTAGTTCTTTAGGATATCGTTTAATATTTGGTGCTAGTAGTAGCGGTATGATGGGTAGATGTATGAATAACTTTGATGAAGTATATTCCTATACAGTAGAAAAGTACCGTGAAGATTTAGAAAATATCCCTAGTACAAAAGAGTATATAGTAGAAACTACTTTTGATAGAACAAAAGAAATGTATAAGGATTCTGATATTATTTTAGTACTCCCTGGAGGAACCGGTACCATAGCGGAAGTATTTTCTATTCTAGAAGAAAATAGAAGTATTT
Source organism: uncultured Bacillota bacterium (assembly GCA_947165195.1). GTDB lineage: Bacteria > Bacillota_I > Bacilli_A > RF39 > UBA660 > RUG14891. Next base: position 6,874 of record CAMUZJ010000010.1, read on the forward strand.
CTACTCCTAAACCTATGATTATTTATAATTACAATGGCTATTATGATAATGTATTAAATATCATTAATATAGCAATAGATAATAATTTTAATAACTCTTCTATAAAAAATTATTATCAAGTATGTGACAATTTAGAAGACTTAATAAAGAATATAAAAAATACTAGGGACGAAGCCTAGTACTTTTTTATTGTTGAGTAGTAGTTTCTTTTTCTGCTCTTGCTGCTTTTCTTTTATCACGACATTCTTTACATCTTTTTGGTTCATTATCTAAACCTTTTTCTTTGTAGAATGCTTGTTCCCCAGCTGTGAAAACAAATTCTTTTCCACAATCTTGGCAAACTAAAGTCTTGTCTTCAAATTCCAAGTTCTTCTACCTCCTTATACTATGATTGGACTCCTTCTTGGTGGTAATAGTTTCCAAATTGCTTTCATAAAGAGGAAATTTTATAGCCACAATATTTACAAATCCAGTGAATTCTCACAAAACTACTATAACATGAAGAGAATTTACTTGTAAATATTTAATCTAATACTTTACATACTTTTACGTTTTATTGACTCATTTTTTGAATAGACACAACCACAAAAATCTTGTCTATATAAATGAAATTCTTTCGATAATTCTATACTTCTTTTATAGCCATTTTTCTTTTTAAAATCACAGAAAAGAAAGGTAGTATCTAATGAAGATTCTATATCTTTTCCAATTTCATTAATCCACTCTACATTTTTATGAGGGGATAGACTTAATGTAGTGGTAAAATATGGTATATGTAACTTTTCTGCTACTTGTGCAGTCTCCTCTAATCGCATTTTATAACACTTATAGCATCTTTTTCCTCGCTCAGGCTCTTCTTCTAAACCTTTTGCTATTTGAAAAAAGTCTTTTGGATGATATTTTCCTTCTATTAAAGTTACTTCATATTTGGTTTTAAATTTACTAATAAAATTTTTTATTTCTTGAATTCTTTTTTCATATTCTTCTTTTTCTGTAATATTAGGATTGTAAAAAAAGATAGTGATTTTAAAAAAGTCAGCCAATCTTTCTAATACTGCAGAAGAGCATGGAGCACAACATGCATGTAACAAAAGAGGAGTTCCTTCTTCAATAGACTCCATCTGTTTTTGCATCATTTTATCATAATTCATCTCTATCTTTCTCCTTGTATTCCCAAATATTTAATTTTCCTTTTGCTCTTATTTTTTTATCTAATGGTTTTATATTCTCTAATACCCATGCGTATCTTCCTACTTCATAAACTCCCATAAGATATTCTTTACTCTTTTTCATTTGATCAATGTATTCTTCATCCATATATATACAGTCAACCAAATCACAAGAACAAATAATATATCCATAATTTAATTCTTCTTCTGGATAAAAATTTTTTAAAGAAGGATTATATTGTAATTCTTTCGTTGCTTTTCCAATAGATGCATGAATATATAATTCTCCACGGTAAGATGTTTTCCAACTACGAGTTTCAATATGTTTTTCTCTATTACATATTAATGTTGCATATGGCTCTTTGATACTTAATACTTTCATGGTTTATCCCCTCTACTTCCTACCTATTTTACCACAAATTAAGAAAAAAAGACACCAGCTTTTATCTAGTATCTAAAAACTATTTTTTCTTTTTTTCTAGCTTTTCTATTTCTTCATTTTCTAATTTTTTAAAATCCACTTTATTATATAATGTCTTAGGAAATTCTTTTCTTATTTCAAAGTCATGTGGTACAGAGTAGATTGCTAACTTCTCTTTACAAAGGTCTTTTAATTCTCTTATTAGCTTAGCACTTTCTTGATAACCATCTTTTAATATTAAGAAAGCTTTTGGAACATGCATTTTATAAGGATGAGGAATTCCTACAACACAAGCTTTTTTGACTGCTTCATGACTTTCTAAAACTTCTTCTATCATACTAGGATAAACATTAAATCCTGAAACAATAATCATTCTTTTTAATCTTTGTGTATAATAAACAATTCCATTTGTTGCAATATAGCCAATATCTCCTGTATGAAGCCATACTTTTCCATCTTTATGTTTTCTAAGTATCTTATCCGTTTCTTCTTGATTATTTAAGTATCCTACCATAACAGTTGGCCCATTGACACAAATTTCTCCTTCTTGTCCCATCTCTAGTGGTTCTCCTGTTTCTACATCACAGATTTGATAGGTATTTCCAACCATTGGAATACCAATACTACCGGGTTCATTCGTTCCAGGGAATGTATAAGCAGTTGCGGCAACAGACTCTGTCATACCATATCCTTTGGCAATATTTACATGAGCTCCATGTTTATGTAAAAATTCATTAATTCTAGTTTCTGCTGGTATGGATAAATAATCTCCTCCACTAACAATGTATTTTAGTTGTGACATATCGACATCATCAAATTTTTTATTACTCATCATACCTTCCCATAAAGTGGGTACTCCTAAAATAACATTTGGCTTATCATTCTTCCAAATCTTATAAAAACGATTGGCATCATATTCAGGCATTAGAATAGTCTCTACTTTTAAACACAATGGAGTATGAACACAAACACCTAATCCAAATCCATGGAAGATTGGTAATATAGTTACTATTTTATCTTTTGGACGAACATCAATAACATTAACAGCCGATTGCATTGCGAGTGCATTAAAACTATAATTAGAAATCATAATTCCTTTTGGAGTACCAGTTGTACCTCCACTATGTAGAATTAATGCTACATCATCTTTTTTAACATTTGCCTCAAACTCTTTTTTATAAGAAACTCCTCTTAACATAAATTCTTTCCAAGAGAGATAATCCGTATCTCTAAATCCAGGTCTTTTTACTTTTATACTTCTAGTTAAGGTATAACCAACACTAAGTGCAAAAGGCATACTAAGTTTAGGAGAAACTAAAATAGTTTTATATACTAAAGTATCTTCTAATACTTCCTTAAATTTATCATAATTAAAATCTATTAAAAATAAAAATCTACTCCTATTTTCTTTTAAATAGAATTTAATCTGTTCAGGGCTACTCAAAGGATGTACCATATCGGCAATGGCTCCTATTTTATTACATGCATAAAAAGCGTATAATGCTTCTGGCATATTAGGAAGACAGATTGTAACAACATCTCCTTCTTTTACTCCATAACTACGTAGTGCTCTTGCACAAACATTAATATTATCAAAAAATTCATTATAACTAATTCTATTTTCAAAATAATTTAATGCAATAAAATCTTTGTCTTCGCCTACTTCATCTACCATATAGTGATAAATAGATTTCGTAGTAAATTTTATACTTCTCTCTTCTCTAGAATAATAATCTAACCATGGCTGCTGGTTATTATGTTTTTTTACTAACTTTGTCCATAAGTTTTTCAATAATCTCATAAATAGTCTCCTTGCTCATATTTATTATATTAGAATTATTACAAAATAATTATAGCACAAAGGAAAAAGTAGAGGTAGTATTAATCATCGAAAATAAAAGCCAAATAATAATCCACAAGCTCCTCCTAATAGATGCCCAGAATGAGATACATTATCTTTTTTTGTAATACCTGCAAATATTTCTTGAATAATATAAAACATAATAATAAGTACTAATGTAATAGGAATTTTTCCGGCCTCTAAATTAACAAAACTGCTTAAAACAATTAACATAAATACGATTCCACTAGCTCCATAGGCCACTGTATTTTCTTTCAAAATTCTATTGCCTATTCCACCTACTGCTGCTGTTATTAAAAACATAACCAGTAGTTCATAACTACCATACTTTTCTTCTACCATCGGTCCAATCAATAGGATATATAAAAAATTATGTATAAAATGATCCCAATCACCATGACCTAATACATATGTAAAAAATTTTACATATGTCAATGGATTAAGTAAGGAAGAATTAGAATATGTTGAAAATATATATTTTGTACTTTCCGCTTTTGTTAAAGTATGAATAATCATTACAAATAATGAAAGAAAAAAGAAAGTTAAAATAACTTTTGAATTATATTGAAAATAAGACATATATTCCATCTATCTCACCCTCTTTATTATAAGATAAAAACAATAGAAATTCTACTATCTATTTTTCAATTTAGATTCTTCTTTTTGTATCTTACCTCCACATGGAATATATTTATAAAGGTTTTGTTTTAACATTTCATTTGTATAAAAGATAGAATTATTAAATATTTTTTTTCGCTCATGTACATAAGTTTTCATTTTATCATATACAATCTTAGTAGTAGGTATATTCTTTATTTTTTCTTCATTAGAGTAAAGTTCATTTTTCATATTTTTATATATGTAAGAGACAAAATAGGAAGTATTTTTATAGATATATAAATTAGATTCTTCTTTTGTTAAATGTTCTTCTCCTATAAATTTATATATATTTCCTTTGATTATTTCATGAAAGATATCTGTAATTATTTTGACTGATAAGTAAGACTTTTGAGAATTGTACCACATTTCACCAGCTTTTCGATTAGTCATCAAACTTTCTTTATAATTTTTATAATCAACTAAACTATTTCTAGCAATTGTTAAAATATAAATATAATACATATTATAAAACCATGAGCTTCTTCCATGATTAGTATTTAATTGTTTTACTTTACTACTAACAGTAAGTAAGTCACAGTCCACCATTTTTTGAATAAAAGTGTTACATTTTTTTTCATAGTTATCCACTTGTTCAAGTAAGTAATACATCATTTTGGAATAATAATGAGTTGATTTCATTTTTTTAACATCTACATAAATACTTCTTTGTAATTTTAAACTGTAATCTGCTTCAAAATAATTTTCTACATAAGCCGTTAATCTTTCAAAATTACAGATAAATTCTTTAAAATTAAAAAATAATGTAGAGTCATTTTTTTCTATTGGCTTTATTAATTCTTCTACCACTTCTTGAAACTCTTTTGCTCTTTTCTCGTGTAATCGTAATTTAAACATACTAACTCCCCAATTTCTAACGAGCCCTATTTTAACATTTCTTTTACATAAGGTCAAGGAAAGAAAAAAGATAGAATTTTTTTCTATCTTATTTGTTCTTGAACTTGTTCTAATCCTAATTTATTAGTTTCTTTGATTTGTATGATTTCTGAATTTGAAAAAATAGAATCTATAGTATCTTGAATCTGATTATTATTTTTATAGAATGTAAATTCGTAAGTTTTATCCACTTGTAATAGGTTTTCGCTATCTTCTATAAGTACAGTATCTACTTCTTTTTGAAACACTTGTAAAGTTACATAGTATTTATTTTCTTCATTACTTTGTATTTTATTTAATACTGTATATGTCCTTGTAAATGTCTTAGAGCTTTGTATACTATTTTCAAAGTCTACATGAATGCTACCTACTCCTCCATCTAAAACTATAATATTTTCTCCATTGCCATAATAAGTATTATCAGAAACAGAGCTACCATCTATTTTACAAGTTCCAATTCCTTTATCTACTTTTATTTTATAATCCTCTAAACTACCTGATAACTTTATTTTTAATGTTCCTACCCCTGCATCTATTTCATTAACGCCTGATAATTTACCATTGAGTTGAACAGAACCTACCCCTGTATTTAAATGCAGATTATGAATATTTACATTTTCAAATGCTGTTTTAGAAGCACCAGTATCTATTCTTGCTTGATTATTTGCTACTAAATTACTAATGCTTATTTTTCCTGCTCCAACATCTAAATCAAAGTTATCTGCTATAAGTTGTTCTATCGTTACTTTTCCAGCACCATTATGGATAGATACATTAGTAAAAGAAAAATCTTTTGGTATCAAAATAGTAATTTTATCATTTGATTTTATCTTAAGAAGGCGATTGTCCTCTTCTTTTATATATATATTTTTAGAATCTTCTTTTATTTTGATATACTGACTAGCTGTTTCTACTTCAAATTTGTCTCCTTCTTTGATAATAAGATGTAAACTAGATACATCAATTTTTAAATTTTCCTTATTTTCTTTGATACTAATATTTTGATACTTATCGTTAAATAAGAAATCTGAATCAGATATTTTAAATATTTCTAAAATGGTTATTAGAATGAGAATGATTCCTAGTATCCCAACAATACCTATTATAGTTTTTTTCATACTTCCTCCCAACCAGTTATTATAAGGCCTATTTTTATTTTAAAGAAAAGAGGTTTTATATTGGCTTGTATTATTTTCCAATACCTGTTGTTTTTAGAGTACCTATTTCTTTTGTTTCTAAAATATAGTAGTATTTTAATCCTCTACCTTCTACACCATCTTCTACTTCTTTATCTTCTACGATAAATACTATAGCTTCTTGTTCATTAATTTTTGTAAGTCCAGATATTAGCGGATGATAAGTATAAGTATCTTTTTTTGTAAGAAGTGTTGCCTGTTTTTCTCCTTGAAGATTTACAATTTGTACCTCATTATTATTTTCTACAATTACATAATCTTTTACTGCTTTTAAAAGTTTACTATATTTTTTACTACTAAATAGTAATTCTCCCTCTAAGTTATATACTCTAAATTTTTGTTTATCAATAATAGTAATGGTATTATCACTATTGACTACACTAAAATATTTTTCTTTATTAGGTATTAGTTTTTCAAAAGTATCTTTTATATAATATCCAATTCTTTCTCCAAAGTAAGAAGAGGTAGCGTAATAAAAACTTTTATCTCCTACTTTTTCACTATAAATAGAATATGCATCCGTAAACTCAAATATTTCTTCTCCGGTTATTTCATGAATAATAAATATAGACATATTTTCTTTTTCCAATCGATTAGCCGCAAAATATCCTTTTGATATAAGAAGTGGGTCACTACTATCACTATCATACAGAAAATCGGTAATGATTTGCTGCTTCTTAGTTATATAGTAAGCACCTTTTCCACTTTGATTAATTAAGAATAATGCAACAAGTTTTCCGTCTTTATCTACTACTGGAGTAATAGCTTTATATTTTTCTTCTCCAATAGATGGAATAGGTGTTTTTTCTTTAGTTTCAAGATTATAAAATAAATATTCTCCATCATAGATAATAATCTCTTTTAAAGAAGAAAAAGAACTATATCCAATGCAATCTTCCATCTCACAAGTATATGTATCTATTAATGTTTGATTATTCTCTACATCATATAAAGTAGAGGATACATAATAATAGGAATTATTTTCTCCCTCATATTGATACACATATATCTCGTTTTCCGAAGTCTTTATTTTTTCTTGTTTTTTTCCATATTCATAGCGATATACATTATCATAGTCCCCTATCTTACACCCAGATAGATAGACTGATCCATCATAGTTTACAATGTTTTTTTTACAGGTTACTTCATGAGAAGGGTAATAAATTGACTCTTCAATCTCATCAAATGTTGGTAATTTCTGGTGATTAGATACCATATAGTTTTTAACAGTTAATGTGACTGCATCTCCATAGTCAGAAATAATTGACTCATACGCTTCTTTTGTAATGGTTTTTATTTCAACACTAGTTACTTTTTTCTTGTTATTTTGAATATAAATAGCAAGAAAGATAGAAAGAACTGCAATAATAATTAATAGGACTAAAACAATAATGAGCACAGTGTTTTTATTATTTTTTTTCTTTTCATTTGTTACTTTCTGTTTTACAATTATTTTCTTATTATCATCACTATCGTCATCATCGTCATCATCTTCTAAACCCATTACTCTCTTAACTTGATCTAGTCTTTGCATTTCTGCCGTATATTCCAACTGCTCATCTAAATGTTTGTCTACAACTTGTTTTTTTTTAGTTTTTTTTAGTTTTTTAGATGTTTTCTCTAATGCTGGAGTTTGCTTTTTCATAGTGTTTTCACCTTCATCATTACTATCTTGAATTTGATTAATTAACCTCTTTGTTTTTTCGGTGTTTTTCACACTATCTCCTCCTTACCATTCCTTATAAGTATATCACAAAACCAACAACCTGTATTGACTATTTTCTTGAACTTTTAAAATGAATATCCCAATCAAGAAAATCATTTCGATCATTAATGGTTATTCCATAACCTATCAATTTTTTTTGAATTTTGTCAGCTTCTTTAAAATTTTTTTCTATTTTATATTGATTTCGAAGTTTTAACATTTCTTCTATTTCAAGGATTGTCAAATGGCTTTTCTTTAAATATTTCCTTTTTATTTGATTTATCACTTCTAAAGGATTTTGATTTGTAATTCCCAGTATGTTATAAAAGAATTGAATAGCACTTTTTTTGTTGTTTACAACTTCTAAATTATTGTTTTCCAATTCAGAGGTCATCTCTTTTATATAACCAAATAGATTTGCTATCACAAGGGAAGTATTTAAATCATTATTCATGGCATTTAAGAAATCTTCTTGAATTTTTTTATAATCCAGAGAGTTTTTATTTTCTTTTACTTTTTTATTAAAAGTTGCTTGCTCTATTTTATAGAATAATTTATACAATTGATATACTTTTTCTTCATATATTGAAAATAACTCATCTGTGATATTTAAATCTGATCGATAATGATTTTGTAAAAAAGCCACTCTTATTACATCAGTATTATATTCTTTTAATAAATCTTCTAATAAAATACTATTTCCTAAAGACTTACTCATCTTTTCTCCATTTATTTTAACAAGCCCATTATGAACCCAATAATTTGCAAATCGCTTGCCAGTTAATGCTTCTGTTTGAGCAATTTCATTTTCATGATGAGGAAATAATAAGTCTCTTCCTCCACCGTGAATATCAATTTTTTCTCCAAAATATTTCAAATTCATAGCAGAACATTCAATATGCCATCCAGGTCTTCCTCTTCCCCAAGGGGAATTCCAGTATATTTCATTTTCTAAAGATTTTTTCCATAGTGCAAAGTCTCTATCATCTATTTTGTCCTCTTCAATTTCTTTTCTAACTCCAGAAATACTGTTTGAAATTTCTCGATTGGAAAAGCTTCCATAACTAGGAAAAGAGTTCACTTTAAAATAAACATTTCCTACACTTGTACTATAAGCGTATCCTTTTTCAATTAGTTTTTCTATAAAATCAATAATTTCCGGAATAGATTTTGTAACTCTTGCCTCAATATCTGGTCTTCTTACTCCTAATAAATCCATTTCTTTGTTTGTCTTTGCAATTAATTTTTCGGCATACTCTAAAGGATTCATATGCAATTCATTTGCTTTCTTAATGATTTTATCATCAATATCTGTGTAATTTCTAACATAGGTTACATCATATCCTAGAGTTGTTAGATATTTATAAAGTACGTCAAAAATAACTGCTTGATAGGCATGTCCAACATGGGCACTATTAGAAACAGTAATACCACATCCGTACATTTTTACTTTCTTATCCTCTATAGGAACAAATTCTTCTTTTTTTCTATTTAAAACATTATATATTGTAAAACTCATATTTTTTCTCCTTATATAAAAACTATACAAAGTGCTTGTATAGTTTTTTATTTATACGGAACCAAATACAAGCACTACAAATAGCACTTGCATGTATATTTTTTTACAATGACAAGTGCATACTCTTCATACAACATGTATTTCGATATAACAACATAAAATCTCTCCCTTGACTTGCTATATACTATCACACTAATATAGAAAAGTCAAAATAAATTTTGGTAATTTTCAAAAATAAAAAGCACATATTTGTGCTAATTATTTACTTTTTGTCTTACCATCGCAGTATCCATTGTAATTGGCTCAAAAGTATATCCATTTTGTTTTCCATAGCGAATGATATCTCTAATCGCATCTCTCGTATGAGTTTTTATGTCATGCATCAAAATCATATTCGGTCTATCCTTTGATAAATTATTTACAACATTTTGATAAACTCCACTAGCAAGTGTCGTTCCACCTGCATCTCCACTAGAAATGTTCCAATCATAATATCTATATCCTCTACTTAAAACTTCTTCCGTTAAAACAGACATTATTCCATTACAATATTTTCTACTAACTGTATTACTACTTCCACCAGGGAAACGAATAATTCTAGCATCTTTTCCAGTAATTCTATAGACTCTATCATGAACACTTTGTAAATCATTAAAGTAAGCATCTACAGAAGCATAAACTTTTGCATAATCATGAGTTGCTGTATGAAGAGCTACCGTATGTCCTTCTTCATCTTCTCTTTTAATCAGTTCATCTGGTCCACTATTGGTAACAAAGAATGTTGCTTTTACTCCTTCTTCTTTTAATATGTCCAAAATAGTAGCCGTTGTTGCTGCACTAGGTCCATCGTCAAATGTTAAATAAATGACTCCTTTTTTACTAACACCACTATTTGCATCCATTTTTTTAGATACAACTACTTTTCTTTCTGCAGTTGTCTCATTTCCTTGACCATCTTTTACAGAGTAACTTAATGTATAAGTTCCAGCAGTTTGGGTATTAACTTCTCCTGTAACTTTTACCTGTTCTTTCAAATTCTGATCACAATTATCAACTACTTCATACCCTGGTTCATTATAATTCATACCTACTACTGTGTAATAAGTATTTCCACCTACTAACTCAATAGTAGGTTTTTCTAAATCTTCATAAACAATTCTTCTTTTTACTTTCTTTTCATTGTCATTAGAATCTACAATAGTATATAAAATATGATCGTCATTATCTTTTCTTTTTACCTTTTCTGTAAGGTCCCCATCATAATTATCAGAAGCATTATATCCTTCTTCTTCATATTTTGCTCCCGGACACACACTTACTTTTTTCTCACCTGTTAACGTAATAACTGGCTTTGTAGAGTCAACTACTGTAACAATCCTATCTCTTTTTACTGGTAATATAAATTTATCATACTGATAAGTTACTTTATATTCTCCAAGTTTTTCCGTATTTACTTTATTTAGAATTTTTACATCTTTTGTTACATCTTTTCCTAAGAACTTAGCCGTTACTCCAGCATCTTTATAAACTTCTTTATATTCTACTTTAACAGGGTCTTCCCCCTTTAAATGAATCTTTGGAACAATTACCAAATAAGCAATTAATAATAGTAAAATAGGCAATAAGATAATCATTATTTTTTTTATTTTATCTATATTATAATTTTTTCTATTTTTTCTCTGTAATACATCATTTTTTTTCATACTTCACTCAACTCTATTTTCACTTTCTTAGTATTATAGTATCTCACTATTTTTAAATATTATTTACAGAACCCCTATTTTTCTTATGCTCTCACCCATAAACAATTAAAGTATATCATAAATGACACATTTAGTAAATTTACATTTTAAGTCTTTAGAGAGTAAAAATTCTTTTTAATAATTATCATAACCATTTCCCTAAAAGTATGAATAAATTCTTAACATGTAAAGAAAAAACATCTGTCAATTAAATAATATTTTTTACATAAGATATATGTAAAGATAAATTATTTTTATATTATAATATATAGAAATATTTATGCATATAATTTTTTATTTTATTTTTTTTTAAATTATAATTTACACTTTAGTCTTGATTTTTATAAATATTCTCATAAAAAAGGACTATATTTTTATTTTATATAACCACTAAATCCTTAAAAAATAGAAAGTTTATAAGATAATATATGTAATATTGCAATTTTTGACACTATTACACTAAAAAATGTTCTATAAATACTATTTTTCCATTTAATAATTGATATATTCTTTTTATTTTATATATACTATTATTTTCTTAAAATACTTTTTTTACTAATTGCTTGTAGTTTGCATCTAATTGTTTATAATGATTTCTCTTTTCTTCTTCTGTTCTTTCACAAAAGTATTTATCAATATCTAAATCATAGCTAATGCAATCTAATACTCCTCCTAAAATACTTTTTTTACTAGAAACTTTAGAAGTAAGTAAAAATTTCTTTTCTATTATCGTATCAGAATGTATCTGTCCACTTTCATCAATTAAACAAACTCCTGTATGATAACACGCTAAGCTTTCTCCTCCATATTTTTTTAATTTATCAACATAATATTTTAAAATGACTTCATCCGATAGTCCCTCTTGTCCATTGATTCTTTTTACAAATAGACCAGGTTGTTCCTCTTTTGGAAAGGTATCTATATATAAGCCAGAATCTTCTGCTATAGTAGGTAATTTAGATACCTCATAATATTGTTTTGCTTTTTTTATAGCATTTTCTTCTGGAGTATTTCCATCCTCAACAACATCTATAGAGATATTTAACATACTAGGAATTACCAATTCTATCTCTTTTAAATCGTTTAATCTCTCCTTCATCAAAGAATACTTTAAACTATTTCCTGTACCAAATAATAATTTCATATTTTATCACTCCTCGAGTAGGATTATATCAAAAAAAAGAACGCTTTCCGACCAAAACATTCTTATTTTCATTTTATAATTATAAAATTTCTTTTTTCTTTTGCTCAAATTTCTTTTTCGTTATTATATGATCATCTAATAATTTTTTCCATTCTTTGAAAAGATTAATCTTTTCAAAATCATTCTTTACTTTACGTACATTTTCTTTTTTCTCATCAAGGTGTATCCCTAGTTAAATTTTTTCTTTCTTAAGTACAATCCTGTACCTGTAAAACCTATAATACTTAATCCTAATATTAAGATATAAAACATTACATTATCCCCGGTATTTGGAATATTTGTATTAATTGCATCATTGGTTTTCATTGCAATTGCATAATTAGAAAATGATTTTGTTTTAAATGCAATTGCATTATATTCAGCTATATACTCTGTTGGAATAACTTCATAAGTTCCATCATGCTTTTCGTGTACAATCGCTATTTCTTTACCATTAACATTATCTTCCAATTGAAGATAAATAGTTGCTTCATTTTCTAAGTCTGTGATTTTTGTATCCCAACTTTGATTTTCCATACCTTTGTATACTGTATTAAATAAAGATATATCTAAATAACTTTTAATGTCATATCCTGTAGATGCATCTTTAAAATTAATTATTTGATCCTGTGTTAATTCAATATCTTTAACATCAAGTATTGCAGTACCAACTGCCATTGATTCTTCTTCGCCTAATTCAATCAAACCAGCACTTACTTTTTCCGAAGTTGTCTTAACAACATCATCTACTTGTTGAATACTAGCTTGTAAGTGGAATGGTCCACCCTCAACTACAAACTTATATGTTCCTATTGTTTCTTGCGGTTCGAATACCCCACCATTAATACCAAAATTAACTAATTGATATCCTGCATCAGGAATTATTCTAACAGTTAATATTGTACCTTTAGGAAATTGCGATTCACCACAACCCTCTCTATCATCAGTATAATTTTTCTTTCTAGGAGCATCATTCCAAATATAAACTCCACCTAAAGCATTTATTTCTTCTGCCGTTCTATATACATTTCCATTATACTCAGCTTGCACAAATTCTAATCTTCCATTTAAAATCTTATCTTCAGAAGAAGTATAACCTTGTGGATTATAATCCCATAAGAAACTTCCCATAAATTCTTCTGAAGAATTAGGATATCTAGCTGTTATTTCTATATTATATGTATTTGCTTTATCGATATTATTTACTGGTATTTCAAGTGCATGATCAGTATAACAAGCCATTAATTCTTCCGCAGTATTAGGTAAATCATTAACTGACTCTCCATTAATAACTAATTCAGTAATTAATGTTCCTGGAGCCATTGTAAATACAAAGTTTACTTTATTGGTATCTGTATCATAATCATAATTTATAGTATCAGAAGTTATAGTAAGACTTGTTTTTTCAGTCATTGGTTCTAATGTTTGTGGATCTTTAATTGGTACTGGCTGATTATTATCTCCTAATATTAAATTACCATGTTCATCTCTTTCATATGCAGTATCTTCTGTATATGTTACTTTTGAATCATTCGCTTTATAGCGAATACCATTTATTTTAAAACCAATTCCGTAATCATATCCATTACCTGGAGTATAATCTATCACACCATTAATTGTATAATTTAATGTAGAAACTCCATTTCCTTGATGAATAATTGTATCATCATATTCATTTTGATTGCCACTTTCACCATTTGACACTATTTGTATATGCGGTGAATTTTCTGGAAAATCCTCATATACAAATACTAATTCTTTATCTCCATTAACATTTATTTGCGTCCTTTCATGAAATTGAACCTTCATATTTTCACTATTATAATTATTATCTAAAGTTACTTTTATATCATTAAGATGATCAGCAGTTAATTCAACTACTGAACCATCAATTGTATAATTTGAACCACTAATAGTAGCTGCAACATTAGTTCCACTAACATCAAATATAAATACATTTCCTGATACACTAGTAGAATCAAATTGTAATCTTAACATTTCAGGTTCTGCATGAACTACTTCTATTCGAATAAAAGGTATTATGGTAGACAACAAGAAAACCAAGCTAACAAAAACAGATAAAATCTTTTTAGATATTTTTTTCACACTAACTCTCCTTTTTTCATATTTTTCTATTCTTAAGTAGATTGTACTAAATTCCTAACAAAAAGTCCATAGAATTGGAGTATTTCACATTCCATCATCACTTCAGGTTTCTCTAAAGATAGTAGCTACACTATTTCTTTTAATTCAAATAAATAGGATGTATATACATTATTTTCAAATGTATAATTATCTTTATATACTTGCTTGTAGTTATCAAAAATATACTTTGGCGGTTGTGCATATTTTTCAATTTGAGCAAACACAATAAATTTTACTTCTTTATTTTGAACATATTTTTGCATTTCATCTAAATTATCTTTAAATTTATTATAGTCAAAATTTTGTACTTCAAAAAATCTTGTATTCGGTACTATTCCTGAAATTGTATATACACCAATATCTAAGAAACCCATATTTAATAAAGTAGGATTTTCATATTTGTTTATATATTCTGCATACTTATATTGAACATAATCCTCTTTAGTATTCTTCATATATTCCATATAATAAGGAAATTTAAACGCTAATAGTAATATGCTTATAATAAATAATTCAAAAACTGCCACGGTATATTTTTTTAATATTGGTGCAATAAATATTAATGCTATTACTATTGTCATAAGATATATAGGTAGATGATAATATATATATGATTTTAATCCAAAAAATATAAATAATGTAGTCATAAATATTAATCCTACAAGACTTAATCTAAATATTCTATCTTTCTCTTTCGTAAGTAAAGCTAAAATAGGAAGTATTATTAATATTTTTTCTTCCATTAATTCTTTACTTATATATTTGAGTATTTCAAATATCTTTTTTATAATCCCATAGTTTTCAACATTTGTGTAAGCTGTCATATTTAATCTAAAATAAACATCAATAAATTCTTTTAGTCCATCATTTATTAAAAAGTATATTACTCCTATTAAAAATGGTATTAACATTCCTAATAAGAATATGAAACAAAATAATATTAGTTTTTTATATTTCTTTTTCATTAAATAATAAATAGATAGAAAGATGCAAAAACCTATCCAAAATCCCAACAAACTATATTTTGTCATTAGTATACATCCAGCTATAATACCATTTATTAGTATTTCCTTATTTGTTAATTCCCCTTTTTTAAAATGTTTCAAATAATAATATAATGATGCTGCAAAAAAAGGAAGACAAAATTCTTCACATGATCCACCCTGTACAAAAAAATGGGAAACTGTTATAAGTATGGAAACAAATGATAATAATATTAAAGAATTTTTTTTATCAAAATACATATTAAAGATTTTATGTACAAAATATAAAAATATAGTAAAACTAACGACTTCTAATAAAAATACTCCATGAAATGTCTTATTACTTATGATATATCCCAATCCATATATTAAATATAATAAAGGTCCTTTTTGTTCAAATAAATCTTTATATGGTATTATTCCATGAAACATACTTTTCCCAACTGTAAAAAAAGCATTTGCATCAACCCAGTCATTAAAGATATATAAAAATGAGTTTTTGCTTGTTATTAATAATATTATTAGTGCAACCATAAATGAATATATAAAATATTTATCAGTTTTCTTCATTCTTTTTACTCTTTCTATAACAACACACAAAAATAATCCTATTTTTTTCAATAATTTTTCTAGAACTATTTCTTCTAATTGTTATTTATCTCCTCTCAAGTACCGTGATACTTTCGCAATGATAAGTCTTTGGAAACATATTAAATAACTTAATTCCTAATACTCCATAATCTACACTAACTTTTTTTAAATCTCT